>DEIL01000022.1 GCA_002352445.1 Desulfobulbaceae bacterium UBA2775
TTAGGGTATGGTGATAGTTATAAAGGCAGGTGATCCACACAACCCAAAACATAAATAGTCTCGCCACAGAGAGCATAGAATTTTACTCATCCATGAGAGTGTAAGAGTTGGAGGCTGCACCTATTTTTTTATTATTTTCTTTGAGATTCCAGTATATGGATTTCAATTCCTGCAGCTGTTTTATGGGGACATTGGTAGATTTGGTCTCGGCACGTTCAAGCAGTAATGCAATCGCACTGGAGTAAGAGTTGATATTTTTGAAGGTCGTTGATATTTCCTGATTAAAAGCGTTTATTTTTGTTGCCAGTTCTTTCCCCTCATCTTGACTTCTGAGATATATGGTGTCGCTTAAATCCTTGTCCAGCATATTATCTAATGCTACCTCAAAGCGGAACATCGGTCCCGCAATTCGATGGCTGAGCAGCAGTGAGGCAATACCGATAAATATGACACCTGAAAAAATAAAAACCCAGTGTGCTGCAAGAATATTTTTAAGCAGTAAGAGAGTACTCTGGCCGGACTGCACCTCCTGATTACTGTAGGAAATAGTCAGGGTGTCTGTCGAGAAAGCTCCAAGAAGCACGAGGAAAAAGAGTGCTCCTCCGGTGACGAATAGAAAAAATCCAAATATTAATTTGCCCTGGAGGTTCTTTTTGATAAAGAATCTTCTTCTTTTATTTTTCCTTGTCATATCAGTACCTTGCTCCTGACACCAGGTAGGCCGCAATACCGATGCCGGCCAGCCATATGTTTGTGATATTGGAAACGGTAATGTTCAATATTGCGGCTAACCGGTTTCCCCGCCCAAGCAGAACAATGCACGATTTAAATTCAGGCCAGCTTGTCAGCGTGGCGAGGACAACAAAGCCGATGACACCCTTGGGCGTATGGGAGTGAGTCGCTGCAAAAGTGACTACAGGGTCGAGAAAATACCCAGTGATCATGAGGGTAATTATTGCCGGCAGCAGCCAGAATGTCGGATTGAATGAGTAGTCCTCGTCCTCACCGTGGTCCTGTTCCCTGGGCCGTAAAAAGAAGAGAGGAATAGAGAAAACCAAAATCACAAGGAGCCATATCGGATACAGTGACCGGGGAAGCAGGAAAAAACAGGCAGCCATGAGTGCCGTAATAACCAGGGTTGTGATTGTATAAAGTTTATTGGTAGAAAAGGTCAGCAGGAGCTGGCGGCAGATAAGGGCTGCGACAACGAGAAGAATCGGATTCATGAAATTTGAGCCGAGCGGGGTGGATGCTGCGAAGATAATATCTCCTGCGATCAACCCGACAATCAGGCAGACGGCCTCAGGGCCGTTGGTAATAAATCCGGTAATTGTACCTATACCTTTGGTTTTCTTCAGACATTCTATAATTATCTCAATAGCCAGAGCAATAAGAACCATTTCAAAGATAACACCGGATGCACCGATAAATGCCAGGTTAATATCCCCGCCAAACAGCAGAGCGCTGCCGCAGAAGAAAGTCAATACCAGAATCCAGATGACAAGATCCAGTCGGCCAATAGTGTCAAAAAGGAATTGTTTCAAAATAGTTGCTTTATGTCTGGTGACGGTTGATAAAAGTTTTTATCGCCTTTTTACTCAAGAAAACACCGCTTAATTTGTCTTTGCCAATCACGAGTGCAGGGACCATGCGTATCCTATCCTGGAGGCAGCGTTGTGGTGAACCGAGAATATCCACTTCTTCAATATGTATATCAGGGTCTTCCCCGGTGATGTCAAGCAGATATTTTTTGGCGAGAAAACATCTTGGACAGAGGTTGGATCGGTATAGAATTATTTTCATTTTATATGAACCCGGCGTAACTCCGGCGCAAGGCGGGAGTCCAGAAGGATGATAGCTGAGTTTCCTTAAGCACCATGAAAAATAATAAAAAAAAGAAATTATAGCTTGGAAAAACGCTAAAATAATCAATAGAAAATTGCTGTTTAACCAGTTGTGTATGATATAATATAATCTAAAGATGATGGCGTCGTAAAAAGTCGAATTCTTCGTTATCCCGTCATTCCCGCGCAGGCGGAATCTAATTATTTCAATACCTTCTGGATTCCAGCCTGCGCGGGAATGACGGCGCGGGAGACTTTTTACGAGATCATCAAAGATGATGAACTCGTAAAAAGGTTGATTGTCGCTATAGATGGCTAAGTTAAAAAGTCTGATATACAAGGCGCAGTGTTTTTATCAGTGCCGAGGCTATACATATGGTATGCCTCGGTGCTGATAAAAATCTGCAACGCCGTAGATCGGAATTTTTACGACGCCATCAAAGATGAAAGTGTGCAAAAGTATATAATAAAGATCAGGTGATGGTGACAATATGTATATCAGCGAACACATGACTCCCGACCCGATTACAATATCTGCAGAATTATTATTGCCCGAAGCCCGGCTGATACTCAATGAAAATTATTTTAGGCATCTTCCTGTTGTCGACGGAAATAGAAAGCTTGTGGGAATTCTAACCGATAGAGATCTGCGCTCGGCATTTCCTTCCTCTGTGGCTAACAAGAGTGAACGTATGTTGATCTATAGTCAGGTGGAAAAGACAAAAGTTGCCGATATTATGACAACGTCATGCTCCACCCTTGGACTGCAGGCAACCCTTGATGATGCTCTGCTGATTTTTGACCGGGATAAAGTCGGTGGTATCCCTGTTGTGAGTGAAGAAATGGTTGTCGTGGGTATGTTCTCTATGCGTGATCTTACCGCAGCCTATCGAAAGCTCTTCGGTGTGGAGGAAAAAGGGTCCCTGCTGGTGGGAATAGAGGACGATGGCCGGGCAAATATCATGAGCGCAATAGTCACCCTACTGGAAAACAATGATATCCCTCTTACCCGTCTGATTCGTCTGAATCAAAGAGTAGAAGGTGGGGAACTCTATATGAGAGTAAATAGCCGGAACCCAAATCAGGTATTCAAACTTCTGGCTAAAAGCGGTTTTAATCTGCTTACCCCGTAAGCATGTATTCATGAACAACTCTCTACCGCCACCTGACACCCTGGAGCTTAACTCTCAGAATAGTTGTAACCGATGTGGCAACTGCTGCCGACAGGGTGGTCCTGCACTCCATAAGAAAGATCTCAATCTGGTTCGTGAAGGGAATATTCCTATAGGGAATCTCATCACTATCAGGAAAGGGGAGCTGACGGAAAATCCAGTGGCGGGGGGTATACAACCTGCCGGGGTTGAACTGGTAAAAATAGTCGGTACGGGACGACAGTGGGATTGTTGCTATTATGACGAGAAGAAAGGGTGCACAATTTATGACAATCGGCCCCAGGCGTGTGTACTCCTGAAATGTTGGGATACGAAAGATATTCTGAGTATTGTGGAGAAGGAAACTCTAAGCCGTTTTGATATACTCGCTCCTGACGATCCGCTGATTCCTGTGATAAGAGAACATGAACGAATCTGCCCCGTGGCAGATTTTTTATATATCAGGGATAACAGTCATCGACTTCCTGATCGGCTGGAAAAAGAACTGGAAAGGCTGGTGAGAGATGATTTGCGTTTTCGAACACGGGTGATACGGGATTTAAATTTAACCCTCAGCGACGAACTCTTTTATTTCGGCAGGCCGTTGTTTCAGCTTCTGCAGCCCCTGGGTGCCACGATCAGTGAATCACCGCCGGGAATAACTCTTAGATGGTAGGCTGAGATGCGCTTTGCAGACTGTCAGAAAAAGATTCTCTAACAGCCTGCGGCCTTCAGCCTATCTACCTGAAACGACCCTACCAGCTTTTTCTTTCCAGCTCCTCCCCACGTGTGGAGATTGTAATCTGTTCAACCGGAACAGATACTCCTGCTTTCGCTATTGCCTTTTTGATGATTACGTTCATGGCGGAACAGCAGGGAACCTCCATGATTAATACGGTGAGGCTCTTAAGGTCACAGGTCTGGATTATCTCGGCAAAGCGCTCTACATAGCTTTCGGCGTCGTCGAATTTAGGACACCCCATCAGCACCGTTTTCCCGTCAAGATAATTTTGTTGAAAATCTTTTACTGATACTGCTGTACAGTCTGCAGCTACCAGCAGGTCACTGTTCTTCAGGAAGGGGGCATGTGCCGGAACGAGACGGATCTGCACCGGCCAGTGGGTAAGCATGGAAGCCGACGCGCCGGCTGCAGGGATATTGACCGGGATGTTGGCTGTCTGGCACGCTGTTGGTGACTCTGAAGACGCGGGCTTAAAGGATTGAATATGGGTGGATGCACAACCGCAATCCATGGTCTCTGGAGCTTTCGCTTCAGCTTTCTTCTTCTCTTCTTCGAGATATACTTCTACAGCTTCCTCATCAAACTCATCTGAGTAACGTTCAATTATTTTCAGTGCACCTGTGGGACAGGCGCCGAGACATGCACCGAGTCCATCACATAACTTGTCGGCGACCAGTTTTGCCTTGCCGTCTATTATCTTCAGTGAACCCTCTGCGCAATCCGGCACGCACAGACCACAACCATCACATAATTCTTCATCTATCTCAATTATTTTTCTTACAGCTTTCATATGCCATCCTCCTGGATGTTCTGGTATTTTTATTTAGATTGTATGGTTGACACGCGTAAGAATTTGAGAGTCTGCCAACCACAAAATCTTACGGTTAACACAATTTCCGAGGTATAATAATATCAAGGTGTTACGTGTGTTAACCATATCAGTACCTTGTCCCAGAATTTTTGTAATAAAAAACAAGAAACTGAGGAAGGTTGTCTAAAATTATATGCTTGAATATACTTCCATGGTACTTATCACCTTCATCGGGGTTAGTTAATTTTTCGTCATTCCCGCGCAGG
>DEIL01000106.1:0-7465 GCA_002352445.1 Desulfobulbaceae bacterium UBA2775
GGACTTTTTACGACGCCATCATTGTTGAACAGATAGTATTACACCTGTCTTTTCAATTGTGATAAGGAGTGAGGTTACCCTTTTATCGGTGGGCTAAATTATTTATGGGTTATCCTGTACTAACTTTCTTCAAACCAATACGCTGGTCTTTAATGGTTTTTACAACAAAATAACCGGTATCAAGCAACCGGGGATTCCATCTGCACTTGAAGCGGACCTGCTGGCCTACTGTGATTCTGCGCGAGCGTAGAATTCCGATGGGTATGTCAAGCCCAATACCTCCTGCCGAGATATCACGAAGGTTTACATCGAGGTTTTTCCCATCCTTTGTAATCATTTCCACCTTTCCAAGGTGGGGAATTCTTGGTTTGGCTCGTCGATTAAACACACATTTGACGATTTCATCGCATTTATGACATCGAATACTTTTTTTACGTAGACTTGGTGGAAGAGCGGAATTCCGTCTCGCTCCACAAGATGGGCATTTGAACTGTATTCGATTATTAATGACATTAAAATTTCTGGTTTTTCCCATACCCTTCCTCCAATCAGGCTGTGGAGCAACCTGCTTAAATCCTCAGTGGTTGTCTGTCTGAACAGAGATACGTCTGTACAACTATTCTTTTTATCCTATCCTGCTTTTCCATCTTGTTCAAATTTTTAATTGCTTGGTTAATAACAAGGTTATATGTTTTACCGGTTGATACTTACCTGTTCTTGGACAGGCTTCTGGTCGTTGAAGGGGAATAGCTGTGCCACATTTTCAAACCTTGTGTTAATCTGTGTTTTCTTTTAATCTGATTGTGGCAAGTATTGTAGGAATAGAATTAACCCCGATATACGGGATAAGTGCCATGGATGTATGTTCAAGCATATAATTTTAAACAACCTTTCTCAGGTTCTTGTTTTTATTGCAGAAATTCTGAAGTAAGGTACTAAAGGATTTTAAAAAGTTCCGATCTATTCGGGGTTGGGAGTTCGATATGAATCATTGGAAATGTGGTGCGTGCGGATATTTATATGAGGGTGATGACGTACCGGAAAAATGTCCAGTTTGTGAGGCCCCAGGTGATAAGTTTACTGTAGTGACCCAAATTGAAGGAGTTGGGAAAGAGAATTCTGTAGTGGAGTCAGTGGAAAAAAAATGGAGATGTACAGTGTGTGGTTATGTCCATACAGGGCCTGAGCCTCCTGAAACCTGTCCTGTTTGTGGTGCCACTTCCGATATGTTTGAAGAAATGCTCGATGAGGAGGATGGAGAGAATCTTGGAATTACTACTGAGAAGAGGTGGAAATGTACAGTATGCGGCTATATTCATACGGGTCCGGAGCCTCCTGAAAAGTGTCCTGTCTGTGGCGCTCCAGCTGAAATGTTTCTTGAGTTGGATGAACATGGCAGCGAGATAGGCTCACTGCCCGTTACAGAAAGGGAGCCAGTCTCTTCGGAGGGGGTCTCATCATCCCTGTTTAATACTATCGCAGATCTGCTGATTCGCCATCACCTCCATCCAATATCTGTTCATTTCCCAAATGGTATCCTGCCTGTGGTGTTCTCCTTTTTAGCAATTTCTGTATGGTTCGATATAGCAAGTTTTGAAACTGCAGCCTTCTATAATCTCATAGCCGTTCTTCTGGTTTTACCCATGGTTCTGTTAACCGGCTACCTGGAGTGGCAGAAGAGGTTTAAAGGGATTAAAACTTCAATTTTTATAATAAAAATATTCTGCGCTCTGGTTGTGCTTGCCTCGACAAATGTACTTGTGTTCTGGAGGATTATCGATCCTGGAGTGGTTGCAGCAGATTCTCCGGTAAAGTGGATTTATCTGGGGATTGCAGCTTTACTTCTGGGTGCAGCAGGGCTGGCAGGACATCTTGGTGGTAAACTTGCCTTTGGTACCAGAGATAGATGATGGCATCGTAATTGTAGAAAATCTGCGCCCCGAAAGAACTCGAAGTCTGCGCTTATCTCCTGCGGGGTGGAACAACGAATCAGGTGAAGAGTTTTTACGACGCCGTTATGGGTGAATCTTGAAGATTGGATGTTTATCTGTCTCCCTGATTATCAGGAAGAAATGGGGTAATGTCTTTTTCATATTGCAGTTTTACCTTTAGCCCGTTTTCGTTCAGTGTCCGGATGGCGTTGTCACTGTCCCGGGCGCCAACTCTGAAAACCATCTGGGTGATTCCAGGGAACTCTTTTTCGGGCCAGCAGAGCAGGCTCTGGATATTTATGCCCGCCTCTTTCAGTACACCAGTGACTTTTGCCAGTTGTCCAATGCTGTCGCTTACGAAGACTCCCAGCCTGACACTCTCATCACTGATACCGATTGCCTCAAAGAGGACAGCCATAACATCAGGACTGGTGATAATTCCCACGAGTTTATCGTCTTCCATCACGGGCAGTGCACTGATTCTGTACTGCTGCATGATAAAAGCTGCCCGTTCTATTGTTGTTGCGGTGGAAACTGTTACCACCGTTCTTATCATAATCATATCCACCGTTACTTTATCAAGCAGATAGTTCAACTCATGGGTGCTGAGAGATGTTGCGGGAGAGGCCCAGTATTGTTTGAGATCCCTGTCGGAAAGAATTCCGACTAATTTTTTATTGTTGTCGATTACCAGCAGATGGTCGATCGCGTGCTGATCCACCAGTTTCTGGGCATTTTCGAGAGACGTTTCCGGGGAAACTGTGATCAGTTCGGTATGCATAATTCTGCCTATATACATGGTGTACTGCCTCCATTAAAATTGGATCTGAAGCTGTGTTCCAGCTATATCGTACAAAACAATAAA
Source organism: Desulfobulbaceae bacterium UBA2775 (assembly GCA_002352445.1). Taxonomy (GTDB): domain Bacteria; phylum Desulfobacterota; class Desulfobulbia; order Desulfobulbales; family Desulfocapsaceae; genus Desulfomarina. The sequence continues at coordinate 2,797 of DEIL01000106.1, forward strand.
TCGCTGATTCTGTTCGCTTCATATATTAATTGGTCACAATAACCTTGTCAAAAAAAGTATTCTCTGGCAATTGTCTTTTATATGGCACCATCAACTTGCAGGAAGGTCGGTTATGGTTGGCGATAGCAAGCGAAAAAAAAACTTGCCTGGGAGGCGAGTTTCAGGGTAGTTTTAACGGTTACTTTCAAAACATTGGTGAAAGCCGGAATATAAGCAGTTCTTCAAGATATGATCTGTAATAATCAGGAGATAATATGACAAACAAAAACAAAGATACACTGTGGATGTCCGGCAATGAAGCTATTGCTCTGGGAGCCTACGAGGCCGGAGTAAAAGTTGCCTCAGGGTATCCGGGAACACCCTCCACTGAGATAATGGAAAATCTCAGCTGCTATGAGGGAGTATATACCGAATGGGCACCCAACGAAAAAGTCGGTCTTGAAGTTGCAATAGGAGCATCTTTTGCCGGCAGCAGGGCTCTTGCCACCATGAAACATGTTGGGCTCAATGTGGCGGCCGACCCGTTGTTTACCGCTTCATATACAGGAATTAATGGAGGGCTTGTTCTGGTCTGTGCTGATGACCCTGAAATGCACTCCTCCCAGAATGAGCAGGATAACAGGAATTACGCTTTTGCGGCAAAGATGCCGATGCTTGAGCCTTCCGAGCCGATGGAGGCAAAGGAGATGCTCAAAACAGCTTTTGATCTGAGCGAAGATCTTGATACTCCGGTCATCCTGCGCATTACCACTCGTATTGCCCATGTAAAAGGGGTTGTCAAAAAGGGTGAGAGAATCGCTGCGACAGACGGTGAAATCAGTAAAAATCCATCTAAACTTGTTATGTTGCCCGGTATGGCCCGCAAGCGTCGTGTTTATGTTGAAGAGCGCATGAACCGCTGTCAAAATCTGGCTGAAACGGCAGCTTTTAACCGGATTGAAAAAGGTGATACCAAGAGAGGGTTTATAACATCCGGGGTATCCTATCTCTATGTTAAAGAAGCCTTTCCCGATGCTGCTGTGCTTAAACTCGGAATGTGCTGGCCTCTTCCCGAGAAGAAGATTCGAGAGTTTGCCGGGATGGTCGATGAGTTGTATGTGGTGGAGGAACTCGATCCGTTTATGGAAATTCATATAAAGGCTATGGGGATAGACTGCCGGGGAAAAGATTGTGTTCCAAATCAGGGCGAGCTGAACACCGCTATCGTCAGGAACAGTATTGATGCCGACTCCAAATTGGAATTGTTTGAAGAAGTACCACTGCCCATGCGTCCGCCAAATATGTGTGCCGGGTGCCCTCACAGGGGGATTTTCTTTAATTTATCCAGGATGAAGGTATTTGTCTCAGGTGATATCGGCTGTTATACCCTTGGTTTTCTACCGCCTCTTTCGGCAATGGATTCATGTGTCTGCATGGGGGCATCGGTCTCAATTGCCCACGGTATTGCCAAGGCGGTCGGTGAAGGTGCCCATGACAAGGTTGTCTCTGTTATTGGTGACTCAACTTTTATTCACTCCGGCATTACCGGTCTGATCAACAGCGTTTATAACGATTCAGCTTCCACTCTGATTATCCTCGATAACAGGATAACGGCCATGACAGGACAGCAGCAGAATCCTGCATCCGGGTACAATATGAAAGGGGAAGCGGCCAGTCAGCTTGATCTGGAGGCGCTGTGTCGCGCGGTGGGTGTAAAACATGTGTATAAGGTCAATCCCCATGATGTGCCGGAAACACGGAAGGTAATGAAAGAAGCGGTTGAGCAGAATGAAATGTCTGTTGTTATCTCTGAAGCGCCCTGTGTTCTGCTGCCTGAAATGAAAGAGCGTAAACCGGTATCATACTTTACCAACCAGGAAAATTGTGTTGGATGTATGTCCTGTATCCGTCTTGGCTGTCCTGCCATCAGCTGGACAACTTTTGCAGAAGGCGAGGCGGAAGAGAGAGGGTACAGAAAGAAACAGAAGGGAATTTCGAAAATTGATGAGATACTCTGTAACGACTGTGGACAGTGCGCGTCGCTTTGTAAGTTTAATGCTATCACCAGAAAGGAGGAAAAATAATGGAAGGTTCAGGGAATATTCTCTTTTCGGGGGTGGGAGGCCAGGGGATTCTCCTCGCCAGTGAAATCACTGCCTATAGTTTGCTGGCGGCCGGACATGATGCCAAAAAGAGTGAGGTCCACGGGATGGCTCAGCGCGGTGGGTCGGTTACAGCACAGTTGCGCTATGGCAAAAAAGTTTATTCACCACTGATTGAGCCGGGACAGGCTGATATCCAGGTTGCCTTTGAGATGATGGAGGCTGTGCGCTATCTTCCATACCTGCACAAGGGAAGCAAGGTGATAGTCAATACTCAGAAAATACTTCCTCCTGCCGTTGCCACCGGACAGGCTGAGTATCCAGCAGATGTACTCGATAATTTGATCAAACGTGAAATAGTTGTTGTACCGGTGGATGCCTTTGACCTTGCCCGGGAAGTCGGTGAGGTAAGGACGGCGAACGTAGTGATGGTTGGGGCGATGTCCCCCTTTTTGCCGGTAAATCCTGAAGTTTACGAAGATATTATCCGGGCTCGAGTGCCGGCGAAATTCAGGGATGCGAACCTGCGGGCTTTTGAGGCGGGCCGCAGAGTAAGTGAATAGCTACATGCTGAAGTATTTTGAAGTTTTTTTGTACCTAACCGTTATTTGAATAGAAGAGTCCCGTTTGCCGGGGTTAGAAAAGAGGACGCATGATGTCGGTAATTTACTGGGAAGAAGAGATGGAGACTCTGCCGCGGGTGGGATTGGAGTCCATTCAGCTGAGACGGTTGCAGCACCTTGTCGCTAGGGTCTATAAGACGGTGAAGCCATATCGCCGGAAAATGGATGAGGCAGGGGTGAAACCGGAAGATATACAATCTCTTGAAGATCTGAGAAAACTTCCCTTTACAGCTAAGGAAGATCTAAGAAATAATTATCCGTTCGGGCTCTTTACGGTGCCGATGGAAGAAGTTGTCCGTGTTCATGCATCTTCCGGTACCACCGGAAAACCTACGGTGGTGGGTTATACAAGTAAGGATATTGATACCTGGGCCGGAATTATGGCAAGAGCCCTTTGCTGTGCCGGAGCAACCAAGGAAGATATGGTACAGAATGCCTACGGCTATGGCCTTTTTACCGGCGGACTGGGTGCCCATTACGGCATTGAAAAGTTAGGTGCAACTGTTATCCCCGTTTCCGGCGGGAACAGTAAGCGGCAGATAAATATCATGAAGGATTTTCGCTCCACGGTACTGCTCTCTACACCGTCTTATGCCCTTAATCTTGCGGATGCAATGGATTCCATGGATATTGCTCCTACCTCGCTTTCCCTGCGTGTAGGGATTTTCGGAGCGGAGCCGTGGAGTGAGAATATGAGGGAGGAGGTTGAGAAAAAACTGAACCTCAAGGCAGTTGATATCTATGGGTTGTCCGAAGTAATGGGCCCTGGTGTAGCCCAGGAGTGTCTGTTGGCTGACCGGGGCATGCATATTTTTGAGGATCATTTCCTGCCGGAGATTATTGATCCGGACAGTGGAGAAGTCCTGCCGCCCGGGGAGCAGGGTGAGCTGGTATTTACTACACTCACCAAGGAGGCTTTTCCGATAATTCGCTACAGGACCAAGGATATTTCCAGGTTGATCTACGACCAGTGCGAATGTGGTAGAACCCTTGTCAGAATGGAAAAGGTGACCGGGCGTACCGATGATATGCTTATTATTCGAGGGGTGAATGTCTTTCCATCTCAGGTTGAACATGTGCTGATGGGAATAGAAGGGGTTGAACCCCATTATCAGATTGTCGTTGAGAGGGAGGGCAATCTTGATACCATGTCTGTGCAGGTCGAAGTGAGTGAGGGACTCTTTTCAGATGAAATCCGGGTACTGGAGAATTTGACCAAAAAGATCCAGGCGGATGTTAAAAGCCTGCTTGGTGTAACCTGCAAGGTGAAGCTGGTGGAGCCGAAGACTATTCAACGCAGTGAAGGAAAAGCACAGCGGGTTATTGATAATCGCAAAATCTGGTGAGGAGGTTACTATGCGTGTTGAACAAATTGCAGTTTTTTTAGAGAATAAGTCCGGCAGACTAGCTGAAATTACGGCTATTCTTGCAGATAACGATATCAATATCCGTGCCCTCTCAGTTGCAGATACCGCCGATTTCGGTATCCTTAGATTGATTGTTAATGATGTTGAAAAGGCTAAAAATATTCTCCAGGACGGTGGCTTTACCGTAGGTAAAACCGATGTATTGGCAGTTGAGGTGGTCGATAAAACAGGTGGGCTGGCCACAGTTCTAAAATGTCTGCACAGTGCCGGGATTAATGTTGAGTATATGTATGCCTTTGTTAATAAGAGTGGTGAAAATGCGGTATTGATCTTCAGGTTTGAGAAAATGGATGAGGCAATTGAAGTATTGTCAAAGAATGGTTTCACTCTTTTGAGTGGTGAACAGATTTGTGCGCTGTAATGACAGGCTGAAGGCTGTTAGGCTGAAGACTGTTAGACTATAGGCTATCAGGGGAGGGAGGACTTAGCGTTTTTGTTTTTCCTGACAGCCTTCGGCCTAATAGCCTACAGCCTGCACTTGAACCTGTAGCCTAACACCCATGAAATGAATTTTACAACGAAACATGAAAGTAATGTA
>DEIL01000106.1:7506-11838 GCA_002352445.1 Desulfobulbaceae bacterium UBA2775
GTCTCGCATGCTCGCTTACCTGTTGTGTCAACACTCCTCTGAACCCCTTTTTCTTCCAGACAGCACATGACTTTCATATAAATCAATCGACAACCTAAAAGTTTCATTGATCTAGTCAGTTAAAAAATAGCTGGTAATAAACTTATGTACTGGGAACAGAAAAAAGAGTGTTTACCACGGCCCCAATTAGAGCAGCTGCAGCTTGAACGATTGAAAAACACTCTTCGCAGAGTAGGCACAACTGTGCCGTTTTACAGAAATACATTCAGTAAATTGAAGGTTGATGCGGAGAAGGTAAAGTCACTGGCTGACCTGCGTCGCCTGCCATTTACCACCAAACAGGATCTTCGTGAGAATTATCCCTACGGTCTTTTTGCCATACCTCTCCGGGATGTAGTGCGGATTCACTCCTCTTCCGGCACAACCGGTATGGCGACGGTTGTCGGTTATAGTCGAAAGGATATTGTCAACTGGTCAAACCTTGTAGCCCGGATTCTCTGTGGTGCCGGGGTGACCGCTGACGATATGATCCAGATTGCTTTTGGTTATGGACTTTTTACCGGAGGGTTTGGCCTGCATTATGGAGCCGAGAGACTGGGTGCTTCCGTTATTCCCATTTCTGCAGGGAACACCAAACGTCAGATTCAGATTATGCAGGATTTTAAAACCACTGCTTTGGTCTGTACGCCTTCCTATGCCCTGAAGATGGCAGATGTGATGATGGATATGGGGATCAACCCTAACGGTTTATCCCTCCGTTTCGGACTGTTTGGTGCCGAGCCCTGGTCTGAGGCAATGCGCATTGAAATCAATGAACGTCTTGGTATTCGGGCAACCGATAACTACGGTCTTTCAGAAATCATGGGGCCTGGTGTTGCCGGTGAATGTCAGGAATGCAACGGTCTCCATGTGAATGAAGACCATTTTCTGATTGAGATACTTGATCCTGAAACTCTTGAACCGGTTAAACCCGGTGAGGTTGGTGAACTTATCATTACCACCCTTACTAAAGAAGCTTTCCCGGTGATTCGCTATCGTACCAGGGATTTGACCTGTCTGTTGGCTGAGCCATGTCCCTGCGGCCGCACCTTTGTCCGTATGCACAGGATGATGGGACGATCTGACGATATGCTGATTATAAAAGGTGTGAACATTTTTCCAACTCAGATCGAAGCTGTTCTTTTTGATATTGAAGGAACTGAACCCCACTACCGGTTGATTGTTGAAAGAGAGAATAATGAAGATAAGCTGACTGTAATGGTTGAGGTGGTGGAATCGATTTTCTTTGATGCCATGAAAAAACAGCGTGCCTTTATGGACATGATAAAGAAGAGAATGGCCTCAGAACTGGGAATAGGGGTCGATGTTAAGCTGGTCGAGGAAAGAACCCTTGAGCGTTTTGATGGTAAGGGGGACAGAGTTATTGATAAACGGGAGCTATAAGAGGAACTTCAATCCGAAACTTCGCTGCTGTGGATTCTGCCACACCACTTCACCTTTAATTTCTCCGGGAAATTCATGATTGGGTGTGTGATTATCTTCTTTGGGTGTGACCAAAAGGACAAGTTTGTTGCCGACAATAAGATTAATATCGGAGTTTACCTGCACCCGCACACCGCCCATGCTTGCATCGCTGATTTCACCGAGACAAAAGCAGGTTGTATCAGTGCTCTGTTCCAGATGACAGCAGGTCACGGATATATTCATGGCTTGTCGTACATGGCGTCGTCGTTCTATAGCGGATACGGTCATGGTGTGGAACCAAATTGAGTTAAAAAAGAGATATTAAACTATCCCTGTTGTGTTGCAAGTGTCGTGCCATAAATTAACTTAAAGTAAATTTGTTTGTCAGGCTATTTATTCTCTTCGATATAAAAAAAATATTCATAGAAATCAATAATTAATCATTTTTTATATCAGCAGGGATTTTTTTTGCTTATGTGTATAGCTGATGAACTCGTAACAAGGTCACTCGAAGTCTACGCTTANNGAAGTTCCAGATGGCTAAGTCAAAAAAGTTCGATATACAGGTAAGCGAGCCTGCGAGACTCCGGATCGGACTTTTTACGACGCCATCACAGTTTATCCAGGTAAAATAACAGCCAGACCACTGCGACCATCCACCTTAAGCGTAAAGGGCTTTTCGGCCTGCACATGGACAATGTTCTCAGTTTCTGAGTATACGGGAAGCTCCATCAGCCATTGATAGTCGATTCGGTCGCCATGGCTCGGGTCTATATTGATATAATTTATCCCCAGAGTAGTGAGATTGTGGAAAAAATGAGATCCCTGTGAGGGCTCAGCATTAAGACGCGGGTGTACGGTTTCTATAAGACTGCCGACCCCGCAGATATCTTCCCAGGTGACAGGAATACCAAGCCAATGGTCTGAAGATCCCCATCTGCCGGGGCCGATAAGCAGATACTTTCTGTCCTCTTTAAGCAGCTTCCCGTTCATCGCACCAATTTCTGCCGCTATCTTTACTGTGTTCGCAGGGTCAAAGTTATCCGGTTTCACAAAGATTATATTGCACATCTCATGGTTAACTGTATTGCCCAATCCCCGGTGGGAGACACAGAATGCCGACGAGATATCTTTTTCGGATATGGCAACTCTCAGGGTCTCTTCTCTGGCACTCATTGGTCGAATCTGCAGCACATAAAAGCTGCACTTCTGGTCAGGTGTGGGAGGCAGATCCAGGGCAAACTCTATCTCTACTGCACATCCCAGTTTTTCCCTGCCTAAAGAAAGCAGTATGTTCAGAATGTCGGTGAAAGGGATAGTTTTATACTTTAGAAGAGCGGCGAAAGTGATTACCTGGTGCCCGTTTTTTGAGTAAAAATCTCGTATCCGGTGTTCTGAAGGAGTATAGGTGGAAGAGAGAAATCTGATGGGATAGTCTGTGGCGGTGGAATGCACAGTCACTTTTGTAAGTGTGGTGTTGTCGTTGATCTCTTTTGTACAGTCCGGGTCATTCATGGTTATGGCGTAATAATATTTTTGAGACCCTCTGAGAATGTCATCAACAGCCGATCGCTGAGGTAATATCTCCGGGTGCAGAGGAGAAAAGCGCAAACTGTTTTCACCTTCCATAACTGCCTTACCCAGACCAATGGCAATGGAGGCGATGCCTTCTTCAGTTTTCATCCGGGAAAAAGGGTAGTAGTTCAAAGACTGGGCGACCCCGGAAACAGCAGGATAAAACCGGTTGCCATACTGACTGCCTACTGCTCGCTGAATAATGACACACATTTTTTCGCTTTCCAGGCGGTTGCCCACTCTTTTGCTGAATGCTTTCGGTGCTCGGAAGAAAGTTGAGGCGTAAACCTTTTTGATAGCAGCCAGAAGCTGGCTGAGGCGGCATCTTTCCTCGGGATGGTCATTGGCTAAAATATAGGTATGATAAAGTCCTGCGTAGGATTTAAATTGTGCATCTTCCAACATGCTGGAAGAGCGAATGGCCAGAGGGTAAGCTGTAACAGCCAGGAAAGAACTAATGTCAGAACGAAATGGTTCAGGAAACCGGGCTTTGAGGAACTGGCTTGAAATTTCCTCATCCTCAATCTCTTCTTTTATAAGATCACTCAATCCGTTAAATTCGATAAAGGCATCAAAGGCCTCAGAGGTAAGAATCAGGGTCTGAGGAACGGAGATTTCCACATTGGCAAAGGTTTGAAAAAGGTCTCTATGCTGATACAGCATAGCAGCAAAGAAGGCAAGTCCCCTCGCTTTGCCGCCCAGTGAACCTTTGCCGATCTTGGTGAACTCGGTATCAGGGTCGAACCTGTCTGCATCAAAATCGACAATAATGCCCCTCTGACGCTTCATGCGCTGTTCTTTTATCATTTGCACAATGTGCTGCCGGTGCAATTCGGCTGTCTCAAATGAGAAATCACGCAGTGGTCTCACATTTCCAGCCAGTTCTACTTCCGCCAGGGTATACAGGTAACGTGAGAAGTCATTTTGGCGGCTGTGGTAAAGAAAGGATTCAATGGGAATCTCCTGCATCATTTTTTCCAGGCTGTAGAGATTGTCGGCTTTGCCAAGGACTTCACCTTCCTCGTTACTGAAGACGAATTCACCAAATCCGAGATAATCATGGAGAAAAGCCCGAATCTGTCTATGTAGAAAGGGAGCATTCTTATCGATAAATGGTGCAGGTATAGTCGCTGCGCGTGCTGCGTTATGGGGTTCTGAACTGGTAAGCAGCAGCGGGATATCAAATCGATCTTGTTTTATATACTTTAAGAGGTGAAGACCGGCTTCTGCATCTTGTTTGTTGTTTCGAGGGTAGCGGACATCGGATATGACGCAGAGGATATTGGGGTTGAA
>DEIL01000106.1:11928-13959 GCA_002352445.1 Desulfobulbaceae bacterium UBA2775
TCCTGGTTGAGACTGTCCTCTATGACTCCCTGGGTTTCACGAACCAGTTCCTTATAGAGTATGGGCAGTAGGGCGGAAAGATAGAAGGGGGAATCCTCAACGAAAAGGATTACCCGAACATCGGCACATTTGATATCGTTGAGGACGTTAAACTGATCCTCTATACTCTTAATTATGGCGAGTAGAATATCCGCCTGTCCTGTCCAGAAAAAAATTCGGTCAATGTAGGAGTTGCTGTCCTTGGTAAGTATATCGGATTTTGGCAGTGTTTCCTGGTGGGTCAGTACTACCAGAGGCATGTCCGGGTATCTTTCTTTTATAGCTTTGCCTGCAGCCCTTGTTCTTTCGTCCACCGATTGAGCGATCCCAATGACAAAGTCAAAGCTGCACTCATCACAGGCTTTCAATGCTTCTTCCGCCGAAGAGACCCAGGTGAGACGTGGCGGATGACTGAGGTTCAATCCGCTGTATTCATGGACAATCTGTTCGGAAAGGCGAGTGTCCTGTTCCATAATCCATGCTTCATAGGGAGTGGAGATAAGCAGAATATGCTTCACCTTGTGCTGCATCAGTTCATGGAAAAGTTTGAACCTTGATGCGGCCGGACTTGCGGAATAATGTTGTGCCATTTTTTAATCCTGTTTCTTAAGTTGCAAAACAATGAAATATATCCTTGACCCTTTCTCCCTATAACCTTATTTTAGGCGCAATGCACATAGTTTAGGCTGGCAGGTTCAAGGTATTAGACTGGTAGAAAAAATGGTGTAAGGAGTTTTTGCTGATAGCCTACAGCCTAACAGTCTATAGCCTATAATAGTAGTTTGCAGTAGTTCACCCATTTAATGGAGAATAGGAAAAAATGAACAGCATCAAATTTGTAACCGACAGGGACCCGAATGAAAGGGAATTCCATCAGGCAGTGACTGAGGTGATTGAATCAGTAAAACCTGTACTGGAACAGAATCCTCTCTACAGAAGCGAGAGTATCATGGAGCGGATTGTTGAGCCGGAGCGGGTTATCCTCTTCAGGATACCCTGGGTGGATGACCTGAAACAGGTCCATGTTAACCGGGGTTTTCGGATTGAGATGAACAGCGCCATTGGGCCTTATAAAGGGGGCCTTCGTTTTCATCCCTCGGTTAACCTTTCTATTCTTAAATTTCTCGCTTTTGAGCAGGTGTTTAAAAATGCTCTTACTTCACTTCCAATGGGAGGAGGGAAGGGTGGCTCTGATTTTGATCCTAAGGGTAAATCGGATATGGAGGTTATGCGTTTCTGTCAGAGCTTTATGGCCGAACTTTTTCGTCATATCGGGCCAAATACAGATGTCCCTGCCGGAGATATCGGTGTCGGTGCCCGGGAGATTGGTTATCTGTTTGGCATGTACAAAAAACTGGCTAATGAATTCACCGGGGTTCTTACCGGCAAAAGCCTGAACTGGGGGGGTAGTCTTATTCGCCCGGAGGCTACCGGCTACGGCAGTGTCTACTTTGCTGCCGAGATGCTGGCCAGCAGAAAGGAAACCCTTGAGGGTAAAAGGTGCCTGGTTTCAGGTTCCGGTAATGTCGCGCAGTTTACCATGGAAAAACTGCTGGATCTGGGCGCTATACCAATCAGTTTCTCTGATTCCTCCGGGTATGTCTACGATGAGGACGGGATCAACAGAGAAAAGTTGGAACATGTCATGTATCTTAAGAATGTTCAGCGCGGAAGGGTTAGTGAGTATGTGGAGAGCTATCCTGAGGCTGTCTATGTTCCGCTGGATCAGGGGCTTGATCATAACCCGATGTGGAAAGAACATAAGGCGGATTGCGCATTTCCAAGTGCTACCCAGAATGAGATCAACGGTCGGGATGCACAGCATCTAATTGACAACGGCATTTATGTTGTCTCCGAGGGTGCCAACATGCCCACAGTCCATGAAGGCATCGATATTTTCCTGGACAATAAAATTCTTTATGGTCCCGGTAAGGCTGCTAATGCCGGTGGTGTATCTGTTTCCGGCCTGGAGATGTCCCAGAACTCCATGCG
>DEIL01000106.1:13964-15995 GCA_002352445.1 Desulfobulbaceae bacterium UBA2775
CTCAACTGGCCTAAGAGTGAAGTGGATAATCGCCTGAAGACAATTATGAAAAACATCCACAAGATGTGTATGGAGACGGCAGAACAGTATGGTGCTCCAGGCAACTATGTGGTAGGGGCTAATATTGCAGGTTTTGTCAAGGTTGTTGATGCGATGATCGACCAGGGGGTTGTGTAGGGGAAAGCCCCGCAACTCAAAAGGTACATTATCTCACCACAGAGTTCACAGAGAGCACAAGAAAAAGCATTTCTTTTTCTCTCCTCTGTGTTCTCTGTGAACCCTGTGATTTAAGTTTCTGGAAGTCTACCCTTATCGGTTGTTTTTTATGACAGAAGTTAGGGCGTAAGGTACTAACAGCCTGTTATTCGCTGTTATGAAAGCATGGTTCGGGAGTCAGGGCATGACTCTCATATAAGCTCCATCGGGTTTCCGATGGAGCTTTCGTTTTACTGGAGTACAGATAAGAGACCTGAAATGCGGAAAAGCAAATTTTTCTAATCCAGGAGTGGCTGTGCCGGTGATTTCAATTCTTAACTGCTGGCATGGTAACTTACAGTTATTAAAAATATATTTAGTATAGTGCAGCCTGGAAGAGGTAGATATATATAATCGATTACTAAGTGGGGTGTCGGCAGTTTGGGAAATTAAATTTACACAAATTCATTATTTACTATAAAAATGCCGGATAACCTTAAAATTTGAATTTTATGTTCATTATTTAATTATATAATTTATTTCAGCCATTACTCTACGTTTACACAAGGTTTTATAAGATTTCTTATGATCAGTTTGCAATATCCTCCCATTGAGAAAAGAAATGGCAAACATTTTTCCGAAATTTCGAACAAAAATTCCGTAGTTTGAGAAAAAATTGGTATGAAAGGGACGTCTCCTGGTTATTTTTTTAATTGTTTTATTCGGGTGAAATGTACATTGCACACTGATGGTTTTTTTTTGATATATACAATATATATGGTGATGCAGGGAAACTCAATTTAAGATACCTGTTATTTTTTTAAGGATATTAACTGGATAGTTGGGAATGATAATTAATTTATGCCACATATGTTCGTTTACGTTTTGGCGAAATATTTTACCCGACTGGTCTGTTTCGTAGAGATTCTACAAATAATGTTGTCCATTCTAAAATACTGGCATAGTACATGCTAGAAGGAGAGGCATGGAAAGCACTACCTCTACCTTTCTCGAGCAGGAAGTAGTGCAAATAAGAAGGACCCTGATGGGTAACGAGAAGGTAGAAATCAACTATTAGAGACTAAGGAGAAAACAAATGAGAAAGACATTATTGAAAAGCGCAGTTGTAGCATTAGCAGGAATAGGCTTGATGGCTGGTAGTGCATTGGCTATGCCTATGCTTACCATTTCCAGTGGTTCTAGCAGTGTGACGGTAACCACAGCTACAGCACTTCCGGGCGGTGGTTCTGAAGTTGAATATAGCGGGGTTTTAGGTACTACTGATTTGAATGTTTATGGTAGTGGTATAAGTTATGATACCCCGGAAATGCATTTAACAGCATTGCTCAAATCTGGCGTAGGCGAGGTAACTTGGGAATATTCAAATAGTTTTGACTCCTTGAATGGTGGTGAAGCAGGGTTTGTAAGCTCGTTTGGTGGAGCTGGTAATGGAGATGTTAGTTTCAACGCAACAATCAATGGACTGGAGATCGCAAGTTTTGATGAATTTGGTGCAGATCAATTTTTCGCCGGACCTTTTGCCTCAGACGAGGCCTATGAATTTGTCTTAACTGGAACGATCACTGGAACAGGAACAGGCGCTACTTCTTTTGATGCTAACGTTGCTCCTGTACCCGAACCTGCCACAATGCTCCTCTTCGGAACTGGTCTGGTTGGTCTGGTTGGTGTTGCACGCCGGAGAAAGTCAAATAAGTAATCTGATCAAATAAATTGGAAACTGCGAGTTGAAGAAGTGATTCCTGCTTCATCAACTCGTACCCCCTAAAGTCTCCAATTTTAATAAAATCCCTTACTGGTTTCCACCAGTAAGGGGTT
>DEIL01000310.1 GCA_002352445.1 Desulfobulbaceae bacterium UBA2775
GGCCTGATCAGAAATCCATTTCTTTCCTGGTATTCCGCCACATAAATTTCCAGAACAGACATGGTGGGGTCACCCACCCGGATATTCCGGATCTCCACCCTGCCGCCCGATTTCTCCACCAGCTCCTTCAATACATTGGCAGGACCGCCTGCCCCCTGATCATGGATAACATCAATCAGCGTCTTATCACCCATCTCGTTGCAGGCCCGGATAACACGGTTCATTTTCTGCTCCATTTCCGCATCACCACGCTGAACCGCGTTAAAGTCCAGGCTTGATTCGTTTTCCCCCTGCAGCATGCTGGATGCCGCACCACCGCCAAAGCCGACCCGGTAGGCGGGGCCTCCAACCTGAACAATGAGCATCCCCTTTTCTTCCCTGGCCTTTTCCGTATGTCGGGAGTCGATCTGACCTACCCCCCCGGTAAACATGATCGGCTTTAAAAACCCCCACCTGTCACCGTTTTCAAGACGCATATCAAAAGATCTGGTAAAGCCCTGAATAAGCGGTTCTCCAAATTTGTTTCCATAATCTGAAGCACCATTACTCGCTTCAATTTCAATCTCCAACGGTGATGCCAGGTTATCTGGCCGGGGATAATCATTTTCCCAACTTAGCTCATACCCGGGAATATTCAGATTGCCAACACAGTAGCCCGCAGTACCGGCAATCACAAGACCGCCCTGTCCTGTCCCCTGGACATCCCTGATCCTCCCGCCGGTGCCTGTTTCAGCTCCCGGAAAAGGGGCAACTCCGGTGGGAAAATTATGGGTTTCAGCAGTCAACAGAGGATGGTAACAGACCGAAGCAGGGCTAAAGGGTGACGAAACTCCGGGATTTTCCGGCATGATAGTCTCAATATCATAGCCGGTGATTACGCTGGAGTTATCCTTAAAAGCAATAATGGAACCCTTTGGATTGGCATCCAGGGTGGCTGTCACCAGATCAAAGAGGGTATTTTCCATCTTCACGCCGTCTATAACCTGGCTGCCTCTGAAAAATCCATGCCGTGAATGCTCTGAATTGGCATTGTTAAGATCCATAATCTCAACAATGGTAGGATTACGATTCAACTTTTTAACAAAATAGTCATAGTAGAGATGACGATCCCACTCATCCATAGAAATCCCGGGGATTTCATTTAAACCATCCGAACCTTTTGAGAGCAAATCGACATCATATACCGTTTCCGGCACAACTCCCGTCTCAAATGTTGTCAATGGTTCAACGTAGTGACATTCAGTCATACGGTCATGGTGCTGATGAATAAATTCTTCAAGACCAGACCCTTCAGGGACGAGATATCTTCGTGATCTTTCTACACGGGTGATCACATCCAGCCCCGTTGCCCGGCAGATGGAAACCATATTTGACGACCAGGCCGTTGCAAAGTTAAGGCGGGGACCGACTTCAACAACACGTATCCCTGTCAGGATCGGCTCTAAAGAAACAGATTCAAGCAGGAGCCCGTCTGCCAGAATGAGCCGCAGACAGGTCATCTCCCCTTCTTTAAGAGCCCGCTCCGATTCAATATTAAAACAGTATGATAGGCCCTCATCAATTTTCCGATAAAGCTGTGCAACTGTCACGCCCATGATGTTTCCTCTTGCAAAAAAGTCTGATAGGAGAAGTACTGCCGCTAATCAAACTAGCATTAATGGAAAAAAATTTCTGCAGGAATTTATTCTTTCAAAAGCAATTTTAGGGTATGCTGGTTGAGTCAAATTTTTTTATCAAATTGGTTCTTCAGGAAAAATAAGGGGGAGATATGGTAACCGCAACAAGGAAATTATTGACTCAGGAAGATAGAGAACTCTGTGAAAAAGTAGCAGAACTCAACATTGTGCTAGTCAGCCGAAGGGCGCGAGCACTCCTCATGCTCGACGATGGACACACCCAGGCAAAAAGTGCTGAGTTGAGTGCCCTTACCATCGGACAACTCCGTTATGTACTCATTCTTTTCAAGAAAAAGGGGATAGATCTCTTCCCTGAAGAATTAAAAAAAACCTTCTCGTCAGAGCCTGAGGTTGCCGCAGGTAATTCCATCGTAGATGTGGCGAAAGAGAAAAAAAAGAAAACAAAAAAGAAGAAGAAGAGTAAGAAATCTTCTGCCAAGAAAAAGAAAAAAAAGGATGAGAAGAAAAAAGAGACTAAATCGAAGGTGAAAAAGGGTAAAAAAGGTAAAAAGAAAAAGGGATAGGTGATTTTGTTTTCATTGACTATGATTTTGTCATTTTTTTCAATAGATAGCTTGTAAGAAAGAAGACAAAGTTGACGATAACAATTGTTGCCCCGGCAGGCAGGTCAAAAAGAAATGCCAGAACAATCCCCATCACCACGGAGCATACTGCCGCAATTGCGGCAAATATTATCGCAGTCTTGAATCCTTTGGAAAGTTGCAGGGCGGTAACTGCCGGGAAAATTATCAGGCTTGACACCAGCATAATTCCAACCACTTTTATCCCTAGAATGACGGTAAAGGTGGTGAGTATTACCAGAATCTGATTTGTCCTTACGGTATTCAGCCCTATAACTCTGGCATACTCTTCATCGAAAGCTATGGCAAAAAGATCCTGATAATTTAAAAGAACCAGCATCAACACCACAAAAGAAAGGGCGATTGTCATAATTGATTCCAGCCTGGTGACCGCAAGAATATCACCGAACAGATAACCAAACAGATCCACATTGAAGCCAGATCCAAGGCTTGCCATAATCACCCCGGCTGCAACACCGATGGCGGAGACAAGACCAATAGCCGCATCTCCATACATATTTGCCCGGTTTGCCAGATGCAGTATCCAGAAGGAGGCTAAAATCCCCATGGGTACAGCCACGTAGAGTGGATATATGCCCAGCATAAGAGCAAAACCAATGGGAGCAAGAGAGAAATGTGCCAACCCCTCACCGATTAATGACAATCGTCTCAAAACAAGAAAAACTCCAAGGACAGCACAGCAGACACCTATAAAGCAACCGGCGACAACAGCACGCTGAATAAACCCGAACTGAAAGGCTTCAACTATCTGGGGAATAATAGGATCCATAATTAATGTTGGTGACAGATCAAGTGCTGAGCAAAATCACCAAAATAGTGTGACATATCCCCGGAAAGACAAAACTCTTTAAAGTCGCCGAAAAATACCACTTTGCGATCCAGATACAACAATTTCCCCGCATACCTGCCGATAGTTGCACTGTCATGGGTTATGAGAAGAATAGTCTTCTTCTGGTCTTTATTGAGAGATGCAATTGTCTGGTAAAAATGGTCACGTGTCACCGGGTCCAGGGCAGCAGTCGGCTCATCAAGGATAAGAATATCAGGGTTCGACACCATGGCCCTGGCGAGAAACACCCGCTGGCTCTGACCACCTGAAAGTTTGCCTACCTGTTCCTGATGGAGATGCTCAATGCCGAGGGTTTCCAATGTCTGTAAAACAGCATCTCTGTCTGTTGTGTTAAATCTTCGGGGAAACGATTTGCAGCCGAGAAGCCCGGTGGCAACTACCTCCCCGACCGATGCAGGAAAGGACTTATTGGCAACTACAGTTGCCTGGGGTAAATAACCGATTTTCGACCAGTCGGAGAATTGAGCTAACGACTTTCCCATGATTTCAATGCGGCCGGACTCGATATCATTCAAGCCAAGAAGAGAGCGAATGAGCGTGGATTTTCCCGAGCCGTTCGGCCCGACAATACCTATATATTCTCCGGGAGCCACCTCAAAGGAGACATCCGACAGCACCTTGGAATTGTGCATCTTCACCGATAGGTTTTGAACGGAAATTATTGACATTGCAATCCCTGCTTCAAATTTTGTACATTTTTCTGCATCAAAGAGAGATATGTCTCACCCCGTTCCAGTTCTTCCCTTGAGACGTTATGCACCCCATGGAGGAGCATCAGACGCCCTCCGGTCTCATCGGCTACAATCCGGGCCACCTTTGGCTCTACAAGTTCTTCATGAAAGATGACTGTACTCCCTGTTTTACGTACAATTTTCACCAGTCCGGCAATTGCTCTGGGACTCGGTTGAGCATTTGGTGAATAGCCCAGGAAAGGAGATACAGCGGTTAAACCGTATCTTTCTGCAAAGGATCCAAAGGCAAAATGTCCCCCGCTGACAATGGTCCGCACCTTGCAATTCTGTAGAATCTGTTCCGTCCTGATATCAAACAGATCAAGGTCCCTGGTATATGCTTCACTGTTATTCCTGTAGACCTCACTGTGTTCGGGGTCAACCTCTGACAATGCTGCGCCAATAACCTCTACCATTTTCATAGCCAGGCGGGGATCAAGCCAGATATGCGGATCTTCCCCTGAGTGGTTATGTCCCTCATGATGCCGGTCGGTTGTATCCTCAACCCCACTGGCGGTATGATCGTCTTTTTTATAGAGGATCTCTGTTCCTACTTCAACCACTTTACCTTTCCCGGCGCCCAGGGCAGCTACGATGGTTCCGGCCCAGGGCTCCAGGGTATTGCTTGTATAGAGGAAAAGATCAGCCCGTGTGACGTCTACCATATCATGGGGAGTTGGTGAAAAACCATGGGCTTCCACACCGGGAGGGAGTAACATCTTCACATCAACAAGATCACCTCCGACCTGAGAAGCAAAGTCATACAAGGGGAAAATAGAAGTCACCACACGCACTTTTTCTTCCTCAGACCCATATAAATTGCTGAAAGAAAATAGAAGTGTACAGACAATAAAAAATACTCTTTTTCTGATAAACAGGAAAGTTATCGCCATCATACCGCCACCTCATCTCGGAGATTCGTATTCACACCCTACCTGCAATGCAAATGATTCGCAAATAGAAAGGGAGAAAACACTATCTCATATTGAGACACATATGCTCAACCTGCGGCCCGACAATATTCCAGTCAACACAGGGTCTGACGAAGCCCTTTGGCTGCACCAGGGGACATCCGAACCCTGAGTCGTCTATATAGATATGGGCATATGCTTTTGGGCTTGTGGTCCATTCATCCTGATCAGGATTTCTGTTTACGCCAAACAGACGTATACCGTTTTTTTCCAGATACTGAACAGCTTCCCCTAAGAGATTGCCGGTATCACGACTGTTGGAACGCATTGTAAATAAAATAATCCTGCCACCGGAGCGCTGTAATCGCTTGAGCCATTTGATAGCCCCCGGAACGGGCTCGCCAATATCAGGGTAGCGGTGATCGACAACAGTTCCATCAAAATCTAAGCCTATATACATATCATATCCTTAAAAAAGAAAGCTTTTCTGCCATGCTCGTAAACGAAAATTTCCTATCTTAGCACAGATAGTCATTTAAAAATCAAAATAATATCTTTTTTAGAGCCTTACTCCTCCGCTTTCACCGCCAAGCAGCATTTTCAGGGCAGTCTGCCTCTTACTGCTGTCCTGCTGTCGTACTGCCATCGCCAGTGCTTTTCGCGTACCGACGAATACTGCCAGTGAACGGGCCCGGGTCAGACCTGTATATATAAGGTTTCGATAGAGCATTTTAAAGTGCTGGGTGAGCACCGGGATTATCACCGCCTGAAATTCACTCCCCTGGGATTTATGGATAGTTATGGCATAGGCCAGATCCAGCTCCATTATATCATCTTTTTTGTACAAAACCCGGCGACTGTCCGGATAAAAAGAAACCACACAGGTAAGGTTGCTGTTATCAATGGTAAGAATTTTGCCGATATCCCCGTTAAAGACATTCAGCTCATAGTTGTTTCGTCGATGAATAACCCTGTCTCCCTGCCGAAAAATTCTCTCACCCACCTGCAGCTGGGCTTTCCCCTGTTCCGGCGGGTTTGCTTTTTGCTGGATCACCGTATTCAGATTTGCGGTACCGAGAGATCCTCTAGTCATCGGCGATAAAATCTGTATTTCACTGTCACGCCCCAAATATTTGGGAATCCATTCAAGGTAGAGACGTACAACGGTATCGACACCACCGAGACCATAGTGCAGACTCGACCAGGGATGTATTTTATTGAGGAGTGCCTTTAATTCAGCCACATAACCTTCGGCCTGTCTCACCTTTTCCAGGTCGACATGTTTAAACTTATCGGGAATGACGAAATCATGCTCATAAGATGACCTGATCCGCTCTTCAGTACGGAACTCATACAGATCTTCAGCTGTTGACAATCCTTCAAACTGCTCTGTGTTTAAATCAAAACTCTTCTTTACCCGGGAGACAAAACCGAGCTGCTCCCGGGTTGCCTCATCCGAATCAAGAAACATGCAATCCGTTCGATCCTGCCAGATTGCAGGTTTTTTAAAAGGAGAATCGATATGAGGCGTTATACCTCTGTTGATCTGGTGGGCATACTCTATGATTTTTGATTTTCGGGCCTGGCGAAAGACCTGGGTCAGGCGACAGGAAGCAACCACTCCGGAGTGAAGGATATCCCGCAGGACATTGCCCGCACCCACAGACGGGAGCTGATCAGCATCCCCGATAAACAGCACCTGACATCCGGGAGGCACTGCTTTCAGCAGTGAGGCGGTAAGTGAGATATCGAGCATGGAACATTCGTCAACAATGAGAAAATCACCTCTCAGAGGTTCCT
This sequence comes from Desulfobulbaceae bacterium UBA2775, assembly GCA_002352445.1. Lineage (GTDB taxonomy): Bacteria > Desulfobacterota > Desulfobulbia > Desulfobulbales > Desulfocapsaceae > Desulfomarina. The sequence continues at coordinate 6,571 of DEIL01000310.1, forward strand.
CCTCATTCTTTTGGAAGGTCCCATTTCTGAACTCGAGCAACCGGTGCAGTGTTTTCGCCTCCCTGCCGATAACCTCTCCCATTCTTTGCGCGGCCCTCCCCGTTGGTGCTGCAAGAAGCACCTTCCTTTTCAAAAATTCAAGCAACCGGACGATGACCAGCGTTACGGTGGTCTTGCCGCACCCCGGCCCACCAGTCAGAACTGCAAACCGATTTCGCACCACCGAACTTACAGCATCCATCTGTTCCCCGCTGAGGGTAAGCGTTTCAGTGCTGCAATAGTTCGCAATCCACTGTGAAACACCTTTATATTTCACATCGGGCTCTCGAACCATCAATCCAATTTTGCGACCGACATACTCTTCATCATAGTAGAGTGTTTTTGAGTAATAGCAGAGTTGCTCTTCCTTCTCTGCCAAACTCAGCACTCTTACCCGTAAGTGATTTTCCCGCTCCATCCTGTTAAGGATTTCTAAAAGCCGCTCACCAAGCTGAAAATCCAGAAGTTTTTCAACTTCTACAGCAATCTGAGTAACAGTCAGATAGCAGTGCCCCTGATCCCTGCTTGCTGCCAGTACATGTTTAACAGCAGCCATAATTCGCTCCTGACTGTCCGGGGCCAATCCAATACTAAGAGCAACTTTATCTGCTGAAAAAAACCCAATACCGTAAAAATCGTTGGCGAGGCGGTACGGATCCACGCTGACAGTTTGAATTGCCTGTTCTCCATACTTTTTATAGATTCTTACCGCAAAGAGCGTTGAGATACCGTGACCCTGCAAAAACATCATCACCTCACGGATCATCCTGTGCTCATACCAGGCCTCTTTGATCATCACCAGTTTCTTTTTGGCGATTCCCGGAACTTCTGTCAGTCGGTCGATATCATTTTCAAAGATATCCAGAGTGTTTTTGAGAAAATGATTAACAATTTTTTTTGCGGTCTTGGGACCAACCCCTTTAATCAGGCCGGAGCCGAGATATTTTTCCAGAGCGGCCGCAGATGCAGGCTTTTTCTCAATTGCTTCAGAAGCCTTAAACTGGCGGCCGAACTGGGGATGAACAGTCCAGGAACCATGAAACTCCATGGTAGCCCCGGCATAAACCTTGGTCTGATGGACGGTGACTGTTTCCTGCCGGCCAGGGCTGTTAAAAGGAGCTATCCTGAGTACCGACCAACCGTTGTCAGGGTTGTGATAGGTGACCCGTTCAACAATACCTTTCAGTTTTTCAGTGATTATTTCCATGGGCTAACCGGTGTCCGGATTAAGTTACATATTCTGGACTTTATCGTTTGAATAACAGCCGTCAAGAACTTATTCTATCTCAAACATTTTATTGGTCTGAATCTTTTATAACTGGTATGGTTCGTTGATTGTCCTCTTTTTCCGAATAAATGAACTTTGATGAACTCGTAAAAACTCTAAATGATACCCACTTTGCTTACCATATTTGGTTCATCGTTTATGCTGGCCCTCTCAGGAGCCCTGATGCCCGGTCCTGTCCTGACCGTTACTATTAGCGAAAGCAGTCGCAGAGGTGCTGTCGCCGGTCCACTTATGATCTTTGGCCATGGTATCCTCGAGCTGTTGCTGGTTATGGCATTGCTTGCGGGTTTGGCACCTTTTCTTGCCCGTGACGATGTTTTTAGTTTTATATCCCTTGCCGGCGGGGCCATTCTGCTCTGGATGGCATATTCGATGTTCAGAGACCTGCCTGCCATGCGGCTGACACTGGAGAATGAAGAAGAAAAAAAACGCAGCCTGGTGCTTGCAGGCATACTCCTGAGTATTGCCAACCCATACTGGCTTATATGGTGGGCTACGATCGGTCTCGGTTATATCATGTATTCAGTAAAGTTCGGTATGCCCGGCATTATTGCTTTTTTCCTGGGACATATCCTTGCGGATCTTGCCTGGTACAGCCTGATTTCTTTTGGTGTTGCCAAGGGAAGACGATTTTTCGACGATCGTTTCTACCGCAGACTTATTGGAGCCTGCGCCACATTTCTGATCATCTTTTCAGGATATTTTTTTTACAGCGGTATCGAGAAGATATACACATCCCTGGCTTAATGCATAGTATTGATCCCTCCAGCCCATCATGCAGCTTTCCTATATTGAATCGGTGATTTCCCCGTCCATCTCTTAAAAGATCTGGAAAAGGTACTCAACTCGGCAAACCCCAGAAGAAAAGCAACCTCCGTCAGATCATTTTTTCCGTCCCGAACATACTGCTTGGCAATTTCCATGCGGGTTTCATTCAGCAGAGTAATATATGTTGTTCCCTCCAGCTGTAATAAACGCTGCAATTTCCGGGTACTGAGATAAAGTTCTGTCGCTACGGCCTCCACTGTGGCATCTCCCGACGGCAGATGTTCTGCAATAATTTTTTTTATCCTTGTCACCAGGGATTCATTGCTCAAAGTACCAATATATTGAGTCATCGCCTGATCATTAAAAGCCGCCAGCTCCTCATTGCCGCTTGGCAGAACGACATCCACCACATCCAGAGGCAAAGCCAGACGACTGGCAGGAGAGTCAAAGGTTACCGGTGCCTGGAAAAATTCGTAATATTTGCCACCACAGCTTGGACGGCTATGGGTGAGATTTACCGATACCGGAGCAAGATCCCGCTGATAATTGACCCGTAGAACACTCATAATCCAGGCAAGAGCAGAATCCTCCCGTCCTCTTGAATAGGAATTCTCATCCTTGTACATAAGGGTAAAAACCAGCGTTCTCTTGTCTTTGTCTTCATGGAGTTCCCCAAAATGGGCATCAGAAATGACCCTATGAAAACGAATGAGCCGTTCAAGAGTGATTCGAAGACTCGTACTCAAAAGCATGGCATAACCAAGCGTACCAAAATGTGACGGGTGCCAGCTTGTCGCCGCAGTAAGCCCGAAACAGGGGTCTTTAATCTGTCGTTCCATTTCTTCCCAAAGTTCAGCTATTTTTCGAAGGGAATATCTTGCCCCCGATTGGTACATGAGGCCAGGATCCAGCTGTACCTTTTTAAACACAACAGCAGGATCCTGGTTGTATTTTTTAAGCATATTCCAGAGTACCAGCTGAATACTCGCCAGTTTTGTCAGATACATGACTTTTCCTCATTAATCATTCGATGATGGCGTCGTAAAAAGATAACACACCAGAAAACTACTGATCATTATAGCGAAGTTGTCGCAAAGTGACAAGATGGATTTCTCCACCGAATAGCCACTGCAACCTTAATAATAAGCTGATATGAATACATATAACTCGAATGTCGAGTAACTTAATAATAATAGAATTGTCGTAAACTGGCAAATTTTTTTGCGCGTTATGCCAAGCGCTCATTCTAAAGAATAACTATGTTTCTGACTGAAGGTAATCCGGATAAGTCAGAACTTTGAGAATGGTT
>DEIL01000275.1 GCA_002352445.1 Desulfobulbaceae bacterium UBA2775
AAAAGTTCGATATACGAGGCGTAGTGTTTTTCTCAGGCCCTCAATAATACATCTGGTATGTTGAGGTTCTGAGAAAAACCTACAACGAAGGAGACCGGACTTTTTACGACACCATCAAGCAATGCCATATTCTTTTCTATGAGGGATGACACACTCAACGAAGCTTCGTTTTAAAAACAAATTGCTCTGGTCAATCTTATTCCTGACTATGAACAAATATGGACGAGCGGTCAGCTGGTAAAAAATCAGATATTAACAGGAATAACATCAGTTATAGTCTTGCTTAGATGGTTGATATTGGAACAGAATATCTACATCCTTGTTGAGTGTTACTAAAAACACCGTAGTAGTATCTAATGATTTTTTAAGATCATTTTCATCTTATAAATTATGCAATAACTTCAAACAGGTGGTCAACTGTGAGGATTGAAAAGATGAAGAGTAGTTTATCTATTCTTGTGTGTTGTGCTACCGTGGTGTTTCTGGTCGTTTGAGATTACAGGAAATTTGGGAGAATCGTTAAGGGGGGCAGCAGCACGATCGTAACATTTGTCAACAATTTTCATAAAAAGAAGTGTTAATTGAAAAATTCGATTGCCACAATGTAGTATGTGTTATATCGTAGTATCAAAGGAGAGTGTATGCGATATGTTTGGCTCCCCATAGTGATCTTTTTTTCGATTATCTTTTTTACCGACTTGGACAAAGTCATGGCAGGTGACAAACCTTGTCATGGAGATGGGATTTCCCACAACTCCCGTGAAATGGTCTGCTGCTGCAGTGATCAGACGATGATTCACAAGCAGGAAGAGTTAAAGAAAAATGCTCCAGTAAAAGAATGTTGTGATCACTCTATGGCCTGCTCTGGTGGGCAGTCAGTCGATAGTGTATTTGCTTTATCGGTAGTGCAGATTGATTTCTCTCAGTTATATTTACATGGGTCGTTTGATCTATGCAGTCAGGAACCAAAACGTGGGCCGGGCAGGTATAGCTTGTCTGCACCAAGAGCGCCTCCCGTCCCAGTCTATATTACACACTGCTCCTTCCTCATTTAATTCCTTTTTCTCTCATTGAAACAGCTTTGGTCTATATGTACATCCGTTGACCGGGGCTGCCAGTCTTGGGTTGGTTTCCCATTTTTTTCGTTTGAATGAACAGATCCCGATACGGGGTGTTCCCTTAGCGAAAAGTTGTACGGTTATTATTTGGCCTGACAATCAGAGAGATTAGAATGACAATAGTAAAAAAGGTGTATCCCCCCTTTGGGGATACCTGCTTCAGCACTGATATTATACCTCAGGGTATAAGATTCCTTGGTTTAATCGCCGTCTGTATTTTTGTTCTTGCCACAGGAACTGTCAGGGCAGATGGCAGTGACATACAGCTACCAGAACTTATCGAAGAGTTGTATCAGAATAACCAGGAGTTGCTCGGTATGGAGGAGCGTGCCCGGGCACTCCGGGCGGAAGCTCCATTTGCCGGTTCGCTGTCGGATCCCAGAGTTGGTGCTGCTCTTCTCAATTTACCCACCGATAGTTTCGATTTTGATCAGGAAGCGATGACACAGAAACAACTTTTTGTGGCTCAGAAGTTTCCATGGTTCGGTACTCTGGATCTCAGTCAGCAGGTGGCGGAATTAAAGGCACTGGAGTTTGAAACACGATTACAGGGTGAATGGCTGAAAAAAGCGAAGGAACTTGCCAGAGCCTGGTATGAACTGGGGTTGGTTGAACAGAGCCTCGAACTCAATAAAAAACTCAAGACGGTTATCACTCAGATTCTGCGGATGACGGAAATCCGATATGCAACCGGGAAGGGGATACAGCAGGATATTCTGGCAGGTCAGGTGGAGATGTCTGAGCTTATAGATGAAGAGGTGAATCTCAGGAGTAAAGAGCAGGTTATAAGGGGTAGGATTGGTTCTCTTTTGAACAGGGAGTCTTTTTTTTCCGACAAGGGGCCGGAGCTGGTCCCGGAAATAGATTATCCCCTGGATTTGGAAGAATATAAAAAGATTGCTTCGCAGCATAATCCACAAATTATAGCAAAAAAAATTGGTGTAGACAGGGCGCGTCTGGAGGTAGAGCTCGCAGCTAAAAACTATATGCCTGACTTTGATCTTCGCCTCAGTTATGGCCAGCGGGAACCGAATCCGGTGACGGGAGATGATCGTGCCGATTTTTTTTCAGCCGGTTTAACAATGACGGTACCTCTCTGGCAGCGAACCCGCCAGGATGCAAAAAAGGCAGGAGCAGAAAAACGTCTGAAGGCTGCAGAAAAATCCCTGACAGGAATTAGCCTTACTCTTCCCCATAAAATTGAAAGCCTTCTGGCTGAAATAGAGGGGGCAAAAGAGAACTTTGCTCTTTATCGTGATGTACTTTTTGTACAGGCTTCACATCTTGCTGGTTCTTCCTTAGCCGCATACTCCGTTGGAAAGGTTGAATTTGCCACCATGCTTGGCGCCCGGGTTCGGCTTTTACGCATAGAACTAAAAACTCAAAAATATAAATATCAGATTCATTCGAAACTGGCGGATCTTGCCGAAGTGATCGGTACTTCACCGGCAACTCTGGAGGGCATTTAATGAACCGAATAATTGTGGCACTGGTCATTTTCTTAACCATCATATCTGCAGTGGTGTCAGAAACTGCAGAAGGGTTGAAGGCGGGGGACGTTGATCCGAAAAGCGGTAAAGTTATTAAATATTGGGCAGCCCCGATGGATCCTACATATATCCGCAACAAACCTGGACAATCTCCTATGGGAATGGATCTGGTTCCGGTCTTGGAGGAGGAAGGAGAGAAACTATCCGCTTCAACCATAAGAATTGATCCGGTGACTATTCAAAATATGGGGGTGCGGACAGCCAGGGTTGCGAAAATGGAACTGAAGAAGTCGATCAGGGCATTGGGAACAATCACCTATGATGAGACACGTATTTATGCTGTTAATCTTAAGTTTGATGGCTGGATAGAAAAACTCTATGTCAATTTCGTTGGTGAGAGTGTGAAGAAAGGGCAACCCCTCTTTGACATTTACAGTCCGGAACTGGTGGCTGCACAGGAAGAGTATCTACTTGCTGTAAAACAGTCTGAGGATCTGTCAGACAGCAGGTATCCCACTGTGCAGGAAAATGCGGCCGGTCTGCTTAAAGCAGCTCGCCGGCGATTACAGTATTGGGATCTCTCAGCCGGGCAGATCAAACAGCTTACAAAAAATAGAAAAGTTAAGAAAAGCCTGACTGTCTATTCCCCCGCGACCGGGGTGGTGATCCGGAAGGAACCATTCGATGGTCATTTTGCAAAATCAGGGATGCATCAGTATGAGATTGCAGATCTTTCAAGAGTCTGGGTTGATGTTGAAGTCTATGAGTATGAACTCCCTTTTATCAGGCAGGGGATGTCGGTGGATATGGAATTATCTTATCTGCCCGGTAATCGTTTTGAGGGCAAAGTTCTTTTTATCTATCCGTTTTTAAACCCGGAAACCCGTACGGTTAAACTTCGTTTGGCCTTTGATAATCAGGAAGGGCTGTTGAAGCCGGATATGTATGCCAATGTCTCTTTGGAATCAATTATTGATTCGGATGCCCTGGTGATTCCCCAGGAGGCGGTTATCGATTCTGGAATCAGGAGGATTGTTTTTGTCGCAAAAGATGAGGGGAAATTTGAGCCAAGGGAAATACGGCTCGGCCATGAGGGGATGGATAATTTGTTCCAGGTACTGGAAGGGCTTTCAGCAGGGGAGAGAGTGGTTACCTCTGCTCAGTTTATGCTCGATTCTGAATCCCGTTTGCGTGAAGCCATTCAGAAGATGCTTGAGATCCGTAATACCGGATCTCAAGATTCTGCTGATGCATCTGATGATCTGGATATGGAGGGGATGGGCATGGATGACGATCTTGATGTGAGTGATATGAAGATGGATCAGTAGGATCTAGATTAGAAAAAGGAACAAAAATAAATGATAAAGGCGATAATTGACCATTCCATTAAAAATAAATTTCTCGTACTGATATTGACGGGATGTGTAATGGCAGGCGGTGTCTGGGCTATGTTCAGAATCCCTCTTGATGCCATTCCGGATCTATCCGATGTTCAGGTAATCATATTAACAGAGTTTCCGGGGCAGGCACCCCAGGTAGTTGAAGATCAGGTAACCTACCCGTTGACAACCGCTATGCTGTCAGTTCCTTATGCCAAAGTTGTACGTGGCTATTCCTTTTTTGGTATGAGTTTTACCTATGTGATTTTTGAAGACGGTACTGATATGTACTGGGCCAGAAGCAGGGTGATGGAGGCTTTGAATTATGTTTCCGGCAGGTTGCCTGATGGCGTTTCGCCAACCCTTGGCCCGGATGCTACGGGGGTAGGCTGGGTGTTTCAGTATATCCTGGAGAGTGACAGATATGATTTGCAGCAATTGCGTTCGATTCAGGACTGGTTTTTACGTTATGAATTGACCAGTGTACCGGGTGTATCTGAAGTGGCTTCAATTGGCGGGTTTGTTAAACAATATCAGGTGATGGTCGATCCCAATAAACTTCTGGCCTACAACATTCCTCTGCAGAAGGTTCGTCAGGCGATCAAACGATCAAATAATGATGTCGGTGGGCGGCTTATTGAGATGGGAGAAACCGAATTCATGGTTCGAGGTCTGGGGTATATCAAATCAATAGAGGATTTGGAGAAAATCCCTGTCAGTACAGATAAAAAGGGTACACCGGTATTTTTGAAAAATATTGCCCGTGTTGCACTGGGGCCAGAGCTTCGCAGGGGAGTGCTCGACTATAACGGTGACGGTGAGGCCGTGGGCGGCATTATCGTTATGCGCTATGGAGAGAATGCCCTGGCGGTTATAGACAGGGTAAAAACAAGATTGGCGGAGGTCACCTCCGGTCTGCCGGAATCAGTTTCTGTGCGCCCTGTCTATGACCGTTCGGCACTTATCCTGCGTGCTATAGAAAACCTTAAAAAGACCCTGCTGGAAGAAAGTCTTATTGTAGCCCTTGTCTGTATAGTTTTTCTTTTCCATATGAGAAGTGCTCTGGTAGGCATAATAACTCTGCCCATAGGGGTGCTGGTTTCTTTTCTGATCATGGAACGGCAGGGAATTAATGCCAATATTATGAGTCTTGGAGGAATAGCCATTGCGGTGGGGGCGATGGTCGATGCAGCCATTGTCATGGTTGAAAATGTACATAAACATCTGGAGCATGACCGCACGGGAAAAGAGCATTGGCAAATTGTCCGGGATGCATCGGTGGAGGTGGGTCCTGCGCTCTTTTTTTCACTCCTTATAATCGCGGTCAGTTTTCTTCCTGTTTTTACCCTGGAAGCCCAGGAGGGCAGAATGTTCAGGCCTCTGGCCTTTACCAAAACCTATGCCATGCTGGGTGCAGCTGTACTGGCTATTACTCTTGTCCCTGTGTTGATGGGGTTTATGATTCGCGGGAAAATCATGCCGGAACATAGAAATCCGGTGAACCGCTTTCTTGTCTGGGTTTATCACCCTGTTATCAAGCTGGTTCTTAAAATGAAGCTTGTGGTTGTGCTGCTGGCTGTGGCTGCTCTGGCGGTAGCCTGGATACCATATAAACGAATGGGATCTGAATTTATGCCGCCCCTTAATGAAGGTGATCTGCTCTATATGCCCACCACTCTGCCGGGAATTTCTATTACCAAAGCCAAAGAATTGTTGCAGCAGACCGACCGGATAATAAAAGCCTTCCCTGAAGTAAATGATGTTACCGGTAAGGTTGGTCGAGCGGAATCAGCCACGGATCCGGCC
>DEIL01000019.1:0-7797 GCA_002352445.1 Desulfobulbaceae bacterium UBA2775
ACGGCGATTCCGGCACCTAGAGATGAAGCGCCAACAGCAATGGCAGCAGCCATAAACCCCCATTTGGCGGCTTCCGTCGATGCAGCATTAGCAGTCATCGCTTCCTGAGCCCATCCCATGGCCGGCATGAGTATGGACAACCCGTTGATAACCCACAACCAATACCATTTCATTTTCATAATGTTCCGCCTTTTTTTACTCACTACTTATTCTGCAATTTCTTTTCATCAAACAAGGGCTGGAAAGGTTTTCCTCCGCCTCGGAAAAATTTGGAGAAAAACTCATAATATTCAAGCCGTATTGTCTGAATGGAAACAACCAGTCCTTCAAGACCTATAATGACAATATTACCAAGCACCAGAGTCATCCAATAGAAAAGTCCACCGCCTTGGGCGCTTCTGACCATATCGGCCAGGGTGAAAACAGCCATGAAAAGACCGGCATGAGCCAGTCCAAAGGCTGCAACCCGCACAAAGGAAACCGTGTTGGCAAAATAGCGCAGCAACTCGTCCAGCACTTCGATAAGGGATTCGAGAAATGTTACGCCTATACCTGGGGGCAACAGTCTTCCCTTCTCCGCGCGACTCCGCCGGGCCAATAAAAGCCTGATGGGGCGCTGGAATACCATCAGGGTAAACAGGACCCCGCCCGTGACCTGGGCAAAGACCACTTCATAAACACTGAGCGGCCCGGTAATAAAATAGCGGACGCCAAGAGCAGCGATCAACCAATAGAACAGGGCACCGGCAAGGCCCGAGGCCGAAAGAAGCTCTGAATAACGATGCTGCCGAACCACATTGATAAGATTAAGGACAAGGCCCATGCTGATTATACAGATACCAAGAATGGCTGATACCTTCATAAAGTAAGTGATATTATCCAGGGGATGCATCCACAGGGCGGGCATCAGGTCTTCCATTCCAAAAATACTGCCGTACAGAACACCGAACACCATGGCTGAAACGCCGCATTCCATAAGGATGATGCCATAATCAAGATAACGATACATCTTTTTAAAGACCAGATAGCCAATACCGCAAAGAACAGCGCCGTGTCCCACGTCGCCGAACATCATGCCAAAGAGAAGCAGGAAGGTTAGTGCAAGAAAACCAGTCGGTTCCATCTCTTCATATGAAGGTGTGCCATAAAGGGTCGTCAATCGCTCAAAGGGGCGAATGAGGAAAGGATTGTTGAAAAGAATAGGGATAGTAAGGATTCCCGAGCGAACCTCTTTAATCTCTTCGGGGTCGATCCTGTCCACCAATGCCTTACCGGAACTGGCTTTCATAATCTGCTTTTTCAGGTCTTCAAAAAGCGACAGCGGCAGCCATCCTGTCAGCAGATAAGTGTGGTCAATCTGTCCAAATTTTTCCTGGGCTCGGATAAGTTCCCGGGCAAGTAGAATTTCTTCGTGCAGTTGTTGAATCCTAGCGCCATATTTCCGGGCAAACGCATCACGTGTGATATCCAGAGCTGCAAGGTCGTCTCTTATCTGCTCATCTTCCCTTGTCAGCCGCTCAAGGATATCGGTGACAGGACCACGCAAATCGGCAGTCAGATCCAGGGAATCCCAGAAGGCACTCTTCAGTGCCCGCAAAAGGACTTCTGCATCCTCCCGGAGTGCCATGGCAAGGAGGACCACCCTTCCTTCCTTGCGCTCCAAAGGAATCAGGCTGTGGTGTAGCCCGCCAAGACTCATTTCCAGTCGATCGATATTTTCCTCTGGAACAAGTCCTGCCTGCCAGGTGGCGTACTGCAAACCATGCAGTCGATCCAGGTCAAGCCCTGCAGGTGCCAGCAATTGCAAGCGGGCAATCAGGGTCTGCTGTCCTGACAGGGTGCTTTGCAGCTCTGTTCTTTGCTTAAGAGGTCCCAGGGCCTCCTTTTCTATAGCCGCGCATTCTTCCTCTATACGAAAAATAGCCTTATCAGGTCGCCGCGTCTTGCTGATACCAGGAAATGGCCCTTGCGGCTGCAGATTTTCCAACAGCTTGTTGACTCTGGCCAGCAGGGCATCATAACGTCCAAGGAGAGAAGTGTCGATATGTGCCACATAACCCATGCGTCCGAGATCAGTTTCCTCGACTCGAATCAGATGCATCAGGCGCAGATCTCCAAGGATAGCCATCACCGACGAGATATGCTCTTCAGGAGTCTGAATGGTCACCCTGGTGAGTTTAACCGGCTTGAACATGAGTACCTTCCGTAAACCGTCCGGGTAATTTGCTACCGGTTTCATCAACGGTGAGATCCTGACTCTTGGCCTGCAGCAGAGTGATCAGATTGGCCAGTTCGATCTCTTTTTCCAATAGATATGCGATGGCAATGCCAATATGAAACGGTGGGCCGGTAAAGATCCGAGCCAGGATCTTTAAGAACCAACTCTGAAGTTGAAGGCCTATGGTTTGCCAGTGTTTAACAGTAGTAACTTCATGCTGAAAGGTCGGGGGGAGATGGTTGATAAAGGTAGCAATATCCTCCGCCCTGGCCAACTGGTTGAGGCAGGAGAGGGTCACCAAATTCCCCTCAGGCAGAGTATAGTTGACCGTCTCTTCTGGACTCAAGCCATAAGCTGTTTTAAGCCGTATCACCCATGAAATGTTGAGAATATCTATGTATGAGCCAAGAATATTTCCGGCAACCGTGCGGTCAGACCTGCTGCCGAGATCAAAAACAGCCTGTTGTAGACAGCGGAAGCAGGAAAAATCCAAAGCCATTTCCAGCGGGAAGAGACGGCCCTGGGCTTCAAACTGAGGCAGGGCATGCTGTAAAGATCGTCCGAATATTTCCGGCCGCAGATGCTCCAATAGCCCGGGAAAGGTTTTGCTGGCCCAAAGTGCGTCCCATTCCAGATCACTCAATTGTCCCAAGGGGTAGAGAAGATGGACGACTTCTTCTTTTCCAAGATTGACAAACAGGGCTCGTAGGACAAGTTTCAGATTTTCCGCTTCAAAACGTCTGAAGAGAGCAAGAACCAGTGCTCTCTCTTTTTCCCCCCTGAAAGAACGGGCAACCTTGGCGTAGTTATCCATCAGGGGTCGGGCCAGCTGTCGCTCCAGAGCCGGGAGAGAGGGCAGGTCTTCAAGATCGGGAAGACAGGAACTATAGGGCGTAGTACCAAGATAGGAGAAAAAGGTTGTCAGATCTTTTGCTGTCAGCAGAAAATGACGATCCTGATCAGTGAGGAGGCTGCTGCGCAGTCCTCTCACTTTTGCGTTTGGATACCCGTATCTGGCTGCGGCCAGTAACATGTTTTCTCCCTTTTTGGGGTGTCCTTTTCAAGAATAGCTTCTTTTCAGAGCACTGTTGATATATTCATTAACAATTTTTGTTTTCTGCAGGCCCAACTTTTTTCTGAGTTTTTCGATATACTGCTCCGTCTGTTCCATGGTTAGTTGTGCCTGGTGCCGAGCATCTGTTACAATCGACGCAATTTCATTATCCTCAGCCTCCTGTATTTGCTTCTCAAGAGCTGTAAGCATGGTTTGTGCTTTTTCTTTTGCCTCTGAAATCAGCTTCTCCGCCTCCATTTCAGCTCGTGCAACGGTGGCTCTGGCAGTTTCATCACTGGAGACAATTTGTTCTATTTCCGATTTCATTATCCCATTCACAATTACCTGCAGGCCATATTCCCTGGGTGGTTACCTTACTTACAATCAGTGAAAAAAATTAAAACTTAGCGCTACGCTCTCTAATATGTGAAGCTGAAACAGCGTGGGCAATACTGGTCTGGAACGTGTGATATACTTTAATATTATTAATCAAGTATAGAGTAGAGTGCTAATGTGAACTACTACCCAGATCTTTCACAAACGCCTTGCCGCACGCGGTTACCACGTACTCCGGGAATAACCTCCAGGCATCAGCGCCCCTCGTCAAACCGGACGTACGGTTTTCCCACAAACGACAGAAGCTTTCATTTTCTTGCTCCCCCCTTTTTTCTACCTCTTTTGTCTTTCGGTTTTGATATCATCATGTCCAACAAAAAAAGCCAGACTACCTTTTTCTTTTCTCAGGTAGTCCGGCTATCTAATAGACCCGTGACTTTCCGTCCCTGTCTTACGGCAAGTTTGGCTTTATCTTATTTTAATTATATGTGAATAGTGGAGTGGCGGTCAAGGAAACAAAGTGACACCTATGGCAACAATTCAACAAGATCGCTAGAACAAATAGTAACGCAACACTTTTTTTGCAGTGAAAAAAACTTCTCGTAACACCACCCACCGTAGACAATGCAAAAAACTGGAGAGAAAGACAAAAAACGTTCCAAGGCAAAGATCCACTGCTCTGTAAAATCTGCCAAAGAACTATGATTTTTGTCTCAGTTCACCTTCCAAATCCCTTAAAATCAATCAGAGCATCCTTCCAAATAACTTTTCCCTGACCCCGAACATGTAACAACCACAAGATAGTTGTGTCTTCATCAGAAAAACAGGCCTTTTTTATCATCTTTATTCAGATGTTGGCTATATAATCAAAAGGATAAAGCTTGGCTGGTTCTTTTACCAACATAAATATTCCTGTCCACAACTCTCATTGCCAACCAGAGACTTTTACAGAAACTTTGTTTTTCCGATACATATATGCGGATTTTCGGTGTGGTAATCTCAAAATGCCCTATGCGGACTCGCTTGTAGGGTGGTGTATTTTTTTAAGTGATATGTCATATAACTTACTGTAAATATATCTATTTCACTAGAAACATGGCAGTAAAAACATACTTCACGCCGTATTTCTTAGGCTATTTTGCAAGGGACCCTTATCCTAAATTAGAATCTTTCTTAAAACCGTTTTTGCCAGGCCACTCAGTAGTGTAAACCGCATAACCGGCAATTATGGCATTGATTGGCAGTGCTATCCACCACAATGGGAGTTTATAACCATTCAGAACTGCAAACATCATTAACACTGCAGAAAGAGAAAATAAGGCAGCAAGATACTGCCGATCCGTCCAATGTCTAATGCCGCCTAAAAAATTCATTTTAAATAACCTCGAAATCATATCAGACAAATTTTAATCGTCTGAGGCTTTACTTTAGTTAATCTGGGTATTCGTTTTCCGGATGAACCAAAATATATTAGACAGAATGATCCAATATTAAAAGAGAAAAATTTTGTAGCACAACATACATACTTTCATCTTCTTCCTCTAACTGTATCAAGTACTCCCCAAGCCAGTAATTTTAAACTTCGGCGGGTGTATGCCAAGTTCAAGGGGGTTTTTTACGCGCAGCGGTTCAGTTCTTCTGGCATATTGCCCAAAATTTCTGTGAAAAATATCTCAACTGTGTTTGAATCAATAGTGAAGTATGAGCGGAGATGGAGTGAGGAGAATCATTTATTGAAAGGGCAATTTCCATGAGTATGAAAAATTTTGATCCGGCCAGTAATATTCAAGGCTTAAAACAATTTGGTGAATTTGGTGGTGTTAATCCGTCAATTACAGACTCTTCAACTTTCACCTTCATGACAGCAAGGACCATGCTGGACACTTTTCATGGAGAAGCAGAGGGTTGTTTCCTGTATGCCCGTCATTGGAATCCAAGCAATAAATACTTGGCAGATGCGCTTGCAGCCATGGAAGGAACTGAAAATGCTTGGGTTACAGGGTCAGGTATGGCTGCTATTACCGCCGTATTCTTACAACTTTGTAATACCGGCGATCATATTGTCAGCAGTATTACTACCTATGGTGGAACTTATGCTTTCTTAAAAAACTATTTACCAAAATTTAATATCGATGTCACTTTTGTTGATATTACAGATTTAGATGCTGTAGAAAAAGCCATTCGTCCAACTACCAAAATGGTATATACCGAAACAATGACCAACCCTTTATTGCAGATTTCTGATATTCCTGCTTTGTCTGGAATAACTAAACGGCACAATATTCAATTGGTTGTGGACAATACATTTACTCCTATGATTTTCGCACCTTTTTTGCTGGGTGCTGATATCGTTGTTTACTCCATGACCAAATACATAAATGGAAAAAACGATACTATTGCGGGTGCTATTTGTGCATCAAATCAATTTGTTCTGGACATAACCGATGTGAATGATGGAACAGCTATGCTCTTAGGGCCGGTATTAGATCCTTTGCGTTCTTCCAGTATATTAAAAAATCTTCATACACTCCATATCAGGATGAAACAGCACAGTAAAAATGGAATGCACCTTGCTAAGCGATTTAGAGACATTGGATTAGAATACATTTATCCAGGCATGCCTGATCATCCTCAATACGAATTAATGAAAAGCATGATGAATGAGGAATATGGTTTTGGAGGAATGATTGCTATCAATATGGAAACTCCTGAGAGAGCAGCCACTCTAATGGAATCTATGCAATTGAAAAATGCTGGTTATCATGCAGTAAGTTTAGGCTATTTTAAAACTTTATTTAGCAATTCCAGTAAAAGCACATCCTCAGAAGTTCCAGAAAACGTTCAGCATCAAATGGGCATGTCACCAGGATTGATACGTTTTTCTGTTGGGTTGGATAACGATATCGAAGCAACTTTTCAATTGATTAAAGAAAGTTTGAAAGATTTAAAAGCCTAATATAGGTGGATCAATTCTTGTTAGTGATGAAGGGTTCCATCCCAGGATGTCCATAGTGCTCCATGCCGGTCGTACAAATTCGACCGACAACACTTCTTATTTCTCGCCTGTAAACCCAACCGTCAAAAGATTATTCGAATAGGAATTATCAATAATCTGAAATGCTCCATTTCGGACAAGTTTTTTAGGCATGATCTCCTACAAACTGATAAGGAAAAAGAGTAATGTAAGCGAATTTTTTCTCATACCGTGAGAGTTCTGAGTTATGAGAATAACATTTAGCTGATCTCATTATTGAAGCATCTTTTGTATTCAAATGAAGACATGTCAGCAAGATTAGATCACCAATAATATGCAGTCCAGTAATAGTGTTTTTTACAGAAGCAAACTAAGCATTTTAGTCCCATATTGAACGACTTAGTCCCCGACCGACGCTGGCAATAAGCCAATAACAACGGAAAAACATTGACTTATTATAATCTTCACAGTATACTATCTGCTCAAGAATCGTGAAATGGTCATTCAATTCCTGTTACTGACCTGTACAGCCTGACATTGCAACATATGTTAGGCACAGGGTAGGTATCGCAGCATTTTCAGGTAGCGAACGAGGAATTCCTTACCCATTTTTTGAAGCACGTACATGCCGCAGATTCCCCCATCTCCGAATTTTTCTTGAAACATCTTTTGTATTTAGTTGTCTAGACAACAGAACAAACACCCTTCACCTATCTACTCAATGCAGCATATGGGTTTTCTGAGTGAAGGAATCAAAATTTAATCTCAACGCAGGGCGGTGAAAATGAACAAGCGACGCCACCAAAGAACTGAAGTGCAAAATGTAGTTGCCAATCTTTCAGATGGAGTTAATTTCTTCTCAGGAACCGTAAAGGATGTTTCCCGTGCCGGCATGTCATTGACTGACATTCCCAAAGAACTGCACGATTGTGGGAAAGAGTTGTCAATAATCGTTTCCGCAAAGGGCAAAGATTACAAAATGCTGGTCGTGCCAAAATGGATTAGTAAGAATTATTCCGAAACACGAATGGGCTTAGTAATTCTCGACGCTCCTTTAGATTGGACTTTATTTGTAATGAATTATGAACCAACAGATGAAGATATCTGGGCTGCGACTAAATACTGGGCTGCGACTACGCATTTACCGGATTGTTAAAAGTTCAAATTTACGAGAGAATTTCTGTATATTTTTGATTTGAGCTGAAAGATTTGAAG
>DEIL01000019.1:7880-8652 GCA_002352445.1 Desulfobulbaceae bacterium UBA2775
AATAAAAGGGTCAGAGTAAAATTAAACTTTCACTTTTCGCCACCCTAAAGGTCGTCCCCTCTTCTTCGCTTTTAATCGTCTGCCGGTAAGCCTCTCTATTGCCTCTTTAAATCGATCACCCCAACTGCCATCCCCTTATTAGTATTTGCCCTTATCTTTTCTAACAATTCACCGTCTACACGATAAACAAAGCTCGATAATTTTCTGGCGCTCTAATGGCTCCACACCCAGCGTTAGATATTCCGGATATGGCGTACACAAATTGGAAAACGTAAATCGGGGAGACCTCGATTTATTTCATTGATTATAGGAAGAATCTTTCTCCCGCCCTATTTCTTCATTTTTCTGATGACAGGTTGGTGGAATCGGCTACTGTTGCAGGTGACTCTAATTTTGACGACCAGAAATCGGCCACTACATTTTCCAGAATTTGACGGTCGTTCCGGACAAATGAAGAAAGATCTCCATCGACAAACGAGACTGCAGCGCGCAGCGTTATCTGCGGGTTGAATTTATTTCGGTAAACAGCGATTGCAGCGGCGAGGGCTTGAGCGAAATCGTATCCCTGTTTTAAAAATTCGACAATATCAAGGTAATCCTTCTTCTCGGCGCGATCCTGGATAACCTTGAGTTTAGTTGCGAACAAATCGTAAGGAGATGCAAGCAGGATACCCGGCGGGTCAAGCAATACAGGTTTTTTAACCCGGGACAGGGGGAGCCCTCCAAAGAACTGGAACTTTACAGGAGTTGGATTGTCAACAATCAAAGTTAT
>DEIL01000019.1:8726-10201 GCA_002352445.1 Desulfobulbaceae bacterium UBA2775
AGGATTTCGTTGCCGTCAAAAGGTTCCGAAGAAAAGAAATCGAAATCAATTGATTCGCGATGACCAAAATACAGGGCGATGGCTGTACCACAATATAGAACAAACTTCTTCGGAATCAGGCCTAGCTGCGGCCAGAGATTGCGTTGGCTGTTCGGCAGTATATCTAACCTTGGTTCCATACTGTTCCGGTAACGTCTGAGCCGGGAAAGCGCGGTTTCGGTTTTGCGTCTGTCTTCAGGACAACTTGCCAGAAACGGAGAGAGCGGGCAGACAAGACTCCGGAGGGAGCGTGTTTAAGAATATTGACAAGCTCGGTGTCGGTGAACTCATCTTGCAGGAGTCTGAGGTCGGTTAATGATCCAATATCCATCATTTGAGTAATCAGGCGAAGAGGATGGTTAAGAGCATCGTCAGGTTTCATCCACCAGATCAGGCGTTGTGCAGAGTCGCGAAAACGATCTTTATGTTGTAATACAAGTGAATAACCCATATGTAATTATACCATAATTTCTGTGAATATTTTGCAGCAAATCATCGTCTATAGTGCTGTCTTCCTGAGCTTCCACTGACAAATAATAGACAACCGACGAGAACCTGTGGTTTTAAGCTGAGCACAAGCATAATTCCCTGCCGTTATTGTCCATTGATATTTATTGTCGAAATTTCTTCAAAGAAATCTCTTTAACTACTTTGTAGTGCTTGTCGTTACCTGTTAATAACGAAACACCGTAAGATACTGCTGTAGCACCAATAAGAGCATCGGCAATCTGTATCGAATGGCTCAAATAGTGTTGTTCAACATAGAACATGGCTTTACTTGAGATTTCTTCTGTTATGTAAATGATCTTGCAGTTCCAGCTCTTTAATGCCTTGCGGAGGGAGGTTAATTCTTTTTTGTTTCTCATTCCCTGGACTAATTCCATGTAGGTGACAACTGATATAGAAAAATTTTTATACTTCTCTAGTTCGTCTAAAGCTTTTGTGTTGCCCCGCATGTACCAAATAAGCACGTCTGTATCAACCAACATTGAAGCGTCCCTTTCTAATTGTTCTAATGTATTCTCCTACATCTTCTGTTTGGATGTTATCCTTCCAGATACCAAACAAGTCATTAGGTTGAGTAGAGATTTCTTTCTCATCTTGTATGGGAACAAGTTTGGCACAAGGCTTCCCTCGATATGTGATAATTACCTCTTCTCCTCTGCGCACGGTGTTTAATAATTCTTTAGAATAGAATCTAAGATCTTTTGCTGTAGCTTGCATTTTGCCACCTCACCAAATGTGATTAAGTTTACATTACGAACTATAAACTTCGGAGTGATATTAGGCAAGCAATTCTTTTGTGACAACTTTCAGGGTTGTTTTTTTACTTTGTTCATGACGATGGCAGCGAGGACGGTGAAGAGACCGGCGGCTGATATTGAGTAAATATAGTGGCGTAGCTCCCTGCTCCGTCATTCCCTAGGAGCCTGTCC
>DEIL01000019.1:10286-12433 GCA_002352445.1 Desulfobulbaceae bacterium UBA2775
TATAATCCTTATTTCATAGATTCCCGTTAAAAGAATACGGGTATTTTTTTATAAAGACAGGTTGGCATTCAACATAAAAGTATTGGTATCGTAATCGAAGAAATCTTCTGTCGATTCTCTGGTCTCATACTCATATGCCAGCTCAAACATTAACCATCTACGAAAAAGATATTGTACGGCAGGTCGGGCAGCAAAAGTATTATCATCGCGATCTTTTTCAACTACGATATGCGCGTTTGAATAATCGATATCCTCGTAGACAACGTCAAAGCTGCCGCTCAGCCGATCAGAAAACTTCTGGTCATACTTCAAAACAGCACCAAGAACGGTCTGGTCGGAAGCCCGATAACTGTCCGGTGCATCATTTGTACGATAGGAACCAAGCTCGAGGTGAGTTTTTTCCGAATAACGATATGTCAATTGCAGATCATAAACAAAACCGTCCCAATCATCTATTTCAAGAATTTCATCATCAAATTTTTTTGTCTGGTAGCCAAGTTTGAAAAGCAGATTAGTTTTTTCAGTAGTATCCCATTTTATACCACCATAAAAAAAGTTTGTGTCGCTATCCAGCAGCGTACTTTCATCGTAGGCGGCAGCTATAAATTTATACTCAATAAAAAAGGAAGTCTTCGAGCTGTAGTTGTAGTATCCGTAAAGATCGACTCCATTATCGACCCTGTCTAAAAACTGATTAATATCATCCTCATAAATGAGAACAAAATTAGTATAATTAATTTTCGTTCTCAACTTTTCTGTAACATCCCAGTCGGCTGTAGCCAAAAGCAGGTTTGAATCGAAACCCCTGTCCTGATCGCGTAAATAAGATCCGGCATCCATTTCATCTTCGCCCCGGGTATATCTGTCAACCAGCTGCAGTCCCAGACCTCCCCGCATATTATACCGCATCAGCCCTTCAAGCTCTCCATCCGTTCTATTCAGATCCGAATTTTCTGAATAATATTTGAAATCCAGACCGCCGAGGGCATATGCCTGGAAGCGATCCAATCCTCGATAATCCTCAAACTGATGCTGCAACCCTCCCGGAGAAGTGTTGTTTGGATTGATGGTAATGGGAATGTGTTTAGTCCTTGGCATAGCAAACCAGATACCGGGCGATACTGTTGTGAGAAGGTTTTCAATTTCTCCAGCCTCAAATTTATCGTTCAGGTTAAACAGGTTGTCGGTATATTCAAACCCAAGAGAAATATATGGATGAAAATATCCACCCTCTTTTCCAAACAGCTTGTCACCTTCTTCATCGTTGACATTCTCTTGAACCAACATACTGCTTTCACTCTTACTTTGTATAGTAAGTGCGGAAATTTTCACAGATGAAGAGGCAAATTCTCCTGCCGCAAATCCATTTTGCACATTCATACTGATTGAGAAAACAGCAATGAGGGCTGATATTTTTATCTTACCAGTCATTAAACACCAAAAATAATATCTAAAAATCCATTAACATTTCAATATGTTCCGGAGGATGTCCAACGACACAACACCCTACTGAAAGGTACTGGGGCTGCCATAGGTTTTTCCCTTGCCCCCGGCTCTTGTTCTAGTTCTCCTGCTGCCGGCAAATCCCTCAGCAACAGGTGTATAACCCTTACTCTCAGCCACAGCATCACGACACTCAGCCAGACTCATCTTATATCCGGCAGTAACATTGCTGTCAGATATGCCATTATTGGCCGCCGCATCCCGAATATCCTGTCCTCTCACACCGGCACAATAGAGAGCCTTCACCAGGGTCTGCGGGCTCAGTCCTGCCAGACTGCGTCCCTGTCCGGTTATGGCATCCGGATCAACTCCATCCTGAAGGGCCACTTTAACTGCCTGATCAATCCCCCGGCTGATATAGTTTTCTTTAAAGTCACTCTGCCATTCTGCAGATGCAGCAGTGCAAACCAGTGGTA
The DNA here is from genome assembly GCA_002352445.1 of Desulfobulbaceae bacterium UBA2775. Taxonomy (GTDB): domain Bacteria; phylum Desulfobacterota; class Desulfobulbia; order Desulfobulbales; family Desulfocapsaceae; genus Desulfomarina. The sequence goes on from DEIL01000019.1 coordinate 12,206, forward strand.
TGAGAATCATTGCAAACAGGATTCTTTTCATTGTCCTCTCCCCATAACCTCAAGGCTGTCAATATAACTGGTTAAAGCATACTGCTGAGCTTTTTCGAGACCAAGGAATTTAAAACCATGGCAGGGATCATTGTGCTGTGATGACATCCAGAGATGCTCAACAGGCATTTCTACAGGCTGGAGGTCTCTTACTCCCGGAAAAGAAATGGTAACAACACAATTTCGGCA
>DEIL01000103.1 GCA_002352445.1 Desulfobulbaceae bacterium UBA2775
GCTGTGGATAACGCTGCGTCGCTTCGCTCCTTGGGGCTTCGCCCACATTTGTCTTTGTCATGGATTTTGCGGATTCTTCAGTTGTGTGATACTTTGTTCACTAAAGAGATGGGTTTGTTGTGATTCGGCAAAATCCCCGCCAACTGCCTGTGGCGGACGGCAAACGTCGTATCACAGCGGGTCGTTAAATTCAATATCAAAAATTCGTAATTTTATAACCGAGCCGTCCATGGCCCGGTTCCAATTGAAGAAATATCGCCGTTTGGTAATGGTCGTCAATCCGCTTGAGCTTTTCAGAAATGTAAGAATTAGATGAAATCAACTACTGATAGATCAATATAGATATATGGGCAAATGTATGGTAGTATTACCGTATGAAATTTGAATGGGATGAAGAAAAGAACCGAGAGAACCTGAATAAAAATCAAATTTCATTCCAAGAAGCTCAAAAGGCATTTCTGGATTCCTATAGAATTATTCTAAAGGATGAAAGGCATAGTCAGGCAGAAGATCGATACTTTTGTATTGGTAAAATCGCAGATAGAGTCGTCACTGTACGTTTTACGATGCGTGGAGAGAACATCAGATTATTTGGTGCCGGCTAATGGAGAGAGGGTAAAAAGCTTTATGAAAAGTGATAACTATTACAAAAATGCTCCTGAAGAGGTCCGCCAAGGTCTCGATTCTGCCCGAAAGATTAAGGACTTTCTCCCACCCCCTGAGCAGCTCATACTAAAAGAAGACACAAAGAAGGTTACGATCGTACTTTCCCAGAAGAGTGTCGAATTCTTCAAGGAAAAATCGAGAGTCACCCATGTTCCATATCAACAGATGATACGGAAAGTTCTGGACAACTACACTGAGGCCTATTCTCAAGAACGTGACGCTTAGATTTTATTTATCGTCAGTACAAACCGGTTCCAAATGGCTATATATTGATAACAGCAAGAGAAGATATTTGAAATCAACTAATTGTATTCTGATTTTGGTCGAAGTTGCAGTCGTCGGCAGAATGTATACGGTCCCAGAAGGACATCGTGTCCTTCTGGGGAGTTTTATCTCTTAGTTTTTTGATACGGAATTTAACAGATGTTCATCTGCTACGGAGCAAAATAGGATTTTACTCCTCCGGGGCCTTCGCCCAAATTCTGCTTTGTCATATCTTTTGCAAATGCAATTAGGTGAGTGATGTGATACAGTCAAAGAGAAACATGGTGTTGCTGTTGATGAGGCAAAAGAAATGCCAACCGCCTTTGGCGGGCGCAGAACTTCAGATAACATCAGATCGTTTAACGAAAAAATCCAGAAGGCCTTGTATCGTGGCGGCGTCCGTGCCGCCACGAATTGGGAGACGCAAGACAGTTTCGGAATAATTAAGAAAGAAATGGAAGATCTGAAAAAAAGTTGCTTATTTTTCAGAGAAAATTCAGAGTTTTTTGGCGGTAATTTATTGTCACTACGGGATTCACAGCGATGAATTCTTGACATTCCTTAGGTCTATTCAACGTGAAGTTGATCATATCCGGGAATGTCTGGAAAGGCTTATGTCAATATAGACTATCTTGATAACCAATCACTATCAAATTCGATTCCGAAAAGAAATCGTAAGTCCTTCATTAGTGAATCAGGCATTGCGCTCATCGGCCTATAACGATAGGAAATGTTGGTGTGAATCTTGAATTTCCATGGATTGATTGATAACCCGAAGTATCCCCCGTATCCCGGAGTATAATTCCCTTCGTAGATTGAATGGGAATACTCTAAACCAGCTCGGAGTGTGAGAACCTTTATTGGCCAGTATTCGATTGTTGGAACTATTCTCAGGTTATGTCCAACAATGTAGTTGTAGTAAATATCCGAGTTAATTCTTGCTCCCACAAATAGTGACTGCCAATAGGGGCCCATTATCAGTGACGCATCAAAAACCATTGGGGCGTATCCAAGGGATATTATTCCATCATCCTTGATCTGATAGACCTCTTGATTGGTATAAGCAAGGCTGAAATCCAACAAAGTTCTTTTACTTTTTAGATTGACGGTAAATGATGGCACCATACTAAAGAACAAGCCTTCGTGGACAAGATTGCCGTATCCATCAATGGCATCACTGACGCCAGTTTGATGGTTTCGTGTATAGAAAATCATCGCCGCTAAGCCAATGCTTGCTTTCTGGTTTATAGCGTATCCTGATGATATATAGCCGGTTGAATTTTGATAATGAGTTTTAAAAGTACTGGATGTTGTGCTTTCGAAATTTGCCCAATTTGGGTCAGTAGAGTTACTGATCATAAAACTATTCTCACCAGTTTTGATTCCGAAATCGATGCCAAAACGTTTACCGATTGGAATTGATACTCCTACTGTATAAGTACGATTGTCCTCACTGCCTACGTAAGGAGTACCCTCAATCGACTGTGTTCCATCTTCATTGGACGAGAAGACTCTATTATATGGGAGGCCTATCCATGTGTAGATACTAATACTCTCAATAAATCCCAAAGATGAAGCTGTATAGGGCGGCATATAGGCTGATAACTCGATTTTCCCTCTTGGTGTGAGTTGGTAGATCTTTGTTAGATAAAGCTTTGCTACCTCATTTTCGGGGTCAATTCGTCTTGCTTCCGAAAGTTGTTCTTTCGCCGTTTTCTCATCCCCTTGGTCGTAAGCTTCAATTCCTTCTGACATGGCTATGAGGGCGTTTTCATCCTTGCCTTCTTTCTCCTCAAATTTGGTAATTGTCTCTTCAACTGTATCGATCTCTAGTTCAGAAAGTATTGCATCTGCAAAATAGGCTCCGATGTAATCATACCTACGAAGTTTTTCTGTGATAGAACCAGACCAGAAAATTTCTCCCGTCACAACGTCAATTACTCGGACATCGATTAAGAACGTACTGCCCATATCTATGATTTCACCGACGACGAAAAGATCAACATCCAACAATTGACCGATCGTGACATCACCTTGTGTTATTCCGGTCAGAGATAATTTCTGTTCTGTTATGATTTCATTGAGTTTCTCTCGCTCAACCAAGTCCACAGCCTTTGACTGTCGGAGTTCGTTGGCAAGTAGAGCTGAAATACCTTTTCCAACATAGAGGTATTTTTCATCTGTGGTTTGAACTTTGAAGTCAGCAACTGTCAGTACATATTGGGCACCAAACAGTGGTGTTACGAGTGCGATTAGAACAAAGGCAATCAAGTACTTAGGGTGGATTGAGAAAATGCCGTTGAAGGACATGTATCAACTCCTTGTGTAAAAAACCAGAGGCGAATCGAGAACAGCTGGGTTGTATTGATAGGTTAAACCGCAAGATCAGTAATAGCAAGAAAAATTACCAATGCATCGATATGCAGACAAGTTATTTATCTCTCAAAAAGTATCAATTATCCACACCACCAGAAGCACCTCGTGCACTTCTGGTGTATTTCATTAGGGGTTTTGGCAGGATTTTTTCGTTAAACTGATGTTCATCTGCTCCGGAGCAAAATGGGATTTTGCTCCTCCGGGGCTTCGCCCAAATTCTGCTTTGTCATATCTTTTGCAAATGCAAATTGGTGAGTGTTGTGATACAGTTAACTCGAGTTTTGCAGCAAAAA
>DEIL01000301.1:0-50511 GCA_002352445.1 Desulfobulbaceae bacterium UBA2775
TTCCTCCCGGAAAAGAATCCCTGGATGTTAAGGATTTGAAAGGGCGTGTTGTATATCTCTCTTTTTTTCAAAAATGGTGACCCGGCTGCCATAAATATGGTTTTCCTGCGTTGCAGGAAATTGCATCGTTTTATGTTGACGACCCGGAAGTAGCTGTTGTAACAATACAGACAACGTTTGAGGGATTTGGCATCAACAGTGGGCAGGTGCTCAATGAAATTGCGGAAAAATATGCTCTCACCATTCCCATTGGTCATAATGGCTGGCAGGGAAAACCTTCTCCGCTGATGCGCGAATACCAGGCTCGGGGCACACCCTGGGTGGTCATTATTGATAAATCAGGTATGATCCGGTTCAGTGATTTTTTTCTTAAACCGGCAGAGAGCAGGAAAATGATAGAAGAGTTAAAGAGCGAATAAAAAAGTAACCGGAGCAACCATGACTTTAGCAGAGACCACAAAGATCGGTTTTATAGGAACCGGCGTGATGGGAAAGAGTATGGCCCGCCACCTGATGAAAAGCAAATATCCTGTGCATATTTATTCCCGCACCAAAGAAAAGGCAAAAGATCTGGTTGAAGAGGGGGCGATATGGGAGGAGAGTGTTGCAGCCCTGGCTGCTGGCTGCCAGGTTATCTTTACCATTGTCGGTTTTCCATCTGATGTGGAAGAGGTGTACCTGGGGGAAGAAGGAATTCTAGAGAATATTTCTTCCGGCGGATATGTGATCGACATGACCACCTCTCAGCCGCAATTGGCAGTAACACTTGCAGATAAGGCACAAAAAAAAGAGGTTTTCTCTCTTGATGCTCCTGTGTCCGGGGGCGATATTGGTGCACGGGAAGGGCAATTATCCATCATGGTTGGTGGAGAGAAAGAAGTTTACAAGACTATCCTGCCGCTCTTTGAACTGATGGGAAAAAATATCGTCTATCAGGGTCCTGCTGGAAGCGGGCAGCATACCAAGATGTGCAATCAAATAGCTATTGCTTCCGGGATGATGGGAGTCTGTGAAGCACTTGCCTATGCCGGCCAATCAGGACTTGATGCCGCAACTGTACTCGAAAGCATCGAAAGTGGTGCTGCCGGAAGCTGGTCGCTGTCAAATCTGGGCCCAAGGATGATTAAAGGTGATTTTGAACCCGGTTTTTATGTGAAGCATTTTATCAAGGATATGATTATTGCTTCGGAAAGTGCCAAATCCATGGATTTGGATACCCCCGGTCTTGATCTGGCGAAGAGCTTATATGAAAAGCTTGCCGAACAGGGGGGCAGCGATGATGGCACACAGGCACTTTTCAAAGTATATGGTGGAAAGTAATTGGAGGTGGCTGGAAGTTAAGGAAGCATTTCTATTCCTTGCTCAAGGTCGAGGATCAGGTCTTCAACCCCTTCAAGGCCGATATTCAGCCTGATTATTGTTTTCCCCGAAAACCTCGATGGGGTGTTACGCCTCTGTTTGGCTGCTGTTAAAAGACTTTTATAACCTCCCCAGCTGTAACCGAGACCGAAATGATTCAGTTTATTTATGAATCCGGCGAGTTCTTCCGTGGAGTAATCTTTTTTTAATGTAAAAGCAAAAAGGCCGGAAGAACCGCTGAAATCACGTTTCCAGAGGTGATGTTCGGGATGATTCGGCAGCGCGGGATGAATAACAGTATCGACTTTTTCATGTCCTCCCAGCCAGGAGGCTACCTGAATTGCTGACTGCTCATGCTGCTTTAACCTGATGGAAAGTGTTTTCATGCCCCGCAAGGCCAGATAGCAGTCACTGTCGGGGGTGTACATCTCGGTTACAGAATGGAAGTTATCCAATATGTGACCATATTTTTCGTTAACCGTGACTGCACCCATCAGCACATCGGAATACCCTGAGATATATTTTGAAATTGCCTGAATAGAAACGTCAACACCCAGTTCAAACGGTTTCAGATACAGAGGAGTGGCCCAGGTGTTATCCAGGGCGGTTACAATGCCGTTTTTCTCAGCAATAGTCGTGATGACTGGTATGTCCTGAATTTCAAAGGTATTGGAGCCTGGGGATTCGAGCAGTATCAGTACGGTATTAGGTTTGATATACTGTTCTATATCTTCAGCCACTGAGGGTGGAATGAAGGTTGTTTCAATATTAAACTTGGCAAGAACTTTTTTACAAAATCGTACTCCAGGACCGTATGCATTATCGACGACCAGGATATGGTCGCCGCTTTTGGTAAATGCGTAGAAAAAGTTTTGGATGGCGGCGATACCGGAGGGGTACACCCGAGTGACAGAACCGCCTTCGAGTTCTCTCAGGGCCTCTTCCAAACATCTTTGAACCGGAAATCTGTCGGTTCCATAGGTGGGCCCGTCATATCTTCCCTGTCCAGCCATATACATATCTTCATAGGTATCAAAGAGAACAGTTGATCCGCGGTAAACCGGGGGGTTTACGGTGGTGGGTAAGTTGTTGCCATGACCATCAACAGTCCAGAGGCGGTGGATAATTTTTGACTCTTCTTTCATTTTTTAACTCCGATTCAATGTCGATTGAACTTGTTGTACAGTCTCTGTTAAGATACTAAGAATGTGAAATTTTAGCCATCTTACTTAAAGGATATGATGGCTTTCAAAAATTAACCTGACTAAAAAAATATGAATACCAAGCACTCTATTCGTGTCGGATGGCTGTTGGACGGGAGCGGTGGGCCTGTCCGGGAGAAGGTGTTGTTGCATATCGAAAATGGCAGTATCACCGGTTTAGACAACTATGGAGGTGGAGATAATTCCGATAGTTCCAGCATTACGGATTTGTCTCACTGTACAATTCTGCCTCCCCTCGTTGACAGTCATGTGCATCTTTTTATGTCGGGGACTACCGACCCAAACATGAGGGAGAGCCAGCTTACTGCCGGCTATGATCAGATAAAACCGGTAATCAGTCGTCATCTCAACTATATGCTGAGTTATGGGGTTCTTGCCGTAAGAGATGGCGGCGATCGGGGTGGTTTTGCTTTACGATATAGAGATGAGTTAGATAAAGGCTTTCCGGTGGCAATCAAATCGGCGGGACGGGCATGGAGACAAAAGGATCGCTACGGCAGTCTTATAGGCAGGCACACAGAGGAGAATGAATCTTTAGCAGCCAGTTTTGAAAAAGATTTGGAGGATGTTGACTGGGTGAAGCTTGTCAATTCAGGTCTTAACAGTCTTAACACCTATGCAAAAGAGACACATCACCAATTTGACCGTGATGAAATTTCCCGGCTTGTTCTTGCAGCAGGGAAAAAAGGGAAAAAGGTTATGGTACATGCCAATGGCCACCTTCCTGTCAGGTTGGCGCTTGAAGCCGGGTGCCATTCCATTGAGCATGGATTCTTTATGGGCAGAGAGAATCTGCAACTGATGGCGGAAAAAGGGGTGGTCTGGGTTCCAACCGCCTATACAATGAAGGCATATATGGAAAATATCGATGCAAAAGATGGGCATGTCAACCATCAGGTAATCAACAAAACCCTGGAACATCAGCTTGACCAGATGGCATTAGCGAGGGAACTTGGTGTAATCCTTGCCCTCGGAACCGATGCAGGTAGCCTCGGAGTACTCCATGGGGAATCTGTGGTCGAAGAGATGAAACTCTTCAAAAAGGCCGGCTTTACTCTGCCGGAGATAGTGCAATGTGCCACATCTAATGGTGCACAACTCCTTGGGCTCGACACTATCGGGTTGCTGCAGGTGGGCAGGCCGGCAAACTTTCTAGTGGCCCGAGGGATGCCCGCTCAGCTTCCTCGAAAACTCTCCTATCTTGAAGATATTTTTCTGGATGGTAAATCGTCTGGAATATATAGAAAAAACCCGGTGAAAACTGTTGTGTAGCTGGAGTTTTACATATGCTGCACATGCTTGTCATACCGCTTGAGGTAAATGTCTGAGAGAGCGAGGAAGGCGGTAATGATAAGCGGACCATAGATGATTCCCAGGACTCCATAGACACTTAATCCACCGATAATGGACAGGAAGACGAGCAGGGTATGCATTTCCACCTGAGTTCCCACCAATTTTGGTTTTACAAGATATTCGATACTGAATGAGAGGATGAGATAAAAAATAAAGAGAAATACACCTGCACCTGTTCGATCACTTAATACGAGAATTATCGACGTCGGAATCATTACCAGTCCAACCCCGAAAATCGGCAAAAAGGCAAGGATTGCCATAATTGATCCCCAAAGAAGGGGGGAGTTCAGGCCGAGAATGGAAAATGCGGCACCGCCGAGAATCCCCTGAATAATGCCGCATATCCCGTTTCCTTTTAAAATCGCGTTGGCTATTTCCTGAAACTTTTCTATGAGTATACGATTTTCATCCTCGGGAAGAGGAGAGAGTTTGATCATATAATCGATGAGTTTTGGCTGGTCTATCAAGAGAAAAAAGATAACCAGGATCATGATAAAAAAGAGGAAAAGGAATTGCAGGATATTAGCTGCCCAGCCGCTTGCCTGATTATAGAGTAGTAAACCGCCTTTTTTGGCCAGGTAACCAAACCAATCTGAAACTTGTGAGGGGTTAAATTCAAACCCGACTTCCCTTAGTTGCTCCTGCAGCTGCAGGATTAGAGGACTTTCCTGGATGAACATCTGGAGGCGCAGACCTACCCGGCTGTCTCGTCCCCAATTGTAGAGATTAAGCGCTTCATCGGTTAGAGCCAGAACAAAAAAGATCAGGGGAATGAAGACAATGGCAATTATAAGAAAACATGTGAAAACGGAGGCGACTGTTTCCGGCAACTTTCTGCTGAGAAAAAGGTAAATAGGTCTGAAAAGGTTTGTCAGCAGGAAAGAAAGGACAAGTATAGACCAGAACGGCCAGAGGATTCTGCCAAAAAAGAAGATAGAAATTAAAAAAACCAGCAGAAAATATTTTAATCCCACCGGGTTGGACAGGAAATTTTGTGGTGGTGGGTTGGTTTTTGGGGTCTGCATGGTTAGTTGATTATTTTCATCCGATAATAAGTAATGGATTAAAGTTGCAATTGTTCAGTCTACTGAGGTATTCTGCGCGGTTTAAGCAGAATTACACTTCTGCTTTTGTCTCAATGACCGTGAAAAGTATATATCTTCTAAGGGATTTAGAAAAGAAAAATAAATGACAGTGGGGAGATAGGTATAATGTGGGAAGACCTTGAGGTTACTTTAGAAAAAGTGGGTGTGGATCAAAGAAAGGAAAAACCATCCCAGGATAACCTCGGGTTTGGAGTTCATTTCACAGATCATATGTTTCTGATGAAGTGGGATAGAGAGAAAGGCTGGCATGATGCAAATATCTGTCCATATGGTGATTTTCAGATAAGTCCTGCAGCGATGGTGTTTCACTATGGGCAGGCTATTATTGAAGGTTTGAAAGCTTACCGTGGAAAAGACGGGCAGGTATTTCTTTTTAGACCCAAAGACAATTTTGAGCGCATGAATCAGTCAGCATTGAGGATGTGCATGCCGAGACTGCCTGTTGAGATGGTTGTAAAATCCCTTAAAGCTCTTCTCTATCTTGAAAAAGACTGGATTCCGACGGCTGAAGGAACCACACTCTACATTCGCCCCACCATGATTGGAGTTCAGCCGGCCATAGGTGTCAACCCTTCAAGTGAGTACTATTTTTATATGATCATGTCTCCTGTCGGTGCCTATTACAAAGAGGGATTCAGCCCGACGAAAATCTATGTGAGTGATGAATATGTTCGTGCAGTAAAAGGGGGAGTTGGTGAAGCAAAGACCGCCGGGAACTATGCTGCTTCACTTCTGGCATTTGAGTTGGCAAAAAAGAATGGATGCAGCCAGGTGTTATGGCTGGATGGTTGCGAGCATAAGTATATAGAGGAGGTAGGAACCAGCAATATCTTTTTTAAAATTGACGATGAGTTGATAACCCCGCCTCTTGGAGGGTCAATTCTTGCTGGATTAACGAGGGACTCAGTCATTAAGCTTGCCGACTCATGGGGGGTAGATGTTGTTGAAAGGAAGATCTCCATAGATGAGGTACTGGAGGCAAACGACAAGGGACGGCTGCAGGAGGTATTTGGTACAGGAACAGCAGCAGTTATCTCCCCTGTCGGTGAATTTTATTATAAAGAAAAACCATATCTGATTAACGAGGGAAAAACAGGCAAACTGTCTGCAAAATTGTTTGCGGAGTTACAGGCAATCCAGAAAGGCGAACAGGAAGATCCATTTAATTGGACTGTTCGGTGTGGTTAGTTTGTTTTATTGTTGTAAATTTAGTGTGTTGTAGTCCTGTTCCCGGGGGAATATAATTGTAGAATTTTTTTAATTTCAGCCCCTTGATTTTTAAAAATCCAATCATATAGTTTTGCCCAGCTTGAGATACTTGTCCGATAAACGGGCAAAATTAATGCGGGATTCCAGATATATAATCGACGGGGCCCTTTTAGAAATAAATCTATTTGTAATGTAGGAGAAAGTAATGAAGATTCGTCCATTGAATGATCGTCTTTTGGTTAAAAGGTTGGCAGAAGAAGAAAAAACAGCAGGTGGCATCATTATCCCTGATTCCGCCAAAGAGAAGCCGGCTGAGGGTGAGGTTGCAGCAGTAGGACCTGGCAAAGTTGATGACAGCGGTAAAAGAATAGCGCTTCAGGTTGCGGTAGGTGACAAGGTACTTTTTTCCAAATATGGTGGAACCGACGTGAAACTTGATGGGGAAGATTTTCTCATAATGCGCGAAGATGACATCCTTGGAATTATCGAATAAACAAAATCATTTAAAGTATAAAATACAATTCATTTTGATCTTGTAAAAGATCTTGTTGACAAAGGGAGAATTAAATAATGGCTGGAAAAGATATTAAATATGGAGTAAAAGCCCGTGAGTCCATACTCACCGGTATAAATACCCTCGCTGATGCGGTAAAAGTAACCCTCGGACCTAAGGGACGTAATGTACTGATAGACAAATCCTTCGGTGCCCCCACCATCACCAAAGATGGTGTGACTGTTGCTAAAGAGATCGAACTTTCTGATAAGTTTGAGAACATGGGTGCTCAGATGGTTAAAGAGGTTGCCTCTAAGACCTCTGATGTTGCTGGTGACGGAACTACCACTGCCACCATCCTTGCCCAGGCTATCTACGTTGAGGGTGCTAAGCTTGTAGCTGCCGGCGGAAACCCGATGGAGATCAAACGTGGAATCGACAGAAGTGTTGAGGTTGTAATTGAAAAAATTGCAACCCTTGCAACTCCCACCAAAGAGCAGAAAGAAATTGCCCAGGTAGGCACCATCTCTGCCAACAGTGATGAAACTATTGGTAATATCATTGCCGAGGCTATGGATAAAGTTGGTAAAGAGGGTGTTATCACCGTCGAGGAAGCCAAATCCATGGACACCAGTCTTGATGTAGTTGAAGGTATGCAGTTTGATCGCGGATACCTTTCACCATACTTCGTTACCGATCCCGATCGCATGGAAGTAGCCATGGAAGATCCTTACCTCCTTCTTGTAGAGAAGAAAGTGTCCAATATGAAGGATCTTCTTCCTGTCCTCGAGTCTGTTGCCAAGATGGGCAAAGGTCTTTTTATCATCGCAGAAGATGTGGATGGTGAGGCACTTGCAACTCTGGTTGTTAACAAACTGCGCGGTACTCTGAATGTTGCAGCAGTAAAGGCACCAGGTTTTGGTGATCGTAGAAAGGCAATGCTCGAAGATATCGCTATTCTTACCGGTGGACAGGTTATTTCTGAAGATCTAGGAATCAAACTTGAGAATGTAACCGTTAATGATCTTGGTACCTGTAAGCGCATTGTAACCGATAAAGATAATACTACTATCGTAGACGGTGCCGGAGATAAAGAGGCACTTGCAGCTCGCGTCAAGCAGATCCGCAACCAGGCAGAAGATACATCTTCTGATTATGATCGTGAGAAACTCCAGGAGCGTCTTGCCAAACTGATCGGTGGTGTTGCTGTAATTAATGTTGGTGCCGCGACAGAAGTCGAGATGAAAGAGAAGAAGGCCCGTGTTGAAGATGCTCTGAACTCAACTCGTGCTGCTGTTGAAGAAGGTGTTGTCGCCGGTGGTGGTGTGGCTTATATTCGCTGTCTTGATGCCCTTTCGAAACTTGAGCTTCCTGGAGAGCAGGAACTGGGAAGAAATATTCTTCTCCGTGCTCTTGAAGAGCCTATTCGCCAGATCGCAAATAATGCCGGTCGTGAAGGTTCTGTAATTGTTGATCATGTTAAGACCCTGAAGGGAGCGAACGGCTTTAATGCAGCTTCTGAAGAGTATGAAGACCTGATTGCTGCGGGTGTTATTGACCCTGCCAAAGTTACTCGTTATGCCCTGCAGAATGCAGCCTCTGTTTCAGGTATGCTTTTAACCACTGAGTGTGTTATTGCAGATCAGCCGGAAGATGATAGTGCTGGCGGCGGAATGCCTCCAATGCCTGGTGGTGGAATGGGCGGCATGGGCGGCATGGGAGGAATGGGCGGAATGATGTAACGTTCCCTCGTTTCTTTTGGCAGAAAGCCAAGATGAGTTAACACAGGGGGCCTCTCTATTTTGGGAGGCCCCCTGTGTCGTTTACTGAAAAATTGTAACAATAGGCGAAAATTATTGACAGCTAAATGCTTATAGTGTAATTTTTCTTGCCTTACAACATCGGCGATGTAGCTCAGATGGTTAGAGCATACGGCTCATATCCGTAGTGTCCGGGGTTCAATTCCCTGCATCGCCACCAGAAAGTAATCCGGTACATGCCGGTTAGTTCCTATACCCCGAGTCCTGAGAAGGATTTCGGGGTTTTTCTTTTCCAGTACGTTCCGGTAAAAGTTATTGACATCCCGTCAAAATCGTGTTTTCCCTTTGTTTCTGGTGGATAGGTCACTCTTATCCTCTTTGCCATCCATGAGACTGTGCGCACCGAGATGTTCTTGAGGAAAGAAAACCGTGTATTTCCGGTGAGCCAGTGTGACAAGTTCAGCCACTGCTGATATCTTTAGCCATTTTCCAATACCAACAGAAAGGAGGATGGCCAATGCCCCACACCGCTTTCAACGATACCCTTTTCGTTTCCCTTTCTGACACTACAGGCACTGATCCCAAAGCCATAATGTTGAGAAAAATCGAGATATTTCTGGTTGAAAACAGGGGCCTGGCCAATTATACGTTTTAAAACCGCACTTTTGAGGTTATCCACCATGATACGCCCCGGAACCCTGCCGAAGAACTGAAAACCATTCTGGTGACAGCTCAACCAGTGTTCCATCGTTTGTGAAACAGTGAACTCCACGTACATCAAGCGGCTATAACACAGCACCATGACAAAAAAGCTCAACCGTCTTCTGGTATTTTCCACATTCATAGAGCCAAATGATCCCCAATCCACCTGTCCGCATTCTCCCGGAGCAAAAGCCAGCTTTAAATAAGCTGTTGATCTCTTTGGACGTACTTTGTTAACAAATCTTTTAATGGTAGTATACGAACCTTTATAGTCCTGTTCCCGCAATTGTTGAAATATCTGTGTTGCGGTATAATGATGCTTTTCCAGCATCCTGTTTATTTCCGGTTTAAAGGGTGTAATGATGGTATCCTGAGGCGCAGAAGCTCTTGGACGAAAGCTCTTCGTATCCAGCCATTTCTGCACTGTCCTTGAGTCCATGCCGGTTTTATCTGCTATCTGAGAACATTTTAATCCATCACGATTATGCAGATCTTTTATTTTGCAGAATGTTTCATAATTTATCATGGAGTCACCTCCATTATCTGTTTGAGTATCTGCCCGAAGGGCTGTATGTGATCATCAGGACTGTTCCTGGAGAACTTCTTTTCAAATGGAGCCAAATCGAGCACCTGATACAGTGGAGATTTGTATGCTATCAGGCCAAGCTGAATCAGACGAAGTCTTGATTCAGACAGAAGACAACTACTGTCCATGGATAAACGCTTGCACACTGAGTCGTCAGAATAATAGCTCAGTCCCCTTGCATCAGATACCGCGATCAGAAACAAATAGATACATGCATCGGGATATTTGCATTGATCCAGATACCCATCGCGCACAAAGCGACCATCAATCCAGCTGAACTGTTTGGGGATTTTACGTATCCGGGGTTTTCTTTCCGCCACTCTTCTTCACTGCAGAATTTTTGCTTGGTTTGGTTACGAGAATCAGGCAGGAATAGTTTCAGACAATTCCGACATTTACGCTTTCCGATTGTGTGTGCCATAGATCAAATCCTCCATAACATATAATCGGATAGTTAAAGGACAAACTGGAAGAAAAAAGGAAGAAGAGAAAAAAGGATTTATATTTCTTTTTGGAAGAAAATAATGAGAAGAAAAAATGACAATTTCAGATGGTCAGGAAACAGATAGTTTCAGGTGACCGCTGACAGTATCGTATGAAGTCAAATGGAATTAGCTATAGGTAGATACCTCCAAGGTACTTACTTGCAGCTTGTCTGCGTTAGACTGTTAGGCTGTCAGGAATGAAGAAACGGCATCCGGAGGCAGATCTCTGAGCCCATATCCGCGGTTTTAGACAGGAGGGGATATTGCTTCTTGAAAACATGGAGCATCGCCCTATTGTCCCTGAGGACAACGGCCTTGAACCCCGTGAAGCCGTTCACCCTTGCTATGGTCTCCAGCTGTATCAGCATCAGGGAGGCGATGCCCATTCCCTGGAACCGTTCGCTCACGACAAACGCCGTCTCGGCATAATCCTCCTCCTCCTCGTCACAGGTGTAGGAGGCCACGGCAATGATCTCTTGGGCGCCCCCGTGCATGACGAGTCCTATAAGGGTTATCCGTTTCCGGTAATCCATACTTGACCATTGGTCTTGAATCACCTTGCGGTCGAAGATTTTTTTCGGATAGAAAAACCGGTAAAAAATGGTTTCTTCCTTTAGTGAATAATAGAAGTTCCTGGATCTGAGTTCGTCGGAGGGAAGGAGTGGCCTCACCGCCATGAGCCGTCCGTCCTTCAGGGAGACGCTAGTCTTGTAGTCTTCCAGGAACAGCAGATCGTCCTCCAGAGGAGGTGTCTGATCCTCGAAAATATAGTGACGGCTCTTTGTTTGCTGGATAATCTGCGCCCTGAATTTGGGGTGGGCTATCTGGGCAAGCTCCATGACCCTCTGGTAGATGCTTTTTCCCTGGAGTTCAGCGATCCCGTACTCGGTAACCACGAAGTTGACGTCACCCCGAGTTGTGGCAACTCCGGCGCCTTCGCTCAGATGGGTCACAATTCTCGATATCTGTCCATTCTGAGCTGTGGAGGGAAGGGCGATGATGGAAAATCCGCCTTTCGACATGGCGCTTCCCCGCAGGAAATCGACCTGGTCACCAATGCCGCTGTAGAACCGGTACCCCACCGAATCCGAACAGACCTGCCCGGTCAGATCCACCTCGAGGGCGGAACTGATGGAGATCAATTTCTTGTTCTGGGCTATGACGGTGGGGTCGTTGACGTATTCGGAGGATCTGAGATAAATCAAGGGGTTGTCATCGACGTAGTCGTAGAGTTCCCGCGTCCCCATGCACAGAGAAGCGACCACGCGGCCGGGGATAAAGTTCTTCTTCTTGCCGGTGATCACCCCGTTTTTGAACAGGGGCAGAAAAGCATCCGTAATCACCTGGGTATGGACACCGAGATTCTTCTTGCCGGCAAGATGTGTCAGGATGACGTTGGGAAGCGTGCCGAAGCCGACCTGGATGGTTGCGTTGTCATCGATGATCTGAGATACGTAGAGACCTATCCGTCTGGCTATGTCGTTGTCCGTGGGAGCCACAGGATGATACTCGAGGATGGGCTCGTCGTGGAAGACAAAACAGTCGATTTCATTGATGTGAACGTTGCTGTCTCCCCGGGTTTTCGGCATGTTGGCGTTCACCTGGGCGATCACCAGGGTCGCGTTGGCCATGCCTGCCCGGGTTATGTCCACCGAGACGCCGAGACTGCAGTAGCCGTGCCTGTCCGGTGGACTGACCTGGATCAGAGCAACGTCGATACCGATTATTTTCCTGTGAAAAAGCCTTGGGATTTGGGAGAGATAGGAGGGGATATAGTCGATCTTCCCCTCAAAAGCGGCCTTACGCATTTCCCTGCTGATGAAAAAAAGTTTCAGCGAAAAGCGGTTGAAAAAGGATGGGTCGTCAACGTATAGAGACAGGGTATAGGAAAGCATCTGGTAGATGAGAATATCTTGGAGATCTTTATCGTTGACCAGGCTATGGATGAGGTACTGCGGCTCACCGCATCCGGTTTCTATAAAAATTCTGTCTCCGGTTTTTATCCGGGAAATGGCGGATTCCGCAGTCATCACCTTGTCAGACGTCAGTTGTTTCAAGTCCATGGTCACTCGTCGCTGAAGTGGTGTCAATGATAAGGGAATACACCGGCCTCTGTGTGCCTGCTGGCCCCCTTGTTATTTATATAAAACCGTCTGGTAATACATATACCGGTTATTTCATTTTTTCAAACAGAATTCACATTCCCCCGTCCCTGCCCGGAATCTGAGGGACAGATCCTCCTGGCAGGGGCGAGGGAATGACTGCCCTTGGACCGGCCGTGGACCGGCCGTGGAAATGACGCGAAAAGAAAGCTTAATCTGATAGCTTCTGAATCATAAACTTTGCCAAGATATATCAGGTGCTGTGTCCGTTGTAAATATTCATGGTCCTGCCTGTATCCGTCCTTTCCCGTTGTTTACGTTTTGGTTGCCGAATCATCAATCGGCGGTCCAAAACCCTTGGGGATCGAACTCCCGCAACTTGCGCAATTCTGCTTGGGTTGGCACCGGTGTGACGGTGAGCTGGGAGTCGATGCGAAGGGGCCACCCTGTGTTTTTCAGCACTGTAGCAAGCGTAATCCCAGGATGGAGGGCAGTGAGCATCATTTCTCGGCTATCGATATCAAAGCGCAGCACCCCAAGGGTGGTGATGACCGCGGCGGGGCCGCCCCGGGGCAGTCCCACCCGTTGGCGCCAGCCGGGGCCTTCGCCGTATCCCGGGGAGGTGATGTAATCCACCCGGGGCACAAAGCGGCGTTTTTCGTGTTTCATGATAATGATATGCCGCTTGGCCAGGCTGGCCAGATCACATGCGCCGCCGCTGCCCGGCATCCGGGTTTCGGTTGCCTGGTCGTGGCTAACGTAGGTGGTGTTGAGGTTTCCATACCGGTCCACTTGGGCACCGCCGATGAAGCTGGCATCCACTTCGCCTTTTTGCAGCAAGCCCATCATGTCCGCCATGTCGGAGAGCCACAGGGCGCGGTGAAAATTGGGCAGGTCGCCCATGGTTAGGATGGGCTCTGGCGCCACAGTGTTGCGCATGATGCCCAGTTCATAGATTCCAACAGCTTGGGGCGCGTGGGTGCTTTTAGCCAGCAGAAAACCCAACAGCGGTAGCCGCATGCCCACAAAAACCACCTCGCCGTCGGAGATTTCTCGGGCAGCGGCGGTGACCATCAACTCAGCAAGTGTGTAGGCGGGTGGTTCAGTAGCCATAGTCAACCGGCTCCGATAAAATGTGGTGTTTCAATTGCAGTTGCGTCAACCGGTGTTCACCCAACCGTTCCAGGTAGGCCTGGTGGCCGGCGAGATCATCCACCCAGTTTATGCACCATTGTGAGAAAAGCTCGGACGTCTTGCTGTCGTCACGATAGTCGAGAAAGGCCTGATGGTCACGGTTGTAGAATCCCGGTACAGGGGAGGGATGGCCACCCCAGGGAACATGAACCACGGCATTGACCCGAAACCCGGGAGTGAACACGCGATTGGGGTCCCGGGTGATCAACTCAGTGTCCACGATAGTTTCAGCGGTCAGGATAATCTTGTCACTGGCCAGACATGCTTCACGGGTCACTCCCAGGTTACCCCACAGGTGGGCATTGCCGAATTGATCGGCCCGTTGCACGTGAATGATGCTCACATCGGGAGTGATGGCGGCCACCGCAGCCAGAGTGTCTCCGCTAAAGGGACAAGTGATGGTTTTCAAACCGGGGTTTGATTTGAATAGATCGCTTCCCAGGGCGGTTCGCATCGGCAGAAAGGGAATCCCTGACGCCCCGGCCCGCAAGGCCGTCGAAAGGGTGAAGTTGGAGTGGTCCTCCACGTCGACGGTGCCGGCTTCCACTGCACGACGAAAATTGTAGCCCGAGCCGGTGATGACATTTCCCACCCAAGCTGCGCGGATCTTGGTGACACAGCCTGCGCCGATAAGTTGATCAAAGCAGATATCTGAGATGGGGCCCACCAAGGTCAGGCCCTTTCTTTTTTGCCGGATCATCTCGTGGCTGGCGGCAAACGGTATCATGGATTCAAGACAGGTACCCATCACCACGGTACTGCTATGGGGAACAAATTCGGCGATGGCCTCCGGTAAGCTCATCAATTTGGAATCAGACATGGAAAGTCACCTGGCGGGTTGGAATTATGCTGAAATATATCCCACACTGGATTGCGAGCATGTAAGCGCCAATCTATTTTTTATTTCGAATAATCTCAATGACTATACATCTCCCCCATCGCCCTGTCTTCAAGAAATTGGATGATTATGGCAATATTCTCATAAACTGTACTGTTCTGCGGCACCCCAGGGAGGGCAGGTTCCATCGGTAAAGGGGTTGGTATTAATCCGGTAATTATTTTTCCATCTAAGCGGCTTGTTTTCCAGGGAATATAAGGGTTTTCATCCCCTGCATCATATAGCCTGGTAGGTTGCCGATCCAAAGATATCGGAAACGAACATTATTTCAGTGATGTTTTTACTGGTAAATCTAGGACTGCCTGTCCGAGAATAAGCATTTTCTCCCAGCGCTTCGTTGTTTTCGTAAAATAATGCTCGCAGATAAGCGGAGACTTCGATATTAACTATATGGCTGCGCTTATTTTTACGAAAAACCTCGATTTGTGCAGGTAAGCGAGGCACGAGACTCCGAGAAATACTTATTCTCGGACAAGCTCCTAGATCAGTTGTTGAAATTGTTGTAGTCCAATAACATGGATTTTACTGTTCAAAAGAACCGAGGTGCTCAAGTTATGGTCTTTGCTGATAAGCCCATTTTTGAGTATTATATAGAGCCATATTGTAGAGTGTCTGGGAAGTCTAATAGCACTGGGCATAAATGAGAATTTGAGCGAGGAACAACCTTTCGCCGACAGAAAAAGGAGAGAATAAATGGATAAATGGGCCTGTACAATTTGCGGTTATGTTTATGATTCGGTTAAAGGATATCCAGATAACGGCGTAGCTCCAGGAACAACCTGGAACGATGTGCCGCATGATTGGGTATGCCCGATCTGCGGTGCCCCCAAAGACAATTTCATTAAAAAAAAACCGCATAGATGAGTCTGTTGATTTAATAGGTTTTTTGTTCGATATCGAGGCATACGAAAAATTTTACCACAGGTATATAGTTGATGTTCCGAGGATAAAATTTTTCGTATAACGAAGAGATCGGGTGAAAATACATTAAATCAACGGGCTCATAGATCCATTTGATACAAGAAGACGGACCATGGAATGGTTCTGTCGTAAAATTGTCAAATAAGTTGAACTCCCCCATCACCAAAACAAGCATAGAAAAGCTGAATTTAACCTTCGGGAAATAATGAGCTCCAAAACTAGTTCACCAGCTCCTAGGCAAAATATGGTTTATTGAGACCAAATCGGGAACAGCGGGAAAACGATATCTGCTTTATTTGATTCAAAGGGAAATGCCATGACGACCAATGACTATCATTTTGAAACAGGGGTTTACCGTCCACCCAGCGAAGGAGGAAGTTCTTCTCTTCTGGTCCGGTTTACCCGCAACTGCCCCTGGAACTTTTGTACCTTCTGTTCCATGTACAAAACAGAAAAGTTCCAAATGCGGCCCCTGAACGAGATCAAATCAGATATCAATGCTATGGCTGCTCTGACCAATGATCTGAAATCAGAAGCGATTCGCCTGGGCCGGAACAGTCAGATTACCCGCGAGGCCATTTTGGCCGTGATTGACCGTTCCCCTGACCTCAACTATCATCAGGGGGCTGACATGCTCATCCAATGGCTGCTTTCCGGCGGGAAAACCGCCTTTATTCAGGACGGCAACTCCATGATCATGCCTCCCCGGGATCTGATGCAGGCCCTGACCCATTTGAAAACCACCTTTCCTTCCATCAACAGGATCACCACTTATGCCCGGGCAAAAACTATAGCCCAAAGGTCTCTGGAAGATCTGAAAGCTATTAAAGCAGCCGGACTGAATCGGGTCCATCTGGGCTTGGAAACCGGGGATGATGATCTGCTCAAGCAGGTCAAAAAAGGAGTAAATGCCCATGGGCATATTACCGGGGGCAAAAAAGCCATGGAAGCAGGGTTCCAGGTCTCAGAATACTGGATGCCTGGCCTGGGCGGAAAAGAGATGTCTGAACAGCATGCCCTCAATACGGCCCGGGTTCTGAATGAGGTCAATCCCCAATATATCCGGTCCCGGCCCTTTAGACCCATTCCCGGTACCCCTATGTATGATCAGATCCGGGCAGGAAAATTAACCCTGCTCTCCCCAAAAGAACAACTTCTGGAACTCAAACTCATGATATCAGCCCTGGAGGTCACCTCAAAGGTCTGCTTTGATCATGCGGGCAACCACTGGCGAACCCCCAACGGCGACCTGGTCTTTAGCCATGAGTATGAAGGCTATCAGTTCCCTGGAGACAAAGACAAGGTATTGGCCCAAATCGATCGGGGCCTGACTTTTGGCCAGAAACCCAAGGGGTTTGCCCATCTATGATGAAGATACCGGCAACCGGATAGAGTCTCGGATGTAAAAAAACATCCCGCTTGCTGGCGTTGACTATTCGGTTTTGTCATGTTACTAAATAGAGAATTATCGGAATAGCTTGGGATGCTATTATCGAATGGTGGTTTTGCTGTATAAAACCAAATGTACTGGATTCTTGTTGTCTGCCGGGAACTCGTTCAATTTCGGTTACCTGCATTCTCATACTTTCGGCGGGTTAAACACCTGATTGTTAAGCGCTGAATGGTTTGAAATTACTTGGATGGTGGAAGAAATAACGATCTGACAATCCCCGGGCTTGATGCATTAAATCTGATTTAGGAACGGGAACAAAATAAGTTGAACAAAAATTAATAGGGTTTTTTTTTCGTATTCAAGGCGCGAGGCGGGAGCATAACGGGTTACGTGACCAACGAGCAACGCAGAAGACGGAAAAAAAGACATTAATTTGCTTAAGTTATTTTGTGTACGTTCCTTAAACGCAAAACAATTGGGCAGTAGAATAGATGGAAAATAAGATTGACGATAATGATGTCCCTGAAAAGATCGCCGTTCAATCAGCCCAGGCCAATTCAAAGCTCGGGAAGGTCAAATTTGAGGTGTTTGGCGAGGAAATGATCGACAAGGAGGTCAAACTCAGTGGGAACAGTGGGAGGGTCTATTTACCGCCAGCCTGGGTAGGCCACCGTGTGAAGATCATCAGAATAGACTGAGGATATGTGGTAAAAAATGACTTTAAATGAAATAAGTGTCTCTATCAGAAAGGTGAGACATGATGATGTTGAAGCTATCGAGAGAATTTACGAAGTTATCACGAAAAAAGCCCTGAAAATTGATTTTAGGGAGTTGAGGAATGATCAATTTGAACAGCGGGGCTCGGAGTCGACTTGCTTTGTGGCCGAATTCGAAGGCAATGTTGTGGGCTTTATGATCAGCCACGTTATGACCTTTAGCTTCGGTTTGGAAAAAAGTGCATGGATTGCCACCATGGGAGTGGAACCCAAGTACATGGGACAACAAATTGGAGCACGGTTGGCAGGTGAGATTATTGAGTATTACAAAGGCCGGGGTATTACCAACATCTACACCTCTGTTCAATGGGATGCCACAGATGTCGTCTCTTTTTTCAAGACGCTGGGATTTCATCGAAGCGACTTCATAAACTTGAAAAAATCTCTGTAATCCTAAGCCCCTATCCCTCCTCCCTTCTTTTTTGTATAATAATGGGCACCAGTGAGGTGGCCTCCTAAAAAAGAAGGTCACCGTATAGGTTGAACAATATTCCCTTACTACCAAAAGGTGTTGATCCCGGTCAAAAAATTCCCAGGCTGTCCACTATGCTTTTTTGAAGATAAAGTTCAGTTGTCCATTTGACAGTTCATTGACGACGGTAGTCATAGGCATGCCGATCTTCACATCGGCCAGATCCAGATCGCCAGTAAGACGTCCGAAAACCTGATACTCGCCGTAATCGAGCAGGGCAATGCTATATGGAACATCGGCCTCAAATCCCACCGGGGCGTATTGGAGCTGACTGTAAGATACTAGTTTGCCGGTTCCGCTCACCTCACACCACTCCATGTCGCTTGACAGGCATCCTGCACAGTCGGCCCTTGGTGGAAAAAATTTTGCGCCACAGGTTTTGCAGTGAGTATACATGACCTTGTCGTTTTCCAGATGGTCAATAAAATTGTTTACCCGGGTCGTCCTGGTAAAGCTCACCGTTCCGAATTTTTCGAATCGGACATCTTCTTTTTTTTCACTCATTTCGTCCTCCAGGTTATTCGTTGCCAAGAATGGTCACATTACCGTAGATACCAACCCCGCCGATGTTATGTACCAAACCGATCTGTGGATCTTTGACCTGAATGTCTCCAGCTTCTCCCCTCAGCTGCAGGACAATCGAACGAACCTGGCTTCCGCCGGTAGCGCCGATAGGGTGCCCCTTGGAGAGCAGACCTCCGTCTACGTTGACCGGAATGCTTCCCTCTTTGTATGTCTCCTTCCCCCGAATCAGTTCCTTGGCCCCGCCGGGCTCGGCAAAGCCCAAGGCCTCGTAGGCCAGTATTTCGGCGATGGTGAAGCAGTCGTGTACTTCGGCCACATCGATATCCTTGGGGCCCACGCCAGCCATGGCGTAAGCCTGCTGGGCCGCCTGCTCCGCCGCTTTCAATCCATGCAGTCGGTCCCGTCCGGCCAGGTTGACGCTGGCGCTGGCCGCACCCACACCCAAAATCCAGACCGGTTTCTTACAGAGTGACTTGGCTCTTTCTTCGCTGACCACGATCAGACACGACGTGCCGTCGGCGTTGGCACAGCAATCTCCTACACGTAGGGGACTGGATACCGGGTCAGACATCCTGTTTTTTGGGTCGGCAAACATATCCTGGGTAATGGCCTTGCGGAATACCGCCCGGTCATTGATCTGCCCGTATGTAGACGCCTTGACGCGAATAGCCGCCAGGTCCTCCAGGGTGGTGCCGTACTTGTCCATGTGAGCCTGGGCATGCATGGCGTAATAGGCAGGCATCATGGTGCCGAAAGGACTCTCCCATTGAATGTCGGCACCGCGGCCCATGCGCTCCTGGCTCTCCGCCGATGAAATTTCCGACATCTTTTGCAATCCGATGACCGCTACGGCGTCGTGGACGCCGGAAGCCACCATGGCGTAGGCCATTTTAAGGCCCATACTGGACGACGAGCAGAGCGATTCTACATAAAAAGTCGGTTGCGGGTTGAGCCCCAGGTATTCGGCGACGACGGCTGCCGGTGACCGTTGTTTGTCATATTCCGGTGCAGAACACAAAATCGACGCATCAATATCTTTGGCAGTGATCCCCGCATCGGTGATCGCTTCTTTGAATCCTTCGAACGCCAGCTCACGGATTGATCCTGGATAATTACGGACAAATTTGCTCTGTCCAACTCCTATAATGGCTACTTTTCCCATAGGTTTTTCCTTTTTAAATTGAGTACCTCACAGACAGGGGGGGGATTGAATACCCTTTACGGGGTGTTGGTACCTTACTCCAGAATTTCTGTAATAAAAAACAGGAAATTGAAGAGTGTATTTTGAAATTATGTGTCTATCTATAGCACCATGGTACTTATCCAGTCATACTAAAAAAATTTCCGGCTTGTCGGGTTAGATGTATTGCCCCCCGTCAACCTTGATGCATTCTCCGGTAACATGTTTGGCTTTGTCTGATGCCAGAAAGACGACCATATTGGCCAGATCCTCAGGTTGTCCGACCCTTTTGAGTACGATTTCAGCCATGGCTAGATCGATAATTTTGTCACGGGCATCGGAGTCTTTCAACATGGAGGTTTCGATGAGACCGGGGGCCACAGCGTTGACCGTCACTCCGAAGGCACCTAATTCCTTGGCGACAGCCTTGGTGTAACCGATGATGCCCGCCTTGGAGGCGCTGTAGTTGGACTGGCCGAACTTGCCTCGCAGGCCGTTGATGGAGGTCACATTGATAATGCGTCCGGATTTCTGTTCTTTCAGCAGGGGCGCGGTGTGACGGGTAAAATTGAAATAACCCTTCAGATTGACTTCCAGGACCCTGTCCCACTGCTCCTCGGTCATTTTCCAGCAGACGCCATCCCAGTTCATTCCGGCGTTGTTGACCAGGATATCAATTGTGCCGAATTTTTCCAGGGCGGCTTTGACCACCGCTTCGGCTTCAGTGAAAGAGGCGATATCGCATTTGACGCATATTGCCTTGCGCCCCATTCCTTCTATTTGTTTTACGACGGTTTCGGCTTCTTCCTTGTGGCTGCGGTAGGTCAGGCATACATTGGCGCCTTCCTCAGCCAGCATTAAGGATACGGCCGTGCCTATACCTTGGGATCCACCCGTTACGATACCATTTTTACCTTCTAGCAACATACATTCCCCTCTTTTTTTTGTTGTTAGTCGAACGATCGATGAACTTATTCTTTCGGGGTTCCCAGGACGGCCGCCATCAGCGCTGTTTCCATGGGTTCTCCGGCAGCGAGGCGCTTGCGATATTCGATAAAATCGATGGTGTCCTGGCCGGTAATCTTCTTGGTATTGAAGGCATTGAAGCCCAGAAAAGCTTCACCAGACATGTTGGCGGCCAGCCAGTGGCGGTTGATCACCTTGGTTTGATCCCAGAAAAATTTCTTCTTCAAACGGATCCCTTCAATGCTCTTGATCAGGCATCCGGGAAACAGATTGGTATAGGTCCAGATAACTCTGTCGATCTCCTTGTCGAGCAGTTCGAAATCGATCGTGGCTTCTTTCAAATAGGCGCGTGCCTCTTTGGCGGCTTCACCAGTTTTATACTCGCCGTACACCAGCTCGCCGTCGGCGACATAGGAATCGATATGCACAGTGGGGTTGCGCACCCACTTGCCGTTGTCCTTGATGACCGGCAAACATTTGGAGATCACGCCAAGGCGATACATTTTGTAGGCGCTCCACATCTCGCAGGAGACACAGTTCCACATGGCCAGCTCCATGGGCAGCATCCACGGCAGGAAATCAGTGCTGCCGCCATCCGGTGCGCTGCCATGTTTGGCGCCGGCCTGGCCAAATATTGCCAGGTCACTGGAAATGGTAATATCCGTGGCCATGCCGATTTCCTGACCACCGGCCACACGCATGCCGTTGACCCGGCAGATGGTCGGCTTTTTACAGGACAGAATGGTGTCGACCATGGTGTTGAACAGATCCATGTAGAGGCCGTATTCATTAGGCCGTTTTGAGTAGTATTCAGCATACTCTTTGGTGTTGCCGCCGGTGCAGAAGGCTTTGTCGCCCATACCGGTGAACACGCAGGCCACCACCGAGGAATCGGCCGAGGCACGGTGAAAACCGGCAATAACCGCCTTGACCATCTCGGTGGAATAGGAATTGTACTGCTTGGGGTTGTTCAGGGTGATCCAAGCTGAGTAGAGTCCGTCAACCGTGTTGCCCTGAGGGTCGCGTATCGGTTTTATCTCAAAAATTACGCCAGGGGCCTGGCTGGAAAATATATCGTCGCTCCATAGGTGATGATCTTTGTGCCCGGATTCTCGAGGAAGCCAACTTAAATCACTCATTGTTTTTTCTCCATTTTGCTCCGCCGGGATACTCGGCGGAAGGTATAGTTTTCAGGTTAAGGAACCATGATGGGACGCTGGATGACCTTACGCTGGTGGGCCAACTCAAATACCTCGTTGATGGAATCCAGCGGAAAAGTTTTGACAAACGGCTTGAGATCCATCTTGCCGGCCAGGATCAGATCGACGACCGGTCTATAATATTCAGGTATACATCCCCAGTTGCCCCGTGCCGTGGCATTGAAAGCCATCAGGTTGGACAAACGGATGTCCACCGTGTCGAGGGTGAAGCCGACGATGGACAAGTGGGCACCGAAGGTTAAAAGCCCGAAGGCGGTCTTCTGCCCGGCGGCGCTGCCGGAGGTTTCGAAAATCTTGAGGTGGGTAGTCGACCGACCCGTTTCCTTGGCCACGCCATAGACCTTTTTGCGAAGGTCCTTGAAGGGGATTTCCTTTACATTGAAGGTCGCATCCACATAGGGAGAAAGGTTTTCGAGCTTCAGCGAATCCACGTCAATGGCTATCACCGCGGCACCGAAGCTTTTGGCAAGCAGGGCACCAAAACCGCCCACGCCGCCTACACCGATAAACACCGCCAGGTCCTTCTCGGTGAGACCCGCTTCGATAATTGCCTGATAGGGGGTGGTGATGGCATCGGCAACTACGGAAAGTTCTTCTAGGGAGACGTCTGCTGTGCCAATTGGCTTCATATTTTCATCGACGGGAATCTTGCACAACTGTTTGGCCGGCACCACAATATGGCTGGCGAATCCTCCCTGGATGTCATTGCCCGGCATTTTCTGGGCCCGACAGATATTGCCGCGGCCTTCCTTGCAGGGCTCACATTCGCCACAGGGCATTACCGCCGGAACCACGGCTGCGCATCCGTTCCATGCCTCGGCCCCAGGGCCGGTCGCCTGGACGATACCGCTGATTTCATGTCCCAGAGTCAGCGGTAAGTCCGATTTGATGGGAACACCGTCATAGAAGAAACCTAAATCCGTGTGGCACACACCGCAACCGCTAATTTTCAGCAGAACATCCCCGGCTTTTGGCTCAGGGAGGGGTGCTTCCACACGTTCCAACGGTTGATTGGGGTTGACCATCTGCCAGGATACCATTGTTGTCATAACGATTACTCCTTATTTTTTTTGCGTTATTGGGGTTCCAAGTCATGAATGAATTTTTTTTATCCGTAATAAATGAGAGATTTACCAACTTTGATACAGGCGATCGCGATCATGTCAAGATCCTGGGCGGAAATTCAGCCCCATGTGAGTGTAAACGCTCACCTGTTTTTCCACTCGGGACGGCGTTTTTCTTCAAAACTTTTAATGCCTTCAAGGGTGTCTTCGGTTTTCATTAACTGGTTGAGAAACATATTATTGACACTGTCCATAGCGTCATCAAATGGTATCGCCACGTGTTGGTTGACCGCCTTTTTGTTGAGCCGGAGGATCAGCGGACTGGCGTGCTGAATTTCTTTGGTCAATTCGGCCCACCCTTTTTCAAATGCGTCATCGTCGAAGACATCGCAGACAACTCCCATCTGCTGCATGGCCTCTGCGCTGTAGCGCCTTCCGGTCGTACAAATTTCGATAGCCCGCGAAGGTCCTACCAGGTGGGGCAAACGGACCGCTGCATAGGGCGGCAGAAAACCCAGCTTAATCTCCGGCTGGCCGAATACGGCCGATCTGGCGGCCACAACCATATCGCAGGCAATGGCGACCTCCATTCCACCTCCAAGACAGGCGCCGCCCACGGCGGCGATGGAGGGAACGGCGAGGGCATGAATCTGCCTGAGCAGCGCGTCGAAGATCCGAATCATGTCCGGTGCAAGATCAGGCTTGTGATCAAGGACTTCCACACCGGCACACCAACTGCTCCCCTGGGCGGCAATGACCACGCATTTTAAATCGGCATCCTTGTTCAGGTCAGCCAATACAGAGGTCAACTCCTGCATCATATCCATGTTCAACACATTGTGTTTCGGACGGTTGAGTGTAATTCGGGCTATGCCGTTTTCTTTTATCAATTGATGATACGTAAGCTCCATAATGTCATTCCTCTTTGATGCTGGATTTTTGAAAAGGATCGTCGCCTATTGCACTATAATATACTTCATATATTACATCCGAGATTAATGGTTCTGGAGGGACTGAATGCATGTATTAATTTTTTCCCAATCCCCTTGTGCTGATAGGAAGGATCAACACCGATGGTATCTTCGGTCATGGGAGTGCCCTTTTAGTAGGAGTATTTTTCTTGTTTCCTTTGCTGCCCGTTCGTAAAATCGTTCGTTTTTCCACGGGTAGTGGCGGCGGCACCGGATCGCCGACAATCTCGGTGACTGCTCCAAAGCGGGAAGGACAGGCGTGCAGGCAGGTGCCGCACTTGATGCACTTGTCCTGATCGATGACATGGATCTGGCTCTTGCCGCCTTCGATGGCCTCCACCGGGCATCTCTTTGAGCAGATCATGCATGCCTGGCATTTTGCTGGATCGATATAGTACGAAACCACCTCGCCAAAAAGCTGCTCGATCTCCTCAAGGCTGAAATGGTTGTCGTAGTCGGCTGCATCCTCCAGACGGGCGGTCAGCTTTGTGTGTTTTACAATTTTTATATAGGGGACCAGCCGGGTGACCTCGGCCAGGGCCACCCTAAGCTGTGCCGGCGAAATTTCGCCAGCGCGCCCTATGGGACCAAGTTCTTTAATCGTTTTACAAAAATCGTCTACTGTTGCGGCAAACAGGTTGCCTTCTCCGCCGGACATGAAGCCAATCTGCAGCCGCTGCGGATTCAAGCCGATATGTTCCAAGATTTTTTTGCAAAGCGAGGTCAGGTTCGCGGCATGGTAATTGCCGTGGGTGGTGTAGTTACATTCACCCAGCCGGCATCCGCCGATGAAGACACCATCCGCTCCTTTTGCAAAGGCCCGCAGGATGTGTGCCATATCTACCCGGCCCGAGCACATCATGCGAACCAGCCTCATATTCGTCGAGTATTGTAGTCTGGAAACTCCAGCCAGGTCAGCCGCCCCGTATACTCACCAGTGACAGACAAAGCCGATGATTCTGGGGGTGAACAATTGTCCTTTACTCATGTTTTGCTATCTCCTCGCTTGTCATTTTGTTTCTATTGATTCGGGAATCAGCGCATCGATCTGCCTCAGGATCTCCCGGTCATTGAAATGTTTCAGGACAATGGCCCCGGTGGGACACACGGCGTTACACAACCCGTCACCTTTGCAGATCACCGGGTTAACGACAGCCTTTTGGCCCTGCTTGGTTTTGCGCAATTCAATGGCACCATAGCTGCAGACAGTGTCGCAGGCGCCGCAGCCTATGCAGCTTTTCTCACTCACTTCACAGACTGCTCCCGATACGGTAACTATATCATTAGACAGCAGGGTCAACGCCCGGCCTGCCGCCCCATAGGCCTGGTTGATGGCCTCGGGGATATGCTTGGGATAGTGAGCCATGCCGCAAAGAAAGACGCCACTTGTGGAAAATTCCACTGGCCGCAGTTTGACATGGCCTTCCTGGAAAAAGCCGTCCGGCCCCAGCGGTACCTTGAATAAGCTTGCAATCTCCTGGGCGCCTTTTGGTGGGATAACAGCTGCGGCAAGAACCAGCAGGTCGGCGTCAAAAACCAGCTTTTTGCCTAAAATCGGATCAGTCAGCACCATTTGCAAGACGGGTCTGCCATCTTCTGCTTCACCTGCGTCCACCACAGGCGGATCTTCCGGCGTCCAGCGAATGAACCGCACGTCCTGATGAGAAGCCTCGCGGTAGTATGTTTCGTTGAATCCGTAAGTGCGCATATCCCTGAAGGCAATGGCGACATCCATCTCCGGGTTAATCGCCTTCAGTTTCAGGGCATTCTTGACACTATGACTGCAGCATACCCGGCTGCAGTAGTTGTGGTCTTCATTGCGGCAGCCTATGCATTGGATCATCACCACGCTCTGGGCCCGGGTGACTGTCTCATCTTCCCTTGCGATTCGTTCACCCAGTTCAAGTTGCGTTACCACGCGCTCATCTTTCCCGTACAGATACTCGATGGGTTTGTACTCTTCAGCACCGATGGCAATGACAGCTGCACCGTGCTCGATGACCGTTGCACCCCTTTCAGAGGTGACCCGGGTAACGAAATTGCCCACGTAGCCGGTGGCCTCGGTGATGACAACTTCCGTATACACATGGATCGCCGGATGGTGGTAAATCCTGCGGACGAGATCGGTAAGATCGGCCTGAACGTCCTTGCCGTCCAGGGTAGAATAAAGTTTTCGCGCTGTTCCGCCCAATTCGGATTGCCGTTCCAGCAGGTAGACCTCGTGGCCCTGATCGGCGATGGAAAGCGCGCAGGTCATGCCTGCCAGGCCACCCCCAACTACCAGAGCCGCCTTGTTGACCGGTAGATCGAATTCCCGCAAGGGTTCGAGGTCGATAGACCTGGCGACCGACATGCGGATGATATCCTGGGCCTTGACTGTTGCAGCCTCCTTCTCCCGCGCGTGGCACCAGGAGCAGTGCTCCCGGATATTGGCCATATCCAGATAATATTTGTTTATGCCAGCCTCACGTAGAGTGTCCCGAAAAAGCGGTTCCAAAGTCCGGGGACTGCAGGCTGCAATAACCACCCGGTTGAGCGATTTCTCTTTTACGGTGTCAACGATCTGTTGCATGGAGTTGGTTGCGCAGGAAAAGAGCTGTTCCTGGACGTGGACCACATTGGGCAACGTCTGGGCATTGGCGACAGTGTCTGGCACATTCACCACCCTGCTGATATTAGCCCCGCAGTGGCAGACAAATACGCCGATGCGCGGCTCTTCGTCCGTGTTGTCCTTTTCTGATGGATAAACTCTTTCCCTGGTCAGTTTACCCCGACGGTAGTTCAGTAACTCGCCGCATTGGGACCCGGCGGCACTGGCGGTAAAGACCGATTCAGGGATATCCATGGGCCCCTGGAAGGCTCCGCTGACAAAGATCCCCGGACGAGTAGTGGCCATGGGGTTGGCGGAATCGATTTGACAGAATCCGTGGCAGTTGACCTCAATGCCGAACTTCTCTGCCAACCCCTGATAATCCGCTGGCGGGTTCATCCCAACGGAGAGCACTACCATGTCAAAAGATTCCTCTTTGACCCCTTCTGATTCGGTGGCGTAGCGGACAATCACGTTTTGGGTTTCCGGGTCTTCACCGACGATGGAGGCATAGCTGCGGATAAACCGGACGTCGGGAAGCTTCTGGGTCCGCTGGTAGAAGGTTTCGAAGCCCTTGCTGTAGGAACGGACATCATTGTGGAAGATAGTGCAGGCAGCATCACTATTGTGATCCTTGGTCAGAATTACCTGTTTCTGGGCGTAGGTGCAGCAGACAGCCGAGCAGTAGCTGTTGTCCCCTTCGCTATCCCGCCGGGAGCCGACGCACTGAATCCAGGCGACCTTGTGAGGATGCCGCATGTCCGATGCGCGCAGGATCTCGCCTTCGTACGGACCGGTGGCGCACATCAACCGTTCGTAGTCCATGCCGGTCACCACGTTCTGGAGTCGGCCGTAGCCATATTCGTCTCTTACCTTCGGATCGTAGACATCATAGCCGGGGGAGAGAACGATGGCTGCCACGTTCAGTGTCATCTTCTCCGGTATCTGGTGGAGATCAATAGCATCGTTTTTACAAACCGCTTCACAGATACGGCATTTCTTTTCCTTTAAGTACAGGCAGCTTTGATCTATATACGTGATCAGCGGGATGGCCTGGGCAAAATAGATATGCACGGCCTTGTTGTTGGAGATCTCCTGGTTGTATTGATCGGGATACGCCACCGGGCAAAACTCCACGCAGGTGCCGCAGCCAGTGCAATTGTCTTCGATGATGTAGCGCGGTTTTTTGGTCAGTCCGATGGTAAAGTTACCTGCCTCTCCTTCAACACTGTCAACTACGGTATAAGTGAGAACTTCGATATTGGGATGCCGGCCGACCTCGACCAGTTTCGGTGAAAGAATTCACATCGAGCAGTCGTTAGTCGGATACGTCTTGTCCAGCTGCGCCATGTGCCCGCCGATGGCCGGCCCCTGTTCGATCAGATAGACCTTAAAACCGGCTGTGGCCATATCCAGTGCAGCCTGAATACCGCTGATTCCGCCGCCGACTACCATGACGTCGCCAAAATTTCCTTGACCTGAACTCTCGCGGTGTTGCATCATTAATTGGTTTTCCACAGTTTGTTTCCTTATTCGGTTACTTCATTTTCCTGGATGGCCTGATAGACGATCTCTGTTATATCTTTTATCTCCAAGGAGGTTTCCCGGGCCACCTTTTTCATACGCGGATCGTAGCTGAGGTAGTAGCCAGAAAAATAGAGTAGTTCGATCTCTTCGAAATCCGCTATATTATCAACTTGTTCCTGTATCCTTTTGCTGCAAGCTTGTAAGTGTTATTTGGAATCTTTTGAGGAGGACATTCTGGTCACAGCATCCATGATTTTCTGCATTCCGTGCGTTTCGACCAACGATGCCAATCCGATATCAAGCTCTTCTTGTTGCTCCACAATCTCGACCTCTTCCTCGCGTTCCTCCAGGGTCAGCGCGTCGGTGATGCACCACTTGACGCACAAGGGTTCGTCTTCGCCTTCACACATGTCACACTTCAGGGGCAGGCCAGAGTCGGGCTCTTTGAAGTCATCCCGGGAAGGACAGGATGCCCGGCAAAAGGTGCACTCATCGTACTCTTTGCCGTCGATGATATATTTGTCCCGCCCGGCGCACTCCGCTCCAGCGGACTCACCGGCGTAAACCGGCACGTAGATGTCTTCCAGCGGATGGCGCACCACGCGGATGCGGGCCCGGGCCGGGTTGTTGCTGCTATACTTGGGCAGGGAATGAAAGGCCGAACATATCATTTCGCAGGCCCGGCAGCCGTTGCACAGGTCGGCATTGATCTTGATAGCCTTGATGATCTTTTTTTCAGTTGCCAAAATTACACCTCCTTGTCGATTACAGCTGGGGTTGCCTGGGAAGGTGTATCTCCATTATCCGAATAGACGCCTCGTTTGACAAACTCTTCATATACATAGTCCAGTCCCAGATCGCGCAAGGTCTCTTCGGTGGGGATACCCTGCTCGTTCCAGCCCTTGAAGGCGTAGTAAGTGTCCAAAAGTTCCTTTTCCAGTTCAGGGAAGCGCTTTTTCCAATGGTTGGCAGGGGGCTTTTCGTCTTTTCTGCGCATGCCTCTTCGGGTATTGATGGCACGCACCAAGGTGCGGTAGCGCTTGGCTGCCTTGGTCAAGGTTGCTTCGTCCATGTCTAAACCGGCCCCTGAGGAGATGAATTTCGGATAGTTGTGGATATGATAGGGTGGTTTGAGCGGAAACGACGACAGACCGGCACACATTCCCAGGGCGTCGTCGATGTAGTGCATCCGTTCCTGCCAGTCCACGATATCGCAACACATTTCCGGCGTGGGATAGAAGGGTATCGACTTTTCACCGCGGAGTTCCCAGTCCAGGAAATATTGCTTGAATTTTTCGTCGGGTACCTGGAACCAGTCCTTGACGAAGGCCTCCCGCTCTTCCCGCGTGGGAAAAGGTGCTTGAGGGAACTGCCCTTCGATCTGGGTGATGTTCAGCTTCTCACCGGTGGCGTACATGAGAAAATAAATAGGGTTGAGCATAGAGAGCTTCAGGGGCAGCTGCTCTTGCTTCTTGATGTTGTTGTGGGCGTATTTCTCGGCGCCGTTGCCGATCTGCCTGGCCGCCCAATAGGTACCGTTGGCCAGCACATCACCGATGCCCTCCCGCCGGACAATGTGATCCAGTAGCCAGTAAAACCGCCCTTCGCTGTCCTCGGGCATACCCGGGAAATCATCTTTGGTGAGGATACCGGCTTCCAAAAGCTCCAGGGCAAAGGCCATAACCTGCGGGGTAGAAAATCCATCGACCCCGTGCTCGGTGGCACTCTGGGCGATTCCGAGGCCGAACGCCAGGTCCGAGAAGGCTGCCATGGTATAGGTCAGCTTGGAAAAGCATTTCATCATATACGTTGGCTTGCCCGGCGGCGAAATGGTTGCACCGCAGGTCATGGGGCAGTTGTAACAACTGATCAATCGCGTGCGCATTTTCTCCATGGTCTGGGTCCAGTCTTTGGCGATTTCCTCGGTCCAGAAACCTTTGCGGCGCTCCCGCGAATTTCCCCACATGAAATTCTCGGTATGCCATTTTTCATCGTGGATCTTCATCTCCTGGGGAGACCCCAGTATGGCCAAAATAGGCATGACGCCGGGGATCGGATTTTCGTTGCGGAATTTGATGTAGTCCATCGCCTCGTTGCACAGCTCCATGAATTCAGCCGGACGGGCCAGATGAATATCCTTGGTTCCCCGGACCACAATGGCCTTGACTCCCTTGTCGCCCATCACCGCACCGATTCCACCCCGACTGGCACTAGAGCGACCCTGTTCGATGGAGGCAAAATAGACCCTGTTCTCGCCCGCCATACCGATGGCAGCCACCTGGGCCTTTGGCTCCTTGAGTTCCTGGCAAATAAGTTCACCCGTTTCAATGGCCCCTTTGCCTTTCAGATGCGAGGCATCGCGGATTTCAACCTTGTCGTCCTTGATCCATAAGTAGACCAGTTTGGGAGATTTTCCACGCAGGATCACCTTGTCATAGCCGGCATATTTCAATTCAGGCGCCCAGAAACCGCCCATCATAGAGAACACCAGTAACTGGGTTTGAGGTGAGATAGTGGTGACGATGGTGCGGTTACAGCCGGTGGCCGGAGTGCCGCACAACAGACCGGCGGCGAAAATCAGCAGGTTGTCGGGTGAAAAGGCTTCCACTTCGGGCGGTACCCTGTCCCACATAATCTTGGCGTTGGTTCCCAAACCGCCCAGATACAATTGGCTGTCCTCGGGATTAGTTGATACCCGTTCGATATTACTACGGGTCAAATCGATCTCTAGATTATAGCCTGTTTCTGCGTATCTCATTATCTTTTCCTTGTACTGTCTGCTAATTTACTTGAGTTTTACCGGTAAAACTGAACCAACCGGAAAATCCACTATTGAGACTTTCAGGATGAATTTCACCTGTTTGCTGGGAGCTTGTCCTAGAATAAACTACATTGCTTTCTGAACGATTTCTGTAATATCTTTAATTTCCAGCAAGTCACCATATTCGAGGTTGAGGCGGCTTTCCTCGAAGTTGGTAATGCAATATGGGCAACTGGTTACCAGCACCTGGGCTCCAGTTTGAACCGCCTGATTCAACCTGAGGTCGGAAAATCTTTGGTCTTGTGGCGTGTCCATCCATATTCTCCCACCACCACCACCACAACATAGGCTATCACAGCGTGATTCGGCCATCTCAACCAGTTCAAGTCCGGCTATCCTGTTCAAGACAGTACGGGGTTGGTCATATATGTTGTTGTGCCTGCCGAGATAGCAGGGATCATGATAGGTGACTTTCTTCTCAAATGGATGGCTTAGCTGGAGGCGCCCCTCATTGAGCAGTTCCAGCAAATATTGACTGATATGGACAACTTCAAAGTTGACCATGAATTCGGGATATTCGTTTTTAAAGGTATGGTAGCAGTGGGGGGACGAGACCAAAATTTTTTTTACCCCATTGTCGACAAAGGTCTTGATATTTTCTCTGGCCAGGGACGTGAATACCTGTTCACTGCCGAACTTGCGGATACTTTCTCCGCAGCAGTTCTCCTTGTTGCCCAATATGCCGAAATCAACTCCTGCTTTTTTGAGGATATCGGCCGTTGCTGCTGCAACCTTTTTCATTCTCGGATCATAACTCAGATAACAGCCGACAAAAAACAGCAACTCCATTCCTTCGGAATATGGCTTGACCGCGTACTCCTCTGCCCAATCCGCTCGTTTTTGCCGCTCTACCTGCAACGGGTTCCCTTCTGAGATAAGGCTTGCTCTTGCCGTGCGAGCAGACTTGACTGATGCCGGGAAGACTTCATAGCTGGCGGCCACCCGCCGTAAAGCAACGCCGAGTTCAATCTGGTTTACTCCTCTTGGACATTGAGTCGGACATCTTCCGCAAGTGGTGCATCGCCAGATGTCTTCACTGTCGATTTCGGTCAAACCAAAGGTGGCCTCACGTATGATTTTACGCATACTGAATTGCCTTACCTTGTTCCAGGGACAAACTGTGTCACACAAGCCGCACTGAAAGCAAAATCTCTGTGATTGTCCGCCGGCTTCTGCTATCTCTTCAACTACTTCTTTGAAAGGGGCAACTGTTTCCACTTTGTTTTGTCCTCGCTTTCATTTTAAACGGTTGAATAATATGTAACTATGTAATACATTAAATGTTAATGGGTGTCAAGACTATAAAGTTACATATTAGCTAGTATATAGATACATTCCAGCTAATACGTATCCTCCCGAATAAGGCAAGTCAAATAAGCCCCGAACTTCGCTCCACTTAAATGGATAACTTATCGTAATAATTATTGTTTTATGCTGAATTAAGGATGAGGCTATGCAAAAAGAAACCGACCCGGCAGAAACCAACGAAAGTGATTGGGGTGAATGGAACTATATAAACAACATGGACTTTGATGAAAAAGTCATTGCTGCCCTGTTGCGAGCTTCTGAGACAATAAAAAAGGATCTCGATATTACCTATAAAAATTATGGGTTGACTTTTTCCCAGTATAACGTTCTGAGAATATTAAATAATTCCAAGAATGGTCAGAATAAGGTGAGCATTACCAGCAAGATTATGCTGGTGTCCAGTTCCAATATTACCGGTGTCACCCAACGATTGGAAAAAAGCGGATTAATCCTGAGAAAGCGTGATCCCGGTGACGAACGGATTACAGTTCTTGAAATTACCCCCAAAGGATCACGCATATTAAAAAACATTCAAGACGCGCATTTATTTAAGATTAGCAGCTACTTGAAAGATTTTTCCAGTCAGGGAAAAAGAAATTTTCTTGAAGATCTGAAACAGGTATACAAACACGTACGCTAAGAGTTAATTTTCCTGAGAACAAAATTGTTGACACTGAAAATGTTAACATGTTACATATTAATATATTACTGTTTTTCCAGAAATGCTTGATAAAATAGCAGGAGGATATTTTGAAAATTCTTACTACCGTAAAAAAAGTGGTTGATGTGGAATTAACCATCCGCGTGGAGTCAGCGGCCATTGTCGAAGAGGGGCTGCAATATGTCATGAATGCCTGGGACGAAAATGCGGTGGAAGCCTCTGTCCAGCTCAAAGAAAATAATGGTGCAGAGACAACGCTGGTCAGTATTGGCGGCGACGATGACAACACCCAGATTATCCGTCGCGGCTTTGCCATGGGTATTGACAACGGTATCCAGATCGATGACCCGCTACTTGCTGGAGCGGATTCCTTTGTCCTGGCCAGGGTACTGCAAAAGGTTTACGAAAAAGGAAGCTATGACCTGGTCATAACCGGCAAACAAGCCCAGGACACCGATAATGGTCAAACCGGAATAATTCTGGCCGAGAATCTTGAGATACCCTGCGTCAGTAATGTGGTCGCCATTGACGTGATAGACGATGAACTCCTCAAGGTGACGCGGCTGGGTGACGGCGGCAAGGAGATTGTGGAATTGAAGTTACCGGCGGTTGTCACGGTCAGCGATAGTATCAATGAACCCAGACTGCCGCAAATGCGTGGCCTTATGATGGCCAAGAAAAAGAAGATCGAGGTAATGGATCTGGCCGCACTTGGCACCTCATTTGAGGAGGTAGGAGGCAGTGATAATCGATCTGAAATCCTCGAATTCAGTAGATCTCAAGCGCGTGAGGCCGGCAAAAAATATGAAGGTGATGCCGCTGAAATCACCGCCCAGGTTGTTGGTCTGCTAGTGAATGAAGCTAAGGTTTTATAATGACAACCTGTCAATTACGATGTCATTGAATTAAATAAATTTATATAAGGAAAAGAAGATTATGGCTAAAGTACTCGTAATTGCGGATATCAAGCGAGGCGAGGTGAAGCGTAGCACAGCAGAACTTCTGGCAAAAGCCAGATCTATCGGTGCTGAGACTGCTGCCGTTGCTATCGGTAACAACCTGGAAGCATTGATACCTAGCTTGGTTAGTGGCGGCTCTGATAGCCAATATATTGCCGATGATCCAGGTTTGGAACTGTTTTCTGCCGGCCCATACGCTACCTGTGTCGTAGACGCGGCAAGCCAGTTTGGCGCCGACCAGATCTGGTTCGCTTCAACAGAAAACAGCAAAGCTGTTGCACCAAAGGTGGCTGCCCGGCTCGGTGTGGCCTGTGCAACTGATATTACTGATGTGGCCTATACTGGGGACAATATCGAAATAACAAGACCTGCCATAGCCAATAAAGTGATACAGCGGGTGAAAATAAACAGTGAAAAGCTCGTTGCAGTTGTCAGAGCAGGGGCTTTTAAGATGACGGACGAGAGCACCGCCGGCAGCGAAAATGTCATCCGCCTTTCAGCGCCGCCCACTGATCTAGGTGCTGTGGTCAAGGAACTGATAGCTGATGCCAGCGGAGAAATCGATCTGGGCGATGCCGCCATTGTCGTCTCAGTTGGGCGCGGCGTCAAAGATCAAAAAGGTATCGATCTGGTAAAAGGACTGGCTGATGATTTGGGTGCCGGTTTCGGCACTTCCAGGGCCATGGTCGACAGCGGTTTGATGGAGCACAACAAACAGGTTGGCCAGACAGGAAAAATAGTGGCTCCGAAATTGTATATTTCTGTCGGCATTTCAGGAGCGATCCAGCACCTTTCCGGCATGACCGGCTCGCAGGTAATTTTGGCTGTTAATAACGATCCCGAAGCACCAATTTTTAATGTCGCTGACTACGGCATAGTAGGGGATCTTTTTGAAGTTGTCCCGATTCTCCGCCAGCAGATAAAGAGTATTCAAAGGTAGTGTTTTTCTGATAGATCTTTTGTTACAGCAGGAAATGATCATATATACAAGTTGAGGAGATAGTTTTGAATCCCTTAGTAATGGCTTTTTTACTTTTTATTGCCCTGAGTGTATTCTGCTATTCAATGGTTCGTAAGATTCAGCTGCTCCA
Source organism: Desulfobulbaceae bacterium UBA2775 (assembly GCA_002352445.1). Classification (GTDB taxonomy): domain Bacteria; phylum Desulfobacterota; class Desulfobulbia; order Desulfobulbales; family Desulfocapsaceae; genus Desulfomarina. The sequence goes on from DEIL01000301.1 coordinate 34,916, forward strand.
GGCACTGGCACCTGCCAACAGAGCGGACCACTTGAAAACACGTTTTAAAAATATGATAATTCTGGCTGTCGGCCAGCAGCGTCTTATCGGCAGAGCAAAGGAAAGAAGCTCCGGAATCATGCATGCTTTCATTTTCTGGGGATTCTGCATTCTGTTAATTCGCAGCTTGATGCTCTACGGAGAAGGATTCCAAAAAGGATTTGAGCTCCCCTTCTTTGGCGAGCCAGATCTGCTTGGCTACCTGTATATTGCGTTAAAAGATTTGGTTGAGGGGATTGTCCTGGTCATGGTCATCTGGGCAATCTATCGTCGAGCCGTTGTCAAACCAGAGAGATTGCATAACAGCTTCAAAGCGTATTTGGTTCTGGTGTTAATCGGCATTTTAATGGTGTCTGATTTGCTCTACGACGGTGCGCGATTCAACCTGGTCCAATTGCCTAATCTTTCAAGTGATATCCACATTTTCAACAATCCGCAATATGGGCCGGAATTTCTTTGGGCACCGCTATCGAAGGCAGCAGCTGCACTCATTTCCGGATTCAGCGCTGGGACCCTTTCTCTGCTGCTGGTAGTCATGTTTTGGCTGCACATCTGTACCCAGATGGTATTCTTAAATATTCTTCCATATGGCAAACACTTTCATGTGATCACAGCACTTCCCAATGTTTTTTTCAAAAGCCTGGGCTATCCCCATGAAAAGGCAAAACTCCTGGATATGGAGGACGAAGATGCATGGGAAAATGAATCATTGGGTCTTAATCACATCCACCAACTCGACTGGAAACAGGCACTGGATCTATTCACCTGTACCGAATGCGGACGATGCAAGCAGGTGTGTCCTACCTATGCTACTGATAAACCACTCAATCTGTACGATTTTAATCTCAATTTGAGACAGGAACTGACTGATAATGAAGCTGCCATTATCCAAAGGGCCAAACTGTTATCAGGTGCAGAACAAAGTGGCCATGATACAGATACATTGAAAGAAGAGGTCCTGGCACTGAACAGTGAAAAACAATTGGTTGGCGATGTGATTGCGGAAGACACACTCTGGGCATGTACAACATGTCGAGCCTGTGAAGAGGTATGTCCGGTGACGATTGAACATGTGCCGCGTATCATTGGCATGCGCCAAGGACAGACCTTGATTGCCCAATCTTATCCCAAAGAGCTGAACCCGGCTTTAAAAGGTCTTGAACGCAACGGCAATCCCTGGGGTATTGGGTATGATAAACGCGATGAATGGGCCAAGGGACTGGGCGTTACAAAAATTGCGGATAATCCGGATGTTGAATATCTTCTCTGGGTAGGATGTGCCGGTTCGTTTGATGATCGAGCGAAAAAAATATCTGTCAGTCTGGTGAAGATTCTGCAAAAAGCAGGCGTCAGCTTCGGTATTCTCGGGGTGGAGGAAAAATGTACAGGTGATTTTGCCAGACGGGTCGGAAATGAAATGCTGTTTCAGATGTTGGCTCAGGAAAATGTCGAAACTCTCAATGGATATAACGTTAAAAAGATCATCGCAGCCTGCCCCCATTGCCTCAATACGCTAAAGCATGACTATCCGCAACTGGGAGGAAATTATCAGCTCATCCATCATAGCGAATTCATTGAGCAGCTCATCAAAGAGGGAAAAATCAAGCTAAACCAATCGATGAAAGGCACGGTAACATACCATGATCCATGTTATCTCGGCCGTTATAACGACATTTACCGCCAGCCGAGGTCAGTGCTGCAAGCTGTTTCTATTGATGAGATCAAAGAGATGGATCGTAGCGGCAAAGAAAGTTTTTGTTGCGGTGCAGGTGGGGGCCGAATGTGGATGGAAGAAAGCATAGGCACAAAAATATATCTTGAGCGGACAAGGGAAATCCTCGATCTGCAGGCCACAACCGTTGCGGTGAGTTGCCCCTTCTGTCTGACGATGATCGAAGACGGTATCAAAGAAATGGAAAAGGTAGACACAGTCCGGACCAGGGATATCGCCGAGCTTGTAGCGCAGTATATGGTGTAGCTGAAATTATCCTTGGCTTTTTCAGGATTTTCCCAAAAATATCGTGCCTGCCTGTCACACAGGCGAAGGCGTTTGCAAGAGCTTGGTAAAATAGAGCAAGTATCGTTGTAGGGCTAAACAAGACTTTTAAAGGCTTCTTGTCTTCCCGTATATTTTTTTCTGAGCACCGGTTTCATCGTTTTTCCTGTCACGCTGCGTGGTATTTCGGCAAAAATAGCTTTACGAGGAGTTTTGTAGGTCGCCATTTTTGATTTGGCATACTCGATAAGTTCCTCTTCAGTCATTTCTTTGCCCGCTTTGAGTTGAACCACCGCCAGCACGATTTCAACCAGGCGATCATCCGGATATCCGATACATGCTACATCTTCTATATCAGGGTGATCCATGAGGGCATTTTCGATTTCCACCGGATAAATGTTTTCTCCGCCGCTGGTTATCATATCCTTCATTCGGTCAACAATGTAGTAAAAACCTTCTTCATCGGTTGTCAACAGATCGCCCGAACAGAGCCATCCGTCTTGAAAGGCGGCGTCGGTCATTTTCGGATTACCATGATATTCTTTCATCATACGTTCTGTTGAAAAAAGCAGCTCACCGACCGAACCATCAGATAGTTCGCTGCCGTCCCAATCAACAAGCTTTGCCTCCACGCCATAGGTGGGTTTCCCAATGGAGCCGGGTTTTCTTAAAACATCTTCAGGATAGAGATTGAACAGACCTCCGCCGCCACCTTCCGTAATGCCATAAATGTTGGAGACGCCGCAGGGTAGGATCTCAACCAGTTTTTCCATAATGTCAAAGGGTACCGGCTGGGCACCTATTTCCATGTATCGCCAGTCTGATAAATCATAATCAGCCAGGTTGATGATGCCGTTGTCAATGGCAGTCAGCAGCATGATGGCTATCGGGACGACAAAAAGGGTGTCAGTACATTTTTCTTCCGCCAGGGTCTCGAAGATATATTTTGCCTCGTTGTATTCCCGGAGTATGGTGCCCGTGGCTCCCGTGGCGTAAAACGGTGCCCATAAAAACATGGTACCACTGTGGAACAGGGGTAGAAATATAAGATAGTTGTCATTTTTTTCGACAAAATATGTCATACCGTTTCCGGCAGCCGTGTTTTTCATAGAAAAATGGGTGTGTATCACCGGTTTGGGCGTTCCTGTCGTACCGGAGGTGAACATCATGGCAAGGTTATGAGTGTCCGCCACATCGACCATTGCATCCGAGAAATCATCGTATGCATCTACTTTTGCATAGTCGATCATGTCATCAGGAACGGTATCTCCGATGCAGATATAGGTTTTGACTGTTTTTAGCTTTTGTTGAATCGGTTGTACCACTTTTAAAAACTCGGAGCCGATGAGAAAAACTTGGGGGTTACAAACTTCCGCTGCATACAAAACATCACCACTTTCAAACCTGAAATTCAGGGGCACGACGGTGGCGCCCAGACGAATGATGGCAAAGTAGGTAATCAACCATTCAAGAGAGTTGTTTTGCAGGTGCATGACCGGATCGCCGTTTTTAACGCCACATTCCTTGGCCAGATAGTTGGCAGCGCGGTTAATGGCGTCATTAAACTGCTTCCAGGTGAGCGTTCTTCGTTTTCCACTTGAGGGAGTTCGCTCAATGAGGCAGACCTTGTCGGAAAGGTGACGAGCATGTATGGCAGCATATTTAGAGAAGTTCACTGTTAATCTCCTATCAAATGTTTAACAAAAAATCGTTAGGATTGGCTGTAATCCAATGTCTGTACATATATTAATTCAGTATGTCCAGCAAATCATATTGCACTTCAAGTGAGTACACGACGGTTGACTTCAGCGTATAAAAAATAAAGCTATAAAATAAATCATACCCGCATCTTACACCAAATACCGATCCCTAAGTTTTCGATGCAAGATTTTACCTGTTGGCGTTCGAGGCATTTCATCGCTTTTGATAAAGATTATATCTTTTGGACGTCTATAGCTGGCGAGCTTTCCCCGGCAATAGTCTTGAATGTCCTTCCTGCAAATGTTTTTTTCGTCTTCACCGTCTTTGAGGGCTACGATGGCCACGATTTTTTCGCCCCACTTTTCATCCGGCAGACCAATGCAGGCACAGTCAAACACATGCTCATGGCTACCCACGACCTCTTCCACTTCGCTGGGGTAGACATTTTCTCCACCGGTGATGATCATATTGTTTTTTCTGTCAACGATGTAATAATAGCCGTCTTCGTCCTTCTTGCCCATATCGCCGGCGGAGAACCAGCCGTTTTTGAACGAGTCGAGGGTCTTTTCAGGCAATTTATAGTATTCGTCAAAGAGCATGGGGCCCCGGGAAAAAATTTCTCCCACCTCCCCGGCGGAAACTTCGTTGCCTTTAAAATCCAATATTTTTACGAATTCGGTGCTGAGGACCTCCTGACCGATGGAGCCGGCTTTTGATTTATGATCCTCGGGCTTGAGCACGGTGACAACTCCGGCTTCCGTGGAGCCATAGCCTTCATATAGTTCGGCATTTGGGAAAAAGGTCACGATAGCCCGTAGCATCTTTTGTCGAACGGGCGCTGAGGAGCAGAGCAGTTTTCGGATCGAGCTGACATCTCTCTTGCGATCGTCCTCGTCCACATTTAAAATCAGGTTGTAGTGGGTCGGTATGAGCGAAATGAAGGTGATCTTTTCCTCTTCAACGATTTTGAGCAGTTCCGGTGCCTTGAAAGAGAGGGCCGGGTGAACGTAGACAGAACCGCCCAGATAAAGGAAGAGAAAGGTGTAGAAGGTAGAGTTGATGTGGCAAAGGGGCATGATGTTCAAACAATAATCACGGTTGTTGAAACCCATCTCCACGCCATTGATCAAATAAAACGCGATGTGGGATATATGGGAGCGAATCACCCCTTTGGGCTTGCCGGTGGTGCCGGACGTATAAATCAATATCCATGAGTCCCCTGATTTAACGGTTACCTCCGGCTCTTTATCCGGGCTGCCTGAGATGAACTTTTCGTATTCCAAATAGCCGGCAGTTTCACCGCCCACAACCACATAGTTTTGCGGTACAATGTTCTTGAGATCTTTTTTAATCGGGTCGATGATCTCCGCGAATTGCGCCTCCACAACCATGACCTTGGCATCGGAGTTGTTAACGATATATTCTGCCTCACGGCCCACCAGTCGAAAATTGATCGGTACAATGATGATACCGGTTTTGGCCGTGGCCAGATAAACTTCGACTATTTCGATACAGTTGTCCATAAACACAGCCACTTTGTCGCCCTTTGCCAGGCCGAGGTCCATAAGGCTATGAGCCAGTTGATTTACACGCCGATTGGTTTCCGCATAGGTGAAGCTGCGCGTCTGGTCTTTCAGTGCTAATTTGTTGGCATATTTCTTTGCGTTAATCTTAAAATTCTGTCCCAAATTCATCCAGCACGGCATGGTTTACCTCCCCACTTTATTTCATCTCTTCCAGTTGTTCGATAAATGCTTCGATGTTGGTTTTGGTCTGTTCATCAGAAAGACATCGCAGGTCGTTTAAATCACCGTCCATGGTGACAAACGGGATGTCTGTCTTAGCGAACAGGCGCTGCGGCATACCGTAAAGACAATTGGTGTTGTTAGGGCAGGTGCGGGCATTATGGTAGAGGATACCGTCACAACCGAATAAATCCAATTTGGTTTGGATATATCTTTCCTTGTAGGCATCATTCCGGGTAATAAACAGTTCCGTGTACGCCTGAGCCATACTCTTGAACGGATCTGACGGATTCAACGTAGAAAAAATCCAGCTGCTGCAGTAGGTGGATGCAATGACATTGACGTTCAATTCGGCAAACATCTTGGAGTGCATCCCTAATCGACCCCATACCGGCATGCCATCCCAATAGAGGCGATATTTCTCCTCACCGACAAGGGCGCCTTCTCCGGCGTCGACCCGTTCTTCAAGCTCTTCCAGAAGCAGCTGATACGTTTTAACGGCTTTCAACGTGCCGCGACCCACCACCGCCGGTCCCATCAGGGTCGTCGCATCAAAAAAAGTCAGGGGTGCGGGTTTTGCAGACGCCGTCGCCAGGCATTTTGCCCAAAGATCCGAGCATTCCCGGGAAAGGGTCACGGCCTGCTGAAACGCATCCATATCGAGCTTGCGACCGGCAAGTTCCTCCAGCGGCGCTACCAGGTTTTCAATTTGCGAGGTAATGGAGGCGATGTGAGAATCGGTTATCTCGCCAACAGACCGGTGGGATTGGATACCGATGACCGGCACGTTAAATTTATCACCATACCAATTGAACCAATCCAGAACATCGCGACACTGGTTGGTATTGTAGACGAGGACATCCGGTTTGGGGACAGACGCTATTCCTTTAAATGCGGTGGACAAGGGCGTGATGCCCTTTACGAAGGCACCGATGTCGGCCGTTAGGTATGAGCAGATCTCCGGGGAATATCCCATGGCGCTGGCCGTAGGGATCAGGTCGGTGGCCATTCGCGTGGCGCCCAGCATGGCCGCGTGGGTCTCGGGAAAGTAAATCAGATACCCCAGGCCACGCAGCAGTTCCGCCGGTCCCACGCTCGTGCACCAGGCGATTTTCTGTTTCCCGGATATAGCCGCTTCGTTCAACTCATAGTAATAATCGGCCATGAACCGGTTTAGTTCCTTGGCGGATTCAAGACGTCTCAAGAGCTGTTTTTTTTCGTGTGCCATGTTCAGTCACTCGTTATCGCTTGTTTGGTTTGCTTTTGCATACAAGGCGGCGCCGATGGCACCAGCCAGCTGCGGCAACGGCGGCGTCCATATACCTCTTCCGATTTGCTCTTCGCTTAAATCGATAAAGTAAGGGTTGTGGGCCACCACCCCACCGGTCATGACAACCTTTTCCGTCAGGGCATCCATCTCCAGAACACGCCGAATCACGGAAACAAAGAGCCCTTTGATGATATCCTCCACTTTTTTACCCTGGCGGACATATTTCAGCACTTCGGTGGCACTGAACACGGTGCAGTAGCTGCCGATGTTGACGGTTTCGGTAGATTTTCTGGCCAATCCGTCCATATCGGATAGTGGAATATCAAGCCGGGTTGCCATCTCTTCCAGAAAAGCACCCGTACCGGCCGCGCATTTGCGGTTCATCTTAAAACTGATGCGTCTGCCGTGGGGATCCAGCTTGATGATTTTATTGTCTTGCCCGCCAATGTCGATCACAGTGATGGCTTCCGGAAAATAAAAATAACAACTCTTAGCATGGCACCCGATTTCGGTGCGGCTTTCGGTTGCGTAGGTCACATTTTGACGACCATACCCCGTAGATACGGTATGAGCCACCTGATTCGTCGTGCAATCGGCCATTTGCAAGGCGTCGGCAAGACACATTTCGGCAGTGGCCGAAAAATTCACGCCTGATTTGCGAACCCCATGACCACAGAGGTGTCCTGCGGTATCGATCAGGGCTACCTTAGTGTGTGAGGCACCCACATCGACGCCCCCATAGATCAACTTATCTGTTGAGTATGCTTTGCTCATATTACTCGATTTTAAGTAACGCAGACAAGCTGCAAGTAAGTACCTTGGAGGTATCTACCTAGTTTTATGGTTAAATACCCTCCTTCATTTTCTCGGAGTCTTCGCTTACCTGTTTTTCTTTACAGCCTTTACGGAGTAAGGTACTAATAATTCTGCACCAGTATCGCGGGCTGTGTATCCGGCCCACAGCAGATTACCGCCACCAACGGCTACGGCGGCATTGAGGTGATCGCCGCCTACTTGTTAGCTTCCTTGCTGAATTCTATACCCTTGATCAACGATTGCATGGTATTGTTGTAAGGTGTCTGGATGCCGGTTTGCGTGCCGTATTCAACGAATTTTCCATTGATATAATCGATCTCGGTTCGCCGGTCGGCTTCAATATCCATCAGCATTGATGGTTTGTGGTGGCCTGCATTTTTCAAGTAGTCCAATGCATTCTGGTAGTAGTCCCACCCCACAAAGATTTCGTTGGCCCGTGCCACGGCAAGGCATTCCTTGATTAACGCATCAATGACGCTGAAGGTCATTGGATCGCCCATGGCCTGGGCCATGGTCAGACCGGTGGTCGCACACACAGGGTTCATGGATGCATTCATAATAGTCTTTCGCCAGACCATGGAAACCACCTGGTCAGTATGGTCGGTGTGAAGCCCACTGCTTGAAAGGTCATTAGCGATATGTATGGCAGCTTCCTTGGCTGCAGGGTCGAGTTCTTGAATATAGTGGGGTGGATGATGGAATGCCATAGTGACATGTGCCGGGCCCAAAAATCCACATCCCCAGTTTACGACGGCCCGCATTACCGCCTTTTTGCCGAGCACATTTGCGATTGCGTATTCCGTATCAATACCGTTTTGCCAGCTGACGACAAAAGTTTCTTTCTTGGATAAATCCCCCAGTGCCGATGAGATGAGCGGCAACGCCTGGGCCTTAACACAGATAAAAATGGCATTCGGATCGGCGGCGATCAGATCTTCAATAGTATTACATGTATCAGGTATTTTCTGTTCGAGGCGTTCCGCGCCTTCAATAATAATTCCCCTGTCTCTAGCGGTGTCAACCAGTTCGGGGGCGATGTCACAAAGGGTTACTTTGTGCCCACCTCGGGCAAGAAATGCTGCCACAATGCACCCAACCGGTCCGGCGCCAATAATGCCATAATGCCAAGGATGATTTTGATTTGATTTACCCATGAGAACCTCTTTGAGTTGTTCTTGTCGATTTTATTCGAGGATATCAAATATCGTCGCGTCCAAAATTCTTAATCCATTTTCCTGCAGCACATCGATAGCCTTGTCATTGTCAGAAAAGCAAAAAATCATAACGGCACTTTTAACAGAGGCTCCTATATATGCATACATGGTCTCAATACGTATTCCGGCCTTCAACAACGGCAGCATTACAATAGATAGACTGCCTGGTTCGTCAGGTATTTCCGTTGCAACCACCTCATTGACAAATGCAGGAATGCTCATCTCCATCAGTATTTGCCGTGCTAGGGCAGTATCGGATACCAACAGACGAAGCTGGCCGAACGCACCTGTGTCGACTAGATTCAGGGCTCGCAGGTTAATACCGGCATCGCCCATCGCCTTTAAGACATCGTACAGGCGAGTCGGAGAGTTTTCGATTGAAATAACTATTTGTTTGAGTTTCATCGCAACGCCTCTTTCCAGTGTTTTTTGAAAAATTAATTGGTTCTGAACCTATGGTTGTTATCGGGTTAGTTAAATAGGGAATATTGATGTTTATGATAGCGACTATGTAATATTGCGTCCTCTATCAAATGCCACCAGATTCAATTCCGTAAATTTTGGTGGCACACGCTCGACAATCACCGCTTCCCACGTATCAACAGGGAGATCCAGCATGGCTGAGGCGATACCCAGTAAAATGGTGTTCACCAGTCTGGGGTTGCCGAGTTCTTCAGCCATGGGCAGCGCATCCACAAAAATGGGATCGGTGATTCGTTGTTTGATAACTGTTTGGGCCTCTTCAGGATAACTTCCCATGCCGGCATATACCGCTGGCGGTATTATTTTCTGGAGGCTGGTAATTACCCGTCCAGAGGGCCTTAAAAAATGAAGCCACCGCAGCGTTTCCGACAGTTCAAAAGAAAGCAGAATGTCCGCCTCGCCCTCCATAATAATAGGCGAGGCAACATTTTCACTATAGCGCACATGGCTGGTCACCACGCCGCCCCGCTGGGACATGCCGTGGATTTCACTTTTCTTGGCGTCAAATCCGCTGCGCATGGCCACGTCCGATAAAATTTCACTGGCCGTTATCACGCCCTGTCCACCGGTACCGACAACCAGCACATTGACTGTTTTCTTAGTATTTTCCCGGGTCATTTTTTTCACCTTTTGGAGGGATAACCGCTGGCCATATCATTGTGCCACATAAACAATTGCATTCGATGTGCATACCTGCTCGCAAAGGGCACATCCGTAACATGTCGCCGCATCGATGTTAGAGTAGCGACGCTCTTTTTTATTCGCTTCATCAGGAATGATGTCTCCCTGGGAGATGGATGGACAGCCCAGCTTGAGGCAGCGTTTACAACCGATGCAGGCATCTGTGTCCACAGTTCGTACCGCTAGCGGGTCCTGGCGAAACAATTGGACACAGGGACGCTTTGTGACCAGCACAGACGGTCCGTCATGGGCGATTTCCTCCTTCAACGCAGCCATGGTCCCTTCCATATCAAAGGGATCGATTTCTCTGGCGCGCCTGCATCCCAGTGCACGGACAATCTCTATGATGTCGACGGCGTAAGTTTCCTCCATCTGAAGGGTATGTCCGGTGCCAGGATTCTGCTGCCCCCCGGTCATGGCGGTGATGCGGTTGTCCATGATAACCACATTGACGTTACCTTTGTTGTAGATGACATCCATCAGGCTGGTGATGCCGGAGTGAAAGAAAGTGGAGTCGCCGAGGGCGGCAAATACCGGTCGTTTGTCTTCCAGTCCGGCCATGGCTTTTACAGTGCCATGGGCCATACTGATGCTCGCCCCCATGCAAAGTGTGGAATCGATGCTTTGCAAGGGCGGCAACACACTCAAGGTGGAGCAGCCAATATCGCCGTGAACGATGGCCTTCATCTTATTCAAGGAATAAAGCAAGCCTCTGTGGGGACAGCCGGCACAAAGCAGCGGCGGCCGAGGCATATCACCTCCCGGTGCTATTTCTTGGACTGGCGGGAGATCGTAAGGTAATACACCGGCTTCTGCAAAGCCATCGGCCACGACATCCGGAGACAATTCATCCAACTTTGGGAAAAAAGCCTTGCCTTCGACGGCCAGTCCCATGATTCGGATTTCATCTTCGATGTACGGTTCTAGTTCTTCCACCACGAAGAGACGGTCAACCTTGTCGGCAAATTCTTTTATCTTCTTTTTTGGCAGCGGAAAAGTCATTCCCAGCTTGAGAATCGATGCATCTGGCATGATTTCACTTACATACTGGTAAGTTATTCCACTGGTGATAATGCCAATCTTGTTATCATTCCATTCGATTCTGTTAAACGCCGTTGTTTCAGTAATGTCCTCTAGTTTTGCTTCCCTTTCAAGGACAAGGGGATGCCTCAATTTGGCAAACGCCGGAATCATGACGAATTTCTTCAGGTCACGCTTAAATCCTTCCGCAACCGGTATGGCCGCTTGATTGCCCGCATCAATCTGGACAATGCTCTTGGAATGACAAACCCGGGTGGTCATACGCAACATGGTGGGGCAATCATACTTCTCGGACAGAAGCAGCCCTTCTTCGACCATTTCCATGGCCTCCTGGCTGTCACTGGGCTCAAGCATGGGGATTTTGGCGAACTTGGCATAAAAGCGGTTATCCTGCTCATTTTGGGAACTGTGCATACCCGGGTCATCTGCGCATACTATCAAGAGACCCCCGGGAATGCCGGTATAGGCAAGGGTCATCAGCGGGTCCGCCGCCACGTTCAGTCCCACATGCTTGGTAGTAAACAGTGTTCGAACACCGGTCATAGCGGACCCGATCGCCACTTCAAGCGCTACCTTTTCGTTGGGCGCCCATTCTGCATAAACGTCCTTATAAGTTGCAAAATTCTGCAATATTTCTGTGCTTGGTGTTCCCGGATAGGCGCTTGCCACCTTAACACCGGTCTGAAATGCACCCAGCGCGACCGCCTCATTTCCTGAAAGGATCTGGTTTTTCATTGTATAGCCCTTGTAAGTATACAGCCAAAGTTACAAAAATCGATAAGTTCTATGTATAGCTCAAGCCTGCTTGTTGACATAATGAATACATAGTAGCTAAAATATAGTTACATTAAAGCTGTCATATTTGTCAATCAAAAAAATGGTCCATCGGGAACGGTACTGACGGCGGTTGCCAACGGGTGAGCAAGCTACTTTACCGTAGTATCCACAGTCTGATTGACCGATAACATAGCCCTGATATCTTCAGGTACTCTCTGCGCCGCCATTATTGCAGGGTCAACCTGATCCGAGTAAGCCCAAACCCTGACTTCATTACCGACGGCAACCGGATCTGGATCATCTCCCTGCCTGAATTCATGAGCTACAACAAACGAGGTATTTCCGAATTTTTCTACTTTAGAGGTAAGTTCTGTTATGTTGCCATAGTACAAGGGTTTTTTAAACGCCATATTACTGGCCACCAGGGGGAATCCTCTGAAAAGCTTGTCTTCATGAATCTTGAGCGGTAAATCAAATCCGGCGGCCTGAAGCATTGAGTGCGTTCCGCCATCCATCCAGATGTAATAATGCGGATTGAAGATAATACCTGCTGGATCACAGTGTGCCCATTCGACGCGAATTCTTTGAATTGCTGTGAACATTGTGTATCTACTGTTTGTTTATAATATTAAGCCAAAACGGACAAAATTAAAAACGACTTCTTACCACTAAGCTCCTAGGAACTTGTCCGAGAATACATTTTTGCCCAATTCTTCGTTATTTCCGTAAAAATAATGCTCGCAATATCGTCTATATGGCTGCGCTTATTTTTCCGTAACACCTCGATTTGAATAAAAATGTTCATTCTCGGACAAGCTCCTAGCCAACATATTTGCCAGCTTCTGATATTTTTCCAGCAATCTCTCGTCTAAGGGCAATTGTGTCGATTGGAGTATACTGAAGGAGCATGGCTAAATTTGTCTGCATTTTAACCAGTTCGTCACCTACTTTAAGGTTTGGCAGGGTTTCTTTGGCGGCCAATATGACTTTTTCCACTGTAGTGTAAATGAAGGCGTTGGCCATGTTGTCCTTATGTTTTGCACCACTTTGACCATTAGTTACCGCCTTTTGTGCTCGACACCAGGCGCTTTCCATTACATAGGCAAATATAGCGATGTCAGCCAGACGTCCAAGGATTTCCTGTTGCTTGAGCAATTCGTCGCCAAAGGTGTCGGTTGCAATCCCTAGAATGAACATAAAGACATCCTTTGTCGCCTGTACAAGATCACCTGCATTTTTTCGCAATGGGAAACCGACCGACAATTGCGATCTAACTAACCTGACGGCATCCATCAAGGGTATTGCTCCCTTGGCAGCCCTGCGAATAAGAGTGGTGGAAATCAGATTTCTGTTGATTTCATTAGTTCCTTCGAAAATCCTTCTGACTCGCGCATCTCTATACAATCTCTCGATGGGATACTCGGCGATGTAACCATAACCGCCGTGAATCTGCACACCCTCATCAACTACGAATGCTTCTGCCTCGCTGGCGAATACCTTTTCCATCGAGCACTCGAGGGCGTACTCTTCAATTCCCTTGGCAGTAACCCGTCCCCCATCCGGTCCGCTCCGATCAAGACTATGCATCATGTTGTTCAGCAGGCCTCCGGTTCGGTAAACGGCACTTTCGGCGGCAAAAGTGCGAATAGCCATCTCGGCAAGCTTTTCCTTGATGAGCCCGAACTGGGCGATCGGAACCTTGAACTGTTTACGTTCATTAGCATAACGAGCTGATTCGTCCAGGGCGAGTTTCGCTGCACCTACCGCATTGGCAGCAATCTTGTGCCGGCCGATGTTGAGAATATTGAAAGCAACCACATGTCCCTTGCCTGCTTCGTATAACAGGTTTTCTACCGGCACGTTGACATTATCAAAAAATACACTGCGGGTTGAGGATCCCCTGATCCCCATTTTATGCTCTTCAGCTCCTGTTGTTAATCCTTCAGAATGCCCACCAACAATAAAAGCACTGAATTTATCTCCATCAATTTTAGCATAAACAATAAATATGTCTGCCATGCCAGCATTGGAGATAAATGTCTTACTGCCGTTGAGAATATAGTGTTTGCCATCAGAACTGAGTACTGCCTTGGATGTTACCGACAGGGCGTCCGATCCGGAACCTGGTTCAGTCAAGGCATACGCCGAAACCTTATCGGCAGTCACTATTGATGGAAGATAGGCTGCTTTCTGAGCTTCATTACCGAAATAAACAATGGGCAGACTGCCGATGCCGGTATGACCACCATGGGCTATTGCAAAGGAGCCTGTAGCACCAACCTTCTCGGCAATGATAGTTGTGCAAATCTCATCTGTTTCCGAACCATCATACTGTTCTGGAATATCAGCTCCCAGCAATCCGAATTTTCCTGCTTCAACAAGTAGCTCACGCATCAGTCCTTCTTTTTTTGCGTCTATTTCCTCCATTCTCGAAAAAACATTTTCAGCTAAAAAATGTGTCACTGTTTCCGCAATTAACTTATGCTCGTCATCAAAATCCTCAAGTGTGAAAATATTTTGGGGAGCTGTTGCCTCGAAGAGAAAACTTCCGCCTTTTGGTAGTTTTTCCATATAATTAAAAAATACGCTCTTATTTCACTTTCAAGACTATAGCAGCACCGGTATCACCAGCTGCACAACCAGTGAAAAGGATATAACCGCCTCCCTTCATGACGGACTCTTCAATAGCTTCGATGATAGATCTTCCTGCCGTAGGTGCTTGTGGATGGCCAAAAACCAATGAACTTCCGTAATTATTAAAATTATTTACATCAAGATTCATCTCTTTGGCCATATAGATGTCATTAGCTGCAAATGGATTATGAGTTTTAATGACGGATATATCGCTCACTTTCAGACCCGCTTTATCCAGAGCCATCTTAGCTGCAGGTACTGGTGCCTTCGCCATATGAGCTTTTTCCACCCTTGAGTAGCCGTAGGATACTATCTGAATTTCAATATTTGGATCGCTGCTTAATTCTTTGGCATTCTGCTGAGTAGTAACGATCAATCCGCAGTTGCCATCCGCCGGATGAGTCTGGGAACCAAATGTATGCGCTCCATCAGCTAAAACAGGCCTTAATCGCGCAAGGCCGACAGCTGTTGTTTCTGCGATGCCCTCATCAGTTTCAATTACCAAGGTCTTTTTCTTGCTCAGTTGAACTTCCACAGGAAACATGTACCTTTTTTGAAAGGCTCTATCGTTCGCTAATGCATCGGTGTACTGTATATATCGGCGTAATGCTAACTGATCACACTCTTCACGGGTCACTCCACTCAAAGAGGCAACATTCTCGGCAGTCTGAATCATTGACGCACCACCCCATGGATCATAATTGAAATGTTCCATCATCCAGTTTTCAGAAATAACCTCACCTCCTGGCCCCATCGGATTCGGCCAGATGGTATGCGGGCCATTTGAACAGCGATCGGCGAACAACGTATAAGCATTTTTGCAAAAACCAGTTTCAATACCCATTGCAGCTTGAAAAATACCGACAGTCGATGTGGAACAAGCCTGACTAACCATTAATCCAGGAATATTCTCAGCACCAATCAGAGCTGCAGACCAAGGACCTCCATAAAACATCTTCGGCTGTCCGATAGTAATTCCCAGGATAAGGTAATCGAACATCTTTGGATCCCATTGTTTTGAGGTTAGCCAACGCTTAGCAGTGTTTGATCCAAGGACAATGGAATTTTCATTTGCCATACTGCTTTGCCAACGGGAGAATGGGGAGCTGTAGTACCCTTTGTAAGGGATAAATGCTTTGCTTAACATATTGTTATGTCTCCTTTTTAGATTTGATATATATTGATGGCGTCGTAAAAAG
>DEIL01000301.1:50576-61755 GCA_002352445.1 Desulfobulbaceae bacterium UBA2775
TTTTAACTTAGCCATCTATAGCGGCAATCGACCTTTTTACGAGTTCATCATATATTGATAATCTCGTAAAAACCTCAAATTGGTGCTACTTACCCTGATACTGAGGAGGCTTACCTCCAACCGACGAAAGACCGGCAAGGGCATCCTCTGTAGAGAATATATAGTTAAGCTCGCCGAGCTCTAGATCTATGGCTTCTGGTATTGTTACTTTCTGCTGAGCATCTATAAGCTCGTCAGCCTTCAACAGAGCCAAAGGTGCTTTGCGGGAGATAATCTTCAGAGTCTTCTCTGCCAGGTCAGCGGATATCCCCTCAGTTTTTAAACCAGCCAGGAGGGCCTTGACATTATCCGGCGAGCAAACTTTGGCCAATTCTGCAAACCGTTCCGGCAGTTTTCTTGACCTGTATTTATCCGGTATTGGTCCGTTACAAATTTCCAGAATAGTCTTTTCAAGATCCTGGGGATTTATTATTTTTGATACAATACCAAGGTCATATGCGTCTTGGGCGCTGATTGTCCTACCTGTGAAAACGTAATATTTTGCCAGCTCCGTTCCGATCTGACGGGCTGTCCGAAGCATGCCGCCAAGACCGGGGATAATACCGATTGCCGTTTCCGGAAACCCCATCGAACCGGCTGAAGTCGCAACAATTGTTTGACAAGCTAAAGCCAGTTCACTGCCACCGCCGAGAGAAAGTCCATCCAGTACAGCTATGGTTCGTTTGGTTGAATTTTCGATACGGAGCAGAAGTTCATGCCCGCCTTTGGTAAATGCCACTATATCGTCGATGCGATCATTCTTAATATTCTGGATGAAATAGCGAATATCAGCACCAGCCACGAAGGCTTTGCCTGCCCCTTGAATGACAATACCTTTGATATCTGGATTGCTTTCCGCCTCAGAGAATCTTTCTTCAAGCTGCCGAACAACCGCTTCATTCAGGGCGTTCATCGCCTCCGGACGGTTGATGGTGATATATGCAACCTGATCTTTGGCCTGCATATCAACCCATCGAAAATCAAATGGTTTACCGGTCTGTTTGTGTTTTTTCAGAATTTCAGGGATCGCGAAATCAGCATATTTCAGGGCAACAGCCTCAACTACCTGATACGTTTTGGTAATTCCGATTCGATTCATGATTTCAAATGGGCCTTTCACCCATCTCAACCCAATTTTTGCACCCAGATCCGTATCTTCAACAGAAGCCACTCCTTCATCTACTAAAGCAGCCGCAACACCTAAACAAATGCCTAGGAATCTGTCCTCAATCTTTTCCAGTTTCGATTCATCAACCTGACCTGAAAGATCCCAATTTTCCTTTTTTTCCATTTGCTTTCGAAGAGTCACGGAGGTGGCATAAAATGGTCCTAGTTCCCGGCCAAGGGTGTCAGCAGAATGAACTGCAATGGGAATGCCGGTAACATTCATCAATTCAAATGCCCCCATGCCGATTTTGAAGGCGCGCTTGGCAGCTGCTTCGATAGTAGGAATATTAGCGAGGTTTTCTTCGAGCATTCGTGTCGCTTCGTTTAAGAATGGTACGAAAAATCGGTTAACGGCAAAGCCCGGTGCGTCCTTGACTGTAATAGCTGTCTTGCCGTGAAGTTTTGCAAACATCTTGGCTATTTCCACAGTTGCTGGACTTGTTCCCTGATGGGGGATCACTTCAAGCAGACGGTTTTTTGCTGGGTGGTAAAAATAATGAAGCCCGACAAATCGGTCTGGTCGATTGATTTTCTCAGCGAATTCTCGAACATAGAAGCTTGAGGTATTGGTGGCAAGAATGGTGTGTTCGTCGCAAATGGCATCGAGCTGTTGAAAAAGAGCTGTCTTAACACCCTTATCTTCAAAAACTGCTTCTATGATCAGATCAGCGTCTGCAACCTGATTGAAATCAACTGTTGCAGTGATCCTGGAAAGAGTTGCTGCCATTTGGGCAGGCGAAAATATTCTCCGTTCAACCCCTGCCTGAAGCAGTGACTTGATGTTTGCAAGGCCTTTTTGTACAAATATTTCTTGGGTGTCGATCATGACAACGGAAAGCCCTTCCTGGGCAATTTTTTGGACAATTCCGCTGCCCATGTTTCCGGCGCCAATGACACCAATTTTCGTTAATTGTTTCATATTGTCTCCTGATTATCTTTTTGGTTAATCCGATAAACGCATACTTTGTTTAATGAAGTCCAAGAATTTTTAGTTTGAATAAACTCATGTCACGTAATCCATAGTTTTGTTTTTCTGAAACCATAATTTTCTGAGATCCTTATTCAGATAATAGGCGGTGGCAAGTGAGCTATAATGGTTGCTTTGGGCAGATTTTTAAAAATCGTGGAAACATAGGCCAGCGACATATCTATGGCAACCACCTGTATTCGGGCCCAAGAATAATCAGTATCCTTAGGGTAATACCTTGCACAGTCAGAAAACTATCCACCATAAACCAGACGTGGTAAGAAGAGGACCAGATCGGGCCAATAGGTCAGTATCAGCAGAATTGCAGTCTGAATTATCAGAAAAGGTAGTACCGCCTTCGAGACGTAAACCAGGTTTTTACCAGCCACAGCGCCGGAGATATAGAGACTGACGCCCAAGGGTGGAGTACAATAGCCGATCCCCAGGTTGATGGTCATCAGCAGGCCGAAATGCATGGTGTCAATACCGAAAGAAGCAAGCAGTGGCAAGAAAATCGGCGTCAGGATCAGGGTTGCCGAGATGATATCCATGAACATTCCGACGACCAGTAGCATGATGTTGACGGCCAGCAAAAAAACCCAGGGTGACGAGATTTGGCTAATCACAGCCGTGGCGATTTTGTCTGGAATCTGCTCAAAGGTCAGATACTCGCCGAACACTGATGCCCCGGCGACGATTATAAGAAGGGTCGCAGAGGTGACTGCTGAGGAGATAATGATCTGTTGGATGTCCTTGATTTTCATGTCTTTGTGAATGAAAAGCTCGACAATAAACGCATAAAAACAGGCCACGACAGCTGCTTCATTCGCGGTAAATACACCCGAATAGATGCCGCCGAAGATGAGTACCGGCAGGCACAGAGCCCAGAAGCTCTCTTTGAGAACCGCAACGATCTCCTTGAAACTCGGTTTGTTCAGAGTTTCGTAGTTTCTTTTTTTACAATAAAAGTAGGCGTACAGGCTCGTCATGAACATGATCATGATGCCCGGTATGAAGCCGGTCAAAAACAGAGCCTCAATCTGATCGTTACTGACCATGGCATAGAGGATCATAGCGATTGATGGCGGAATGATGATTCCCAGATTGGGGGCGGTGGTCATGATGCCGACGGAAAATTTCTCATCGTAGCCATTTTCGATTAATGCCGGAATCATGAAGCCGCCAATGGCGACAACGGTGGCGACCGTCGATCCGGATATCGCACCAAAGAAGCCGCAGGCTAATACGCCAGCCATCGCCAACCCGCCGGGCAGAAAGCCGACCATAACATTGGCCGTTTTAATCAGTTTGTGAACAATCGAGCCGGTGGTCATGATGTTGCCGCAGAGGATGAAGAAAAGCACTACCACCAGGGCAAACTTATCCATACTGCGGTAGAGCACTTCTATAACAATCTGCGCGTCAATGCCGAGCATGAACACCAGCCCGACGGTTCCGGTAAAGAACAACGCCATGAAGACAGGCACGGTCGTAGCGAGCAAGCCAAGTAGCATGAACAGGATAATTAAATAGTTGGAGTCCATAAAAATTATTAAGGCAATTCAGGCAGGATCAAGGTGAGCGGTCCTTGGCTGGTAGCACCCCATCCTTCAAGTCTTCGTACATGACAAGCAGGGTGCGGAAAAACATCATCGCTCCCATGACTGGCAATACGGCATAGAATATCCATTCAGGGATTTGCAGGCTGCTGGTTCGAGCGTATTCATCTTCATACATCATGATCATCATCTTCGAGCCCAGAAAAACCAGAGTTCCGGCAAAAATCAGGGTGGCGGTGTGGGCAAACATGTCCAAGTATTTTTTAAGTTGGGGAATCATTTGTGGCAGTGCATCGATGCGAATCAGAGAGCGGCGACGAACCGCGACGAGGCAGCCAATATAAGTTGAGAAATAGATGGTTTTTCGAACCACTTCATCCGACCAATAGAGGTTGAAATCGTTGGTCAGTTTGCGCAGCAGGACATTGGCCATGGCGACAACCAGGGCGATACAGACCGCAAGCAAAAGGGACCAATTCTCGACGATTAAAAAGGCGCGATCAATGGTTTGAATTATTTTTTTCAGCATGTGCCTTGACCCTGAGAATAAAAAAGCCGGGGAGCAGGGCTCCCCGGCTCATATCAATAGAGATGATTTAATGATTTCTATTTCAGTGTGCTTTGAACTTTTGCCAGGTAGTCGGTACCGATTTTTTTACCCCATGAGGAGTAAACCGGAGCGGCTTCTTTCACCAGAGTTGCTTTGTCCGCCACTGAAAGCTGGTAGAATTCAACGCCTGCCTCCTTGGCTTTGGCAATCTGAGCATCTTGCTGTTCTCTAGTTAGACCGCGGGTCTTGGCGCTCTCTTCCGCGATGACGTCAAGGAAGATTTTTTGCAGATCCATCGGCAGTTTATCGAACCAGCGCTTGTTAACCAGATGGACAAAAAGCCCCTGTGCATAGTTCAACTCGGTAAAGTATTTGGCGATGGTGAACTTTTTGGTGATATTGCAGACGATTGCGGTATGGTCGAGGCCATTAATAACCCCGGTCTGTAGTGCCTGGGGGACATCCGGCCAAGGCATGACCGTAAATTTGAGGTTCCAGCCTTTGTACACGTCGATGTTGACCGGGGCCTCGGCGATCCTGAAATTAACCGCTTTTGCATCGGCAAGGTTGCGCACCGGAGTCGTGGTCGCCCAACCGTACTGGCCGTAGTTGACAATGTCGGTCACCATCAGGCCTGCGGACATGGCACTCTTGCTGTATGGACCCCAAAGTTCCGGGTTGCTGCGGAACTGCTCAAGCTTGTCATAGGTGTCGACGACGTAGGGCAGGTTGACGATGCCAAGTTTGTCGGCAATGTTAGCCGAGGCAACTGATGATGCCAGCATCCCCTGGATCGCACCGATCTTCAGCTTGGAGATGACATCCTTCTCACCGCCGAGTTGCGCCAGTGGCCGGTAATCGACATAGATACGGCCGTTTGATTTTTCCCAGAGCGAGTCGCGAATGTTGTAACCGTTCGCTACTCCTTGAATAACCGGATGAGAAATGTTCGACAAAATATAGGTATATTCAGCTTTCGAATAATCAAATTTTGTCTTCCAGTTGGCCAGCGGATCTTTTTTCTTTTCCGCAGCCAACAGAGGACTGGCAAGCATACTGACAATAAACAGAACGAGCAGGGACGGGACGAATGTTCTCTTCATCGGACACCTCTTTTAAGTGGTGGGTGGGTGGGCCTACGCCATCTTAGTATGGCGATAAGCCATGTCTAATCCTCAACAACACAAAAAAAACAACCCAAGTAAATCTCAGCCACAATAACATTACGAAGCGCTTCAGACAAGGAATACTGTCTTCACTCTCGATATGCGATTATGACGTTCACGATTTCCATAATTCGAATCATCAATAGCCACATATTAGCCACAATATAGCTCATGCATAAGGATAATTACATTGAAGCCATATCAATGTCAAGCACAGAAAAAATTTCACCACAAGTGTTGCTCCCTTTGCCACGCAGAACCGCTATTAGTAGTTTACCTCAGAAAGCCTGTCATGAAAAACAAGAAGCCAAGGAGTATATTTTGAAATTATGTACCTATGAAAGCACCATGGTACTTATCCAGTCATACTAAAAACAATTCCGACTTGTCAGGTTAGAAAATAATCCAGAAACAGCAGGTCACCGTTGAGCCAAGTCAGTATGGCGACCTGTAGTTTATAAAGTTCTTCCTCTTGCCAAGCGGCACTTTAAAAGAGTTGACTTGTCCTATGCGAGAGGATACACATTGGCTAAAATGTATCCTTATGTTAGCTAATATGTAACTTATTAGTACCTTACTCCAGAACTTCTGTAACAAAAAACAGGTAAGCACCCTTAAATACCAGGGCATAAACTCCGACTCCGGGAAATTGAGGAGTGTATTTGAAATTATGTGCTTAGTAACGCTCCATGGCACTTATCCAAGGAATTTAAAAAAGTTCCGATCTGTTCGGTTAGTTGGTAATATTACAACATTTAAAGACATATCCGACGGAAAGCTCCACAATGTCAACTCGTTTGATATCTTTCCTGTCGACCCCGGTGCCTATCACATTATGGACAGAGAGCAGGTGGATTTCACCCGACTCTGTGCTATGACTAAAATAGGAGCTTTTTTCATTGCTCGGGCCAAATCAAATATCCAATGTAACAAGAGTTCTTCCTTCATTATCTCAAACTCAAAGGAGGTGCAGAATGAACATAACTCAGAATGTTGAACAGGCTGCAAGAATTTTTCCGGACAAACCGGCGATCATTTTTGAAGACCGTGAAATCACCTATGGTCAATTAGACCAACAAGCGAGCCGACTGGCATCAGCCATGAAGAAAAAGGGTGTTCAACAAGGTGATCGGATTGCCCTGTATCTGCCGAACATTCCTGAATTCATCGTATGTTACGTTGCCTCCCTGAAGGTTGGTGCTATCGCCGTGTCGATCAATCCGATGCTCAAATCGGCCGAGCTCAAATATATGCTCAATGACTCCGGCTCCATTCTGCTTTGCACCGTGGGGGAGTTGCTACCATTCGTGAAGCGCGAAGACTATCCCGACCTGCAACATGTTCTTATCTGTGAAGGTGATGCGCAGGGCAATCCAACCATCGACGTCTGGGTCGGAGAAGCGCCCGAGGCGCTTAAGGCCGCTGATCTGGATCGTGAAGAAAGCGCCGTCATTCTTTATACATCGGGGACCACTGGATTTCCCAAGGGAGCGACCCTCTCGCATGGCAACGTGGTCTCCAATTCCTGGGCCGCCGCTCACCATGCTGGGTTCACCGCCCAAGATTGTATGTCTTTGTTTTTGCCGCTTTTTCATGTATTCGGGCAAAACTTCATCATGAACGGAACCTTCAACACCTGCTCGACCCTGATCCTGTACCGCCGTTTCGTTCCCGACGAAGTGCTGAAATCCTTTGAGAAGAATCGTGTGACCATGTTTTTCGCCGTACCGACCATTTTTATCAATCTGCTTAACATGGAACTCTCGGGGTACGATCTTTCGTCCATCCGCTATGATTTCTCTGCTGCAGCCACGATGCCCGAAGAGATTTCCATCAAGTGGAAGGAACGCTTCGGGCGCACCATCTATGAAGGTTACGGCCTCACCGAATCTTCCCCCTTTGCATGCTACAATCATGATTACTGCCACAAATTCGGAAGTATAGGAACTCCCTGCGAAAACTTTGAAATCAAGATCATGAACGAAGTCGATGCTGAGGTCGAACCGGAAGAATGGGGTGAAATCTGTATCAAGGGCCCCGGTGTTATGAAAGGCTACTGGGATAAACCCGAAGATACCGCCAACGCCTTGCGCAATGGCTGGCTTCACTCGGGCGATATCGGGAAGAAGGACGAAGATGGCTACGTCTACATCGTGGACCGCGTCAAGGACATGATTAATGCGGCCGGTTTCAAAATTTGGCCCGCCGAGGTCGAACACTACCTCTATCGTCATCCGGCAATCAAAGAGCTTGCCGTCTACGGCATCCCTCACCCGGAAAAAGGTGAGGCCGTTTGCGCCTCCATCATTCTTAAAGACGGTGCACAATCGACCAGTGAGGAGATTATCGCCTACTGCCGTGAGAATATGGCCGCCTACAAAGTTCCCAGCAAAGTGTATCTGGTGGATGAATTGCCTAAGAGCGCGACCGGCAAGATCCTCAAACGCATCCTGAGGGCTGAGCATCAAGTCTGCTAAAATTTTTTATTTATTTCCATTCATGAAATGCAGCCTGGGTCTAAATAGGTGTCCGCAGTCCCTGTAGCATAATCGGTGCATATGATGAGTTCGAGAATGCAACGTATATACAAACACAACCAGCGGGTATTGAATGATATGATAATGGTGTGGGCATTTTCAACGGAATCAGGGAGACCCTGTCTTCCCCCCGTATCACATTCGCCCACGATCGAATTTGTCATTTAAGGCAAATGGGTTGCATCCGTTTCCTTCTTGACGGACATGGGTTCTTTGGGGGCATTTGAATGACCCATCATTTTGAGAAGAGCCGGTTTTATGAACTCCTCAAAGGAGATCATCGCGGCCGTGGGGCTACCCGGTAGTCCGAAAACGAGATTGTCGCCGATTTTACCGAATATTGATGGCTTCCCGGGTTTCCCGAGGAGGGGTGAAAGCTTCATGTCCATCCCCAACGAGGCGAAGGTCTCCTGGACTAGATCATACTTTCCCTTGGACATGCCTCCGGAGGTGATAATGACATCCGCACGGAGTGCCTCGGACAGATGCGATTGCAGGGTCTTCAGTTCGTCTTTGACGATACCGATGCAAAGCGGAGTCGCCCCGGATTCCAGCACCTGTGCCGCCAGGGAATAGAGGTTCGAGCTCATGGTCTTCCATGGCGAGAACAGTTCATGAAAGTCCGTGAGTTCATCTCCCGTCGTAAGAATCGCCACAAGGGGTTTTCGATGAACAGAGACATAGGCACGCCTCAGAGACGCCAATGCGCCAACATCCAAGGGGCTGACAACAAGGCCCGCGTGCAAGACAACGGCTCCTTTCTTTATTGATTCTCCTTGAAAACGAATATTGCTCCCCTGATTCGAATCGTTGACGCAGATTACAAAACTGCGGTCTTCGGTGGCGACCTCCAGGACTACGACCGTATCTGCTCCTTCAGGCACCATGCCGCCGGTCATGATTCGAACCGCTTCACCTGCTTCCACCGTTACACTGCTAGGTTTTCCGGCGGCCGATTCCCCGATGATTTTAAGATGCACTGGGCTTTTTGCAGAAGCTCCCAGGAGGGAAGAATAGCGTAGTGCATAGCCATCCTTTGTAGAGATATTTGATGCAGGGCAGTCCTCTGTGGCAACAATATCCCTGGCCAATACGCGTCTCAGTGAATCGAGAAGGGGCACGCTTTCTTGTCCCAGGATAGGAGTTGCTTCCAGAATCAGCTGTTGAGCTTCTATAATATCGATCATACGAAATTCCTATTGGTCGGGTTGGATTCATGAGCGGGTTGGGTAGCCGAGTCCACAAAAAAGCAGCCTGCAGCACCCCTGTCGGGTACGGCGGAAAGCACTCTTTACAGTTACAGCACTCCCGGGCGGCGATGTCCGGAATAAATAAAGCTCATCTCTTTTCGAATACCCTTTTCCCTCAATCCTTTGTTATTTAGGAAAAGTAATGCTCGTAATATCAACTATATGACTGCGTATGTTTTTCGGAAATGCCTCGATTTGAGAAAAAATGGCTATTCTCCGAGAACCTCCTGGCCTGTTTGTTGAAATAATGAATGCATAATAGCTGTTTTATAGTTACAATCAAGCTGTTATATTTGTCAAACAAAAAATCGGTCCATCGGAAGTGGTACTCACGGCAGTTGGCAACAGTTTTGGCCACGGCCATATGGTTCTCCATCTGCAGTTAATTCTTCAGACATTCTGTGGGTGTCATATGATACCCCTGGTATGTCTATATATGAGTCTGTTGACTTCCTGTCTCCTCGGAGTCTCGCAAACTCGCTTACCGGCCCGTTCTCCGCGTTATTTGGAAAAAATAATCCTCGGAATAGTTGATATCGGAGTCTGCACTTACCTCCGAGCATATTTTTTTGATAATAACGAAGAGTTTGGGCAAAAGGGCATTCTCGGGCAGCCTCTTAGTGACGCTTCGTGTTGAATTTTGGACAATGGACTATTAAGTTACGTTTTTTAAAAACTGACAGAGTCAGAATGATCACTACCGCCATCTGGATATAACCGTAAAAAAAAATTGGAACGACAAAATGAGTTTTCTGGATCAATGCAGCAAAGAGAATATTCATAACCGCAATATCGATATATCGACTTATGCCTGGAATGCCGAACATGTTCTTTTGGTTGGAGAGCTGAAAGAACAACGATATGTTGGCTATATCAACCATGTGGGTGAGCGAGTGGAGCCAGGAATCTACCACCATATGAAAATTGAGTTGTTGATTGACACCAAGACCATGACGATCAAAGATGTGGCCGTGTCTTTGCCCCGGGTTCCACGTGATGATTGCCCGGCTATGGTTACCAGCCTCGATCAGATAAAAGGAATGAATATCACCAGCGGTTTTTCATCTAAAATCAGAAAGATGGTTGGTGGTAATAAAGGGTGTGTTCATTTGAATACCCTGCTGCTTGCTATGGCACCGGCGGCTGTTCAAGGCTCGTGGATAAACAATTCCTGGCAGCAAGAAGAAGCTGGACAACCCGATCCGGAAATAAGCAACCAGCTTGTGGATTCCTGTTGGACATGGCGAAAAAATGGTCCTTTGGTGGCAACTCTGGGCCCAAAGGTTGGCCAATCCTGATCAGGAAAAAATATCCCAGGCGGAGGATGAATCCTTGGCGTCTTAATTGAGGTAAATTGTGATCAAAAATTCAATTTGGTTTGACGTTTCTCCTTTGGAATATGCTTCCAGTCGATGGAAAAATTGTGCCATAGATCATTTGGGGATAGAAATGGTTGAGGCGGGTCCTGATTTCCTTAAAGCCCGGATGCCTGTTGATGAGAGGACCCGTCAGCCGACAGGGATCCTGCATGGTGGAGCATCGGTTTTTCTTGCCGAGACATTAGCCTCCTGTGCCGCCGCTTTTACACTGGACCGCAGCAAGCAACACTGTGTTGGCCTGTCGATTAATGCCAACCATGTGAAATCGGTAAAAGAAGGACATGTCGTCGGGGTCGCTTCTCCATTGCATCTTGGTCGTATGACCCAGATCTGGCAGATCCGGATCATAGATCAGCAAGATCAACTGGTCTGTGTATCAAGGGTGACTATGGCGATTTTAGATATTTCCATTGAATCTGAGGATAAATGGGAGGCCAACGGTAAAAGAAAATTACATTGAAGACGTATCGGTTGAAATGAGGTCGGAAAAGATGGATCGATCAAGGTTCTTCGGCTTGACAGCTAAATTTTGATGTAATTACAAATTGATGGCGTCGTAAAAAGT
>DEIL01000301.1:61874-74298 GCA_002352445.1 Desulfobulbaceae bacterium UBA2775
GTGACCTTTTTACGAGTTTATCACAAATTGATTAATAGGTATAAAGATGAGATATGGCCGATAAAAAGAGAGATGCCCAGAAGTCAAGACTACGCAGTCTTGGTGAAGAATACATCTACGCGCTTATAGACAACCCCTACGAGTGCCCCATAGTAATAGGCCCAGATGGCATAATTATTTTTATAAGTCGGTATAGCGAGAAACTTCTGGGGATCGATGGTGATGACGCCATCGGAAAACATGTGACTGAGGTTGTAGATGGCACTCACCTGCATGAAATCCTCAAAGACGGCAAGGCCAGGATCGGGGATATGCTGCACATTGCCGGGCGTCAACAACTGATCTCCAGGATCCCGCTTAGGGATTTTGAAGGGAACCTGATCGGTGCCGTCGGTAAAGGCATGCTAAATGAAGTTACGAGGCTCTGGTATCTTCAACGCAAGGTGGAACTTCTCGATGGGCAACTGCGATATTATCAAAACCAGGTCAATCAACTCAAGGGTGGGAATATTATCATTGGTGAATCCGCTCCCATTCGGGATGTAAAAGAAAAATGCCTGCTGGCGGCGAAAACGACTTCGACCATTTTGATTACCGGCGAATCGGGCACTGGGAAGGAGATTATTGCCTATTTTATTCATCAGTCGAGTCAGCGGGCTGATCAACCCTTTATCAAAGTTAACTGCGCTTCGATTCCACCGGAACTTTTCGAAAGCGAGCTCTTCGGCTATGAACACGGGGCGTTCACAGGTGCACGATCAAAGGGGAAAATGGGCAAATTCGAAATGGCCCATGGTGGCACTATTTTACTCGATGAGATCGGCGAATTACCATTATCAATGCAGGCCAAACTCCTGAGGGTCCTTCAGGAGCGAACCGTGGATCGACTTGGCGGGACAAAAACCATACCGGTAGATTTCCGACTCATAGCAGCTACCAACCGTGATCTCAGTGAACTTATCAAAGAGGATAAGTTCAGGATAGACCTTTATTTCCGTATCAATGTTTTTAATATCCAGGCACCAAGCCTGAGGCAAATGACAGCGGACATCCCTCTCATTGCGAATTATCTGCTATCGCAGCTTAAATCCGAAATTTCCTGGGGTCCTTCCGGAATATCTGAAGAGGCTTTGGAACTGATGCAACGCTACTCTTGGCCCGGTAATGTCAGGGAACTGAGAAATGTTATGGAAAAGGCCTCCATAATAGCCAAGGGAAATATGATCTTACCTGATGATCTTCCTGAGCAGATTCGTCTCTGTAATGATGGAGGTCAAGAGCAGAAGGATTCTTCGCCGGGGGGCAACCTTAAACATATACTGGAAGAGACGGAAAAGAAGGTGATTGGAGATGTTCTGCGATCTGTTCAGGGTAATAAAACGAAAGCGGCAGACATCTTAGGGATCCATCGAACATCATTGTACGATAAGCTCAATAAGATGAAAAGTTCGCCAGAGACAGTAACTACGGCTTGCAAGCCGAGAAATATTACCCTTTAAATTTGTAAAAGAAGTTTTAAATCATCTTGATAATTCCAACACCCTGCGCGATTTACCACTGCCGATAGTAATCTATATATCTTGTAATATATATATGATATTACAAGATTAAAATGAGTGTCGACAAGGCTGTTATGACTGCAGGTACGAGCATCTCTGTAGGTACATTCCTACAGTGTCCATATTTTCCTACAAATATAAAAAACCGTTTACATTAAGCCAGTTACCAGATAAATGCCCCCTACATCTAAGATAAAATGTAGGTATATCTATACACTTCTCCTTTGTCACCTAACCACCTGTAGTCAAATATGTCATGATTACAGGCAGATGATTATTAGTCTCTGTCTGGTATCTATATTGCAATGGATTTGTAATCGAGCTAGTGGCGAATTTTTGCACTTTTCAAGGAGCTGACAGATGAACGCTAATCAAGACAAAGTTATGACACTGGAGCAGGCAATCGCAATAAATATATCAAGGGGATAATGATGCAATTCAAGTTAACTGACGAACAGCAGATGATGCAGGACATGGCCAGGGATTTTGCCCATAAGGAAATTCTCCCTACCCTCAAAGAAGATGAAACAAACCATACATTTCGCCCGGAACTGGTCAAAAAGATGGGTGATCTCGGCTTTTTCGGCTGCGCGCTCCCTGAAGAGTACGGCGGAAACGGTTGCGGTTTTTTCGAGTCGGTTATTCTGGGTGAACAGTTAGCCAGAGTAAGCGGTTCATGGCGGGTTCCCCTCAATATGCAGAATATCGGTCCCTCAATAACTGTGAACAAGTTCGGTACCAGAGAGCAGAAAGAGCGCTTTATACCGGCATGGGTAAAAGGTGAGTCTTTTGGCTTTTTCGCCATCACTGAACCAAATTCGGGTTCGGATGTTGCCGGCATGGGGACGACGGCCACAGATTGTGGCGACCATTGGGAACTGAATGGTCAGAAGATGTGGATTTCCAACGCCCATGTAGGTGACTGGGGTTTGGTCTATGCCTTCACCGACAGGAGCAAGAAATACAAAGGAATGACCTGTTTTATCGTTAACCTGAAGGACAATGAAGGCATTTCCACCGCCGCCATTGAAACCAAGCTCGGTCTCCACTGCTCCCCAACCGGCGAAATTGCTTTTACCCATGCAAGGATTCCAAAAGACTCGGTTCTGGGTGAAGTCGGCCAGGGCTTCAAAATTTGTATGTACCAGCTCAATAATACCAGGGTCAGCTGTGCCTCAGGTGCACTTGGTATCGGCGGCGGAGCCATTGCGGCTGCCATCGGATATGCCAACGAGCGCACCCAGTTCGGTAAGAAGATCGGCAGCTACCAGATGATCCAATCCCAGATTGCAGATATGGTAGCGGAGCATGAAGCGGCCAAGCTGCTTGTTTATCAGGCCGCCTGGTTGAAGGATCAGGGGATGCCCAACCAGTACCAGACCTCAATGGCCAAATTGTTTTCCTCGGAGGCCGCTGTCCATGCCGCTGGCGAGACAATGAAAATTTTTGGCAGTTATGGTTTTTCCACCGAATTTCCGGCGGAACGTTTCTTGCGCGACGCACAATCGCTACGTGTCGTCGAGGGGACCAGTAATATTCAGAAAACGATTATTGCCGGGATTGCTCTTGGAGATGCTCCAAACCGTTAAACAAACCGGATGATAGTGCCTAACCATTAGGAATTTATTGTTTTAAGTCGAAGGAAAAGGAGATCTGTATGTCACGCAACCAAACACCATTACGTCCATATTTTGAGAGCATGCCCGCAATCGGGAGTGTTCTAAGTGATGATGATATCACACGCACACTGGAAAATGTTGATTCGGTCAGGGAGCAGGAACGAATTATTGCCAAAGAGGTTGAGCGTGTTGAAAACGCCGGCATTCCCGCCAAAAAAATTCATGACCGCGGCGGAATGACCATTTATGAACGTCTTGATTATTTGGTTGACGCCGGTACATGGTGCCCTCTCCATACACTCTACAACCCTCAAGACAATGAGGAGGGGTGCACCGGGGTGGTCAATGGCATCGGCAAAATATGCGGCAAGTGGGCAGTGATCATTGGCTTTGACAACAAGGTCATGGCCGGTGCATGGATATCGGGTCAGTCAGAGAATATTCTCATGGTGACTGATATGGCTAAACGGCTGAACGTCCCCCTGGTCTGGTTGACAAATTGCAGTGGGGTGAAGCTAATGGAGCAAGAGACTGTCTATGCTGGTCGACGGTCGAGCGGTACTCCTTTTTTTCGTCATGCAGATCTTAATCATCTGGGAGTTCCCATTCTGAATGCGATCTATGGAACAAATCCGGCCGGCGGCGGATACCAGGGGATCAGTCCGACCATACTGTTGGCCCACGAAGACGCAAATATTGCTGTTGGCGGTGCCGGTATTGTTGGTGGGATGAACCCAAAAGGACATTTCGATGTGGAAGCGGCAAAGTCACTGATCGAAGCAACGAAAAATTTCAAAAGCAAAAGTCCAGGTCGGGTCGAAACCCATTTTGACAAGACCGCATACTTCCGTGAGGTTCATGATACTGAACAGGGGGTATTGGATGGCATTAAGGGATACATGAAGATGATGCCGGCCTATGATCCTACCATGTTTCGGGTAGCTGCACCGGCAGCTCCGAAGTTTCCTGCCGAAGATCTCAATAAGATTCTTCCCGTCAATCAGAAGCGTCAATATGATGTCAAGCAGATTCTCGCGCGCCTTACAGATAACAGCGAGTTTCTAGAATATCGATCCGACTATGGTCCTGAGGTTTTTACCGGACTTGGCAAGGTCGATGGTTTCGCCGTAGCCTTCATTGGTAACAATCAGGGGTTTTTCCCTGGGTATCCGAAATACGCCAACGAAACTTATTTTGCTGTTGGTGGTAAACATTACCGTGAGGGGCTGATCAAACAGGCAGAATTCGTCACTCTCTGTGGGCGTGACAACCTGCCCATCATTTGGCTGCAGGATACATCAGGGATTGATGTCGGTGATCTGGCCGAAGAGGCAGAATTGCTTTCCCTTGGTCAGTCTCTCGTCTACTCGATCGAGCAGACCGAGTTGTCGATGATGTGTGTTGTTCTACGCAAAGGCTCTGCTGCCGCTCACTACATCATGTGCGGGCCGCAGGCCAATAACAACAATGCCTTTACCCTTGGTACACCGATAACTGAGATCTATGTCATGCACGGTGAGACTGCTGCCACCGCCTCATATGCACGGCGACTCGTTAAGGAAGAAGCCGCTGGCAACAGTCTTGATCCGGTTCTTGAGAAAATGAACCAGATGATCAAGGATTATCGGGATAAATCCCGTCCGGCGTTCTGCGCGATGAATGGATTTGTCGATGAAATTGTCGCTTTGCCTGACCTGCGCAAGTACATCCAGGCTTTTGTCGGAGCTAATTATCAAAACCCAAGATCAATCACTCCTATCCATCAAATGCTCCTTCCCAGAATTATCAAGGGATAGTGGGTTAACCAAAGCAGAAGGTATTGTTTTTCATGTCCAAACAATACCTGACAGGCGAGGTTTTTATAACTGTAAATGAACAATTCAATGATACTTGGAGGACAAGGAGATTATGGAAAAGGCCATTCAAGACCAGTATGCTGATGAATTCGCCCATTGTTATGGTTGCGGAAGTCTCAATGATGATGGTCTGCACATAAAGAGCTATATGGATGGCGATGAGACTGTCTGTCGTTTTACTCCTGCTCATAAGTATTCCGGAGGGTTTCCGGGCTTTCTCTATGGTGGCATGATAGCTTCTCTGATGGACTGTCATGGGGCGGCGACAGCCTGGGCAGCCAAGGCCCGAACGCAGCAGTTACCTCTGGCCAGGTTTGTGACCGCATCGCTGAAGATCGATTTTCGTGCTCCGACACCGACTAACATAGAGGTCGAGGTTCGGGGAAAGGTAACCGAGATCAAAGGGAGGAAAGTTGCCATGGACCTGACCCTATCAGCCGGTGGCAAGCTGTGTGCTGAAGGATCTGCGGTCATGGTTCAAATCCCTAGCAATAAGCAGGAAGGATAAAATGGAAGCAAGCCGTGAAATATATTGGAATATAGGGCATGGTTGGACAACGCTTTTGCCAATGTATCTTCTGACTTTAGTGCCTTACTCCAGAACTTCTGTCATAAAAAACAAGAAATCCAGGAAGGTTGTTTAAAATTATATTGTTGAATATACTTCCATGGCACTTATCCAAGCATTCTAAAATTCCGATTTATTCGGGTTAGATATAATGATTAACACCTAATTCTACTTTGGGACTCATTCTAATTGCCGTAACACACCGGAATATTCTTGTTTTTTACGGGCATAATCTATCGATGCTTGTCGTTTTTCATGTCGTATAACCAGTTGCCTCAAGATTTCATATTCGGTTACATCACGACGCGGCAACATTGACTTCAGCAAGGTGGTTATATCAGCACAACTCAACAGGGGTATTTCCAGCTGATGGTGTAAACGTTGCTCTATCATGAACAACATGGCCATCATCACCATTGTCATGTGGTGGTACCAGGAAAACTATCTCCGAGCTTGATACTTACCCATCCCGCATTCATTTTTTGCATCCTGAAATGGACGTTCAACCCAGTAGCGCTGAGCTTGCATGAAAGCAAGTCTCTTTATGGATGTTCCTACGCATCGAATTTCGATTGACGATTTTGAAGATGGATTTGACAGCTCTCCAAAAAAACTCCTCCGCTCTCTTTAATGACCCACAGAAATTCAATATGGACAAACAGAGAAAATTATTCTTGTGTCAGCTTGTACCCTGTTTATAGTTCCAGGAAAAATCAAACAGAGTGTTTACGCTCAAAAATATGACCACGGGTGTTTGCTAGTGTCGTCCATCGGAATGGCCCAACAGAATAAACCGCAAAGCAGTAATCAACGTTGTTGTATAACTGCAAAGAACAGAAAATTTGTGGTACAATAGAGTGTTTGCCTTTCCGCTTATTTTTCCGTATTATTATACATGCAGGGAGTTGCTTGGCTCCGTTAATAAGGAAAATCACAAAAGGGGTAGGTATGGAGGAGACGAACAGGGAAATTAGGGTATTTACTCCGGGTAAGCAATATTCAGGGGAGATACATATCCCCAATGCCACTTTACGGACAACCGATATATTTAACAGTGCTAACTTTTTTTGGAAAGATCCCGCGGAGAAGAGCTTTAATGATGCCTTGTTGATGTTTAACGTCACTATCTCCATTGATGGTATCCGTGAGTTTCAGAGGTTTGATCGAGTTCAGATAAGGCAGCCCAATATCATTCTTTTCCATGATAATTTTAAAGAGTTGGGGAATACGGAGGAGAAGTTGAGGGCAGATGTACTGAAAAAAAAAACCCAGGAAGAGAAAAAAGCAATCCATCTTGTAACAAAGGTTAGGGTTAATTCTTTTTTTGATATCAAAGGATCCTTTTACGGGCTGTTTAAGGGGAAATCAGTACAGAAATATATCCCTTTAAGTGATGTTGTTTTACACGAGGTCATCAGACAACAGGACAAATGGGTGAAAAAAAAGATTTCGCTCCCCAACAATTTCATGGGTATCAATACAAGTTACATTGAGACTTGTTCCTTTGATGGATAGTTACTATGTTCAACATTTGTAGAAGAACTGTTGGAGCCTTGTAGAATATATTTTTACTATCATGCACAGTTTACAATACCACAATTCGACTTATTCTAGTTCTGAGAGACAGCTATCTTGGTCCAATAAGATTTTTCCATCCACTTCATTTTACTGTCGTGTCTTTTTTATTGTTGCTCAGGCCGCCAGGAAGGCAAAACGAGGGACATATGATGGAACTGGGTGGAGAAATAGCAGTTATGAGGTATTGCAGGCAATTGAAAAAATTGGTGTTCGGGTTGAGATCACGGGGATTGATCATGTTAAGAACCACAACCGTCCTGCAATCATAATCGGCAACCATATGAGTATGATGGAGACATTGCTTCTGCCTGCTATTATTCAACCATTCATGGATGTAACGTTTGTGATAAAGGAGAGTCTGCTTAACTATCCTGTTTTTAAACATGTGATGCGATCACGTGATCCGGTTGCAGTGGGGAGGAAGAATCCGAGACAGGATCTAAAGGTTGTTATGACGGAAGGCAAGGAGAGGCTTGGTCGAGGCGTCTCAGTTATTGTGTTTCCCCAGACTACAAGGTCGCAAACGTTTGATCCAAAACAGATGAGTTCTATTGGCGTGAAACTGGCCAAAAAAGCGGAAGTTTCTGTGATCCCGCTGGCATTGAAGACAGATGGTTGGCGAAATGGCAGTATGGTAAAAGATTTTGGCAAAATAGATACGACTAAGACCGCCTATTTCTCTTTTGGCGAACCCATGGAGGTAAGTGGTAAGGGTAACGAAGAACAACAGGCAATTAATGACTTTATTGTGGGGAAATTAGAAAATTGGCAGGATTGAAGTTGTATTTTTGCGGAACTCCGAAGTAAAGTTCCTGCCAGGGTCGGTTGAATTCTGTCTATGGCTATACGTCCTGGGAGGGGGCGGGGGCGACCAATTCCGGATCATCATTGGAATTTAAATCCTTGTCATCCACTTCTGTTTCCGCACTACCTTTACTGTCATTTACATCATTTGCCACCGCTTCAATTTTGTCGTTTTCTTGTGCTGCTTGTTCAGTTTTCTGGCGGATTGCCTTGGGGATTTTGGATTCAGGAAGTACAAGTTCGGTTATTTTTGTAATTTCTTCCTTGAGACCGGGGTCCTGGATACAAATTTCGCATCTTTCAGCATGTTCTTCCATGAAGGAAACCATGCGGGCAGGTGCCATGGTTTCATCTTGCACATGGAGATACCATGACTTAATCATTGTGACTAATCTTTCGCACTGCATATTTTTGTGTTACTCGAGGGTTTTTAAAATTATTTATTGAAGCTGGCAAAAGGATCGTATGCCTGGCAGTAAAACTAATTAAACTACGCAGTATAATAAAAAGTTGTTTTCAAGGTCAACACTTATTAGTATAGTAGGCGCCTTTTTCGAAGAAAAAATCAGGGGAAGTGGATAGGGCACTGGTGGCCCTCCCGGACTTCAAATCCGGTGCAAGGGGTTAATAGCCTCTTGGGTGAGTTCGATTCTCATGCACTTCCGCCAGACATTCCAGGTTGTTACCTCCCTGTCTCCCGAAAACCATCATCCGGCTTATTCTCAGCTATCTTGTTGTTTTCTTCTGTAGAGTCTACTGTGGGTCTACCAGAAGAGAGAGCAAGATATGTCACACGTTTCAATCACACCAACATTACTTTCGAAGCTGAAACCCACGACTAACCCATTCTTTGTAAGGGACAGTAATCTAACCCGAATAAATCGGAATTTTTAGAATGCTTGGATAAGTGCCATGGAAGTATATTTAACCATATAATTTTAAACGACCTTCTTCAATTTCTTGTTTTTTATTACAGCTTTTCAGGAGTAAGGCACTAAAAGGTTTCGGTATTAAAGTCAATCCATCTGGTTCTGTCAGGTTTATTGCTGAGGTGAAGTCTAAAGGGAGATCAAAAAGGAAGATGATAGGGACCCCCCTTCTCAGTATTCAAGATGCTAAGTCTGAAGCCTCGTACGATTCAAGATTATCAGGAAACAATTGGTTTCTACCTCTCCGACTGGATGGATATCAAGGTTTCAGCAATAACAAAGGAAATGGTGGAGAAACGCTTCTATCGTATCAGGGACAAAGGAATCAGCGGGGGAATTCTCACCTACTCCCAGGCCACCAAGGTCATGCGTATCCTTTGTATGGGCAGGAATTGAAGGAAATTTTAAAAACCAGTCCCCATATTCTTTTAATAGTGAGTATAATAGATTGAAAAGGCGTATATAATTTGAGAATATATTCATCTATTGTATTTTAAGTGTCTGTTCATGCATCATTGGGTTTATAACGAAACTGGAGGAGTGGTGAAAACGTTATTCGTGTTTTTCTTTCTATTCTTTTCTATAGGAATTTTTTCTTTCTCAAATTTACATGCTCAAGAATCTGATTTTGAAGACGGTGGTCGTGTTTCAACCAAAATTGTTGGTGGATATGAGGCACAACCGGGAGCATGGCCATGGATGGTTGCACTTGTTTATTCCGGGTACGATATTTACTATGGACAGTATTGTGGAGGCGTTCTTATAAGCCCAAAGTGGGTGCTGACGGCAGCTCACTGCGTCGAGAATCAATCAATATCCGATTTTTATGTTGTTTCTGGAATCCATGATCTGATAGCTGATTCCGGAAACAGTTTTGGTGTAAAACAGATAATTCAACATCCGGGGTTTAGCTCTGATAGTAATGATTACGACTACGCTCTCGTTGAATTAACGACTAATGCCTCCCAAACTCCTATAGCGATTTATTCCGGTTTGTCATTCGGTGGTGTTGATAAATCATTAACAGATGAAATTGTGACCGTAATTGGCTGGGGAAGCACCTCCCCAACTGGAAAGATCTATCCGAATAAGCTCCAACAGGTAGAACTACCTGTTATATCTAACATTACCTGCAACGAAGCATATCCGTCTGAAATAACAGATAATATGATTTGTGCCGGATTTGCTGAGGGGGGAAAGGATAGTTGCTATGGCGATAGTGGCGGGCCTCTTATGGTCAGGATTGATGACCAATGGGTTCATGCAGGAGTGGTAAGCTGGGGGCAGGGGTGCGCCCAGCCGGGGTTTTATGGTGTTAATGCCAGGAGTTCAGAAGCTGTAGTGTTTATCAAGCAGCATGTCCCTGATGCATCGTTTGCGCCGCAGCCGGAACCAATACCGCCAGAACCTGTAGTGGTGGCGCCATCGGCATTGTTCCTGCTGTTATTGAATGATAAGTCCAACACTCAGGAAAATTGAATTGAACTATGTGACTCACTTAACTCGGCCAAGTTCATTATTTATTTGCTGGTGAGTCTTTTTTGTCAATGGTCGCTTTCAAGGTACTGAGCCCATCTAATATGTTCTTATTTACTATCGATTTAGCTCTATCTCCTGGCAACTCATCTATTTCTATCTGTTTTAAAAGGTTCCGGTGTTCTTTATTGGGTAAAACTGCTTTTTCTGTTGCAGTCTTTGGTGATCTGCCGCCGTCCATAGCATAACAATCACTCAGGAGTGATCCAGTAACAGGGTCAACTTGATAGTAACAACCGCTAACTGTATATGGTGATATGAAGTCAAAAGTGAAAAATTCCCAAAAAATTGGTCCGGTTACCATAACAGTATAGAAATTTCCTTCAGGCAAATAGCCACCAACTGCAATGTTACTGTACTCGTCCAATCCGTCGATAAAAAAAACATCTGGCTCATACTCTTCAACCGTTGATTTATCGAGGCAGAAGTTGGTCGTCCAGTAGCTGGCTATTGTGTAATTGAATGCCCAGCATCCATCAAGGCTCTCAGTTTTAATCCGGTTCTGGACCTGGTCTGAACCTGCGGTCGGAGCAACAAGCATAGGCCAGGAAAACTCACCGGCACCAAGGGCCAATCCAGAGGACAGCACGCCCCCAAAAACACAAATAAGAATAATCAGGCTCTTCATAAAGTCTCCAGTCTGCAATTATTTCAATGATTTCAGCCCTTAAGCAACGGGTGTCCCATTTCTTCCCGCTGCGCTACGTAGCGTTCGGCAACTTTCCTGGCAATATTTCTAATGCGGCCGATATATCTGGTTCGTTCATTTACACTGATTGCTTTTCGTGCATCCAGTAAATTGAAAGTATGGGAGCATTTAAGGCAATAGTCATAGGCGGGGAGAATTAAATTCTTATCCACGAGTTTGAGCGCTTCCTCTTCGTAACTTTCAAAAAACATAAGCAGTTTTTCAACATTGGCCTCTTCAAAGTTAAAAGTTGAGAACTCTATTTCGGCCTGATGAAATATTTCACCATAGGTGATTTCATCGTTCCAGGTGATATCGTAAACACTTTCCACCCCCTGAAGATACATGGCGATACGTTCAAGGCCATAGGTGATTTCAACTGTAGTAGGATAGAGCTCAATTGATCCTGCTTGCTGGAAGTAAGTGAATTGGGTGATCTCCATACCATCCAGCCACACTTCCCAGCCAAGCCCGGATGCACCAAGTGTCGGTGATTCCCAGTCATCTTCTACAAAACGAATATCGTGGTCGAGCAGATTCAGACCAAATCTTTCAAGACTTTTGAGAAAGAGTTCCTGGATATCGATAGGTGAAGGTTTGATGACTACCTGATACTGATAGTAATGTTGTAAGCGGTTCGGATTTTCGCCATACCTGCCGTCGGTTGGTCTGCGTGAAGGTTGTGGATATGCTGATTTCCATGGTTCGGGGCCAAGGGCACGAAGCACGGTGGCGGGATGAAAGGTTCCTGCACCAACTTCCATATCGTAAGGTTGCTGGACAACGCAGCCCTGATCCGCCCAGTATGTGTTGAGTTCAAAGATAATGTTTTGAAAATTCATTATATTTCCTCTCCGTTATTTTGATTGCTATAATTCAGATATAATTGGATTACTATATAATTAATGAACTCGTTAAGCTTGGATTTTTACGACGCCATAATAATTGATAAACTCGTAAAAAGTCCCCTGCTTCGTCATTCCCGCGCAGGCGGGAATCCAGAACGTGTTGAAATGACTGGATTCCCGCCTGCGCGGGAATGACGGGATGGTTCAGAATTTGGGTTTTTACGACGCCATAATAATTGCTATCTTGACTTTTGTCTATGGGCTCCTCATTATATTTGGCGTGGGATGTAAGTAACCCGACAAGTCGGAAAATATTTTAGTCACGCTGGATAAGTACCTTGAAAGTATATGTGACCACATAATTTCAAAATACACTCCTCAGTTCGAAGTCTGCGCTTATCTCTTGTTTTTTATGACAGAGTTTATGGAGTAAGGTACT
>DEIL01000079.1:0-20634 GCA_002352445.1 Desulfobulbaceae bacterium UBA2775
TTTGTATATTTCTTTAACCAGCGCTACATGCTCTCGGAAATAATGCGATAATCGGAATAGCGAACAGTGGGATGCAGGTCATTACAGTAAGGACTGGGGTGATTGTATAGGTGTCGGCAAGTTTCCCGACAATCGGGGCGATAACGCCCCCAAGGCCGTAGGCGAAGCCCATCATCAGGCTCGCTACCATAGAACGCCCTTTAGGAGCCAGAGTCTGGGCCATTGTGACCCCAAGGGGAAGGGGTGCCAGAACGAAACTACCTGCCAGTGCTGCCCCGAAATAGATCCAGTTACCATTGAGTTGCATAAGCAACCAAAGAGCCGGACCCATAAATAGAAAGGTGAAAAGAAAAACCGGCTTAAATCCGATACGGTCGGAAATATATCCGGAAAGCAGACCGCTCAAGGTACCCGAGACAAGGAAGAGCGCGTAAATTGTCCCTGCTGAAACCACACTGAATCCTTTTTGTACAAAAAGCACAGGCATGAATGTCAAAAATGACTGACCCACCAACGCCCGCAGGAACATGACCAGCCAGATCAAGGCAATAACTTTCCAGGCACTCCCCAGACTTTCCTTGAGCGCTCCGAAAAAACCAGAGTGCTTCATCCCCTCACTCTGGGGCTTTGGTATCACAGTAAATAGGTAAGCCAGGACCAGCAAACCTGCAATCATAGTGGCAGGCATGGCTGTCAAACCAAAAAATGCCACGTACCAGGTAATAAAGAGGGGACCGAGACCAAAAGCAAGTGTCCCGCCAGTGTTGAATATGGACATGGACAAACCGGCCCTCGTACCCGCGTAAAGAGGCACCATTCCGGTGACCGAAGGATGGAACATTGATGACCCGAGGGAGCCGAGAGCCACACACAGCAACAGTATCCAGAAATTAGGGGCAATCCCCGTCAGCGGTATAAATACGATGGTCAGTGACAGACCGATGAAGATGAAAGCACGGGACTGGTAACGGTCGGCCAGATAACCGACTGTTGGCTGGACGATGAAGGCCAGTAGGCGCATAGTACCGGCAATGATCCCGACCTGGGTCAATGATAGACCAAGTTTGTCGACAAAAACCGGAAAGAGAGGATTGATAAAGGAAGTGTAAAAATCACCGGCAAAATGAATGAGGGTCAGAGCAAAAAGGATTTTTAGGTTGGAAGACATATGGCGGGCCCCAGGAAGTTTAGCCGAACAGACTGGTCTGCCGCTTATGTTTGTCTGGCTTAATTGGTAATGGAAACAACGGACAACATTTATACACACTAAAAATGAAAGTGCACGATTTTACTTTATTGGAAACAGGCTAGTTCATCGTATTATTTAAAGTTTCGGATATATTGTTACCGCAGGAGGCTGGTGATGAATCAAATTAAATTTTATGAAACCAAATTGTCACATGAAACAGACTCGTAGGATTTATCAGAAGCAATGAAAAATGGAGATCCTGTAGTTGTAGTTGGTGCCCGTTCACAGGAGGCTTATGAAACTTTAAATGACCTTTTTACGAGTTTATCAAGAAGGAGTTAACACAGTTTTTGCCAACTTGCACTGTCTTCTGAGAATGATTACTTGTGGGATAAACCGTGTTAAAAATCATTCTGGTGGTTTGTCAGCTCTTAAAAAGCACATACTGATTAGCGGAGACACAGATTATGACTGAAGACTATATAGATCCTCAAGTATACGACTTATACGATGAATACTGCCACACCCAGATGACTCGGCGTGAGTTCCTCAATAAAGCCTCGACACTCATTGCCGTGAGTGGGTCGTCTCTTATTATGGCTGAAGCTATGTTGCCGCACTATGCAGAGGCTCAAATGATCTCCTTTACAGATGAACGGATTAAGCCTCAGTATATTGAGTACGATTCTCCAGGTGGCACATCAGGCAAGATGCGTGGATATCTGGTGAATCCAGCAGAAGAAGGTCCATTCCCCGCTGTTTTGGTTGTTCATGAGAACAGGGGCTTGAACACCCCTACATAGAAGATGTCGCCCGTCGTGCCGCAGTTGAAGGATTCCTCGCTCTTGCACCGGATGGACTCTCACCGATCGGTGGATACCCGGGCAACGATGGTGATGGCAAGGTTATGCAAAAATCATTGGACAGAGACAAACTGTTTACTGACATGCTGAATAGTGCCAAGTTCTTAAAGGGCCACGAATTATCGAGTGGTAAGTTGGGAGCAACTGGTTTTTGTTATGGCGGTGGTGTTGTCAATAAACTTGCTGTGAGCATGGGATCAGACTTGAATGCAGGTGTTCCGTTTTATGGCCGAGCACCGGCGACTAAAGATGTTGTTAAAATTCAAGCACCTCTCATGATGCAATATGCTGAGGATGATCCACGTGTAAATGCTACGCAGGAAAAATATCGAAAAGCTTTAGAAGAAAATAACAAGAATTTTGTCATGTATACGTATGAAGGAACCCGCCACGGCTTCCATAATAACTCAACACCGCGCTACAATGAAGCCCAGGCGAAAGTTGCATGGGAGCGTGCGGTGTCTTTCTTTAAGGAGCATCTTTTTTAAAAGAATAAGCACCGGATTTGCGTGTGTTTGGGCAGCCGTTATTTTCGAATATTTTTATTGATACTGCCATAGAAACTTCCGTTCCCCAGCGACCCCCGTCAAGTTTACATGTCCACTGAGGGTTTGATGTATCTCATCTGACTGGCATTTGATCGAACAGAAACAGTCACCCGGTTAAGAAAAAGACTGAGTGGTCTTGCTGGTAATTTTATGTAATAGAGTCTTTCCGGTCAGGATNNGATGTGCCAAAAAGCAAATAATTATTTTATTAAATGGTCGGGAAGAGAGGATTTGAACCTCCGACCCCAGCGTCCCGAACGCTGTGCTCTACCAGACTGAGCCACTTCCCGACTGTTCTACAGTATCTTTTTATATGCTGAACTCAACGTTGTTATTCTTTATCATAGTGCGCTGACCAAGTCCAGTATAAAGGGCATTGTTGCAATCGGTTTTACGGTTCCAGGTAAAAATGGTATTATGGGTTTCCTGCTGGTACAAGGATGGTTAAATAAATAACAAGGTGAGGGACTTATGGGTGGAAGAAAGCTTATAGATACAGTGTATAAAGGGTTTGAGCAGGGCCCCATTCGACCTCCCAGTGAGGCTGGGAGCCTCCTTATTCGTATTACCCGAAACTGTCCCTGGAATCGCTGCACTTTCTGTCCTGTCTATAAGGGATCTGATTTCTCTCTGCGCCCTGTAGAGCATGTACTTGAAGATATTAATACTGTGCACCGCTATGTTCTTGAGATTAGGAAGAGTGTGGAAAAAACAGGGAAGATCTCTCCTGTCGATATTAAAAAAATGGTT
Source organism: Desulfobulbaceae bacterium UBA2775 (assembly GCA_002352445.1). Classification (GTDB taxonomy): domain Bacteria; phylum Desulfobacterota; class Desulfobulbia; order Desulfobulbales; family Desulfocapsaceae; genus Desulfomarina. Next base: position 3,351 of record DEIL01000079.1, read on the forward strand.
GAGGTTGAAGGCGAATATGACCGGGTAGCACTGAACGCCGCTTTACAGTGGGTTTCGAACGGCATGGGATCAATCTTCCTGCAGGACGCAAACAGCCTGATTATTAAACCGGAACGTCTTATCACCATTCTTACCCATTTACAGAAATGTTTTCCGTGGGTTCAGCGGGTTACCTCTTATGCCCGCTCTCACACTATTGCCAGGATTAGCGATGAAAACCTCAGCCTGATCGCGACAGCGGGGTTGAACCGCATACATATCGGCATGGAATCCGGAAGTGATAAGGTTTTGGCCACCGTCAAAAAAGGAGTGGATAAAAAAACGCAGATTATCGCAGGATTGAAGGTGAAAAAGGCGGGGATGGAGCTATCAGAATACGTTATGCCCGGGCTTGGGGGAGCGGCACTTTCCCGGGAGCACGCAATTGAAACTGCTGATGCCCTTAACAAAATCAACCCGGATTTTATACGTCTTAGAACTCTGGCTATCCCTGATCATGTGGAGCTCTTTGGTAAGTATAGAACAGGAGAATTCAGGAAATTGAACGGGCTTGAGACAGCTGCTGAACTTCTTACATTCCTGGAACGGTTGGACGGGATTACAAGTAGCTTGAAGAGTGACCATATCCTGAATTTATTTGAAGATCTTGAGGGGAAATTCCCGGAAGATAAAGGTAAAATGGTGGGGATCGTATCAGATTTTCTCAATATGTCACCCACTGATCAGGTAACCTATCAGGTTGGCCGCAGAATGGGAATGTTTAGAGGGATAAAGGATATGGATGACAGTGGGCGGCGTGAGCAGGTTGAGGAGATCTGCAATCGCAACAGTATCACTCCCGAAAACGTCGACCCAGTGATTGATGAGATGATGAAACGGTTTATCTAACACCCTCAAACCAAACATCTGATGCTTCCTTCTTGCTGAATTATACCCTCTCTGAATAAAATACATCGAAGGAAGGAATTTTATGGATTCTGGAGGAGCCTGATGACTCTTTATGACCCGGATTTAAATAAAGATAACTGCGGTTTTGGGCTTATGGCTCATTTGGAGGGAAGGGCCAGTCATAAACTGGTTCGAACCGCAATCACATCTCTTGCACGTATGGCCCATCGTGGCGGGATAGCAGCGGATGGGAGAACAGGAGACGGCTGCGGCTTGCTGCTGCAGAAACCGGACGTTTTTTTTCAGGCCATTGCCAAAGAAGAGAATTGGACTCTTGGTGGAAGATACGGAGTCGGTATGGTCTTTCTGAGCCCCGATAGAGACAAGGCACATTCGGCCAAAGAGATAATTGATAAGGAACTGGCATCCGAAACCTTGACTGTTGTCGGCTGGCGTGATGTGCCTGTCAAACCGGTAGTACTCGGTGAACTTGCAAAAAAGAATATGCCCCGGATCGCTCAGGTCATCGTCAACAGCCCTTTCGGCTGGGGATCAAAAGCTTTTGAACGACGTCTCTATATGGTCCGAAGGCGAATTGAGAAGCGAATACCCGACGATCCTGATTTCTATATTACCAGTCTGTCAAACTTGGTAATAGTATATAAAGGCCTCTGCCGACCAGCAGATTTACCCTTTTTTTTCCCCGATCTGGCAGATCTCAGGATGCAGTCGGCAATCTGCCTTTTCCATCAGCGGTTTTCCACCAATACTCTGCCCAAATGGGCACTTGCCCAGCCTTTCAGGTACCTGGCCCATAATGGTGAGATAAATACCATTACAGGCAACAGGCAGTGGGCAAAGGCAAGATCTTATAAGTTTAAATCACCCCTGCTGCCGGATATGGCAGAGGCTGCACCATTCGTTAACAGTGACGGATCAGACTCATCTGCTCTTGATAATATGCTGGAACTTTTTCTGGCTGGCGGGATGGATCTTTTTCGGGCCTTCAGGCTTCTAATTCCTCCTGCCTGGCAGAATCATCCAAACATGGATGAAGATTTACGGGCATTTTATGATTTTAATTCCATGCATATGGAACCCTGGGACGGGCCCGCGGGGATTGTCATGAGTGATGGTCGGTTTGCAGCCTGCGGCCTGGATCGCAACGGTCTCCGCCCGGCACGATATGTGGTGACCAGGGACAAGTTGATCACTCTTGCCTCGGAGGTCGGAATCAGGGATTATGAAGCCGATGAGGTTATCGAAAAGGGAAGGGTCGGGCCGGGAGAGCTGTTGGTAATTGATACCCTCACCGGAAAACGCTGGACATCATGGGATATTGACAGGGAACTGAGGAGCAGGCATCCGTATAAGGAGTGGATGGCAAACTGTTGTCAGCAGTTGCTGGAATTTACCGAGGAAGGAGATGCAGCGACGGGGGAGCGATCTTTTGATGATGATACGCTCCTTCTCTACCAGAAGGTTTTCGGCTGCACCAATGAGGAACTTGAACAGGTAGTGAAGGTCCTTGGGGAGAGCGGTCGGGAACCAATTGCCTCCATGGGAGACGATACTCCCCTGGCGGTGTTGTCTGTGGGGGAGCGATCGATATACGACTATTTTCGTCAGATGTTTGCCCAGGTGACTAATCCACCTATTGATCCATTGCGAGAGAAGCATGTGATGTCTCTTGCCACCTGTATCGGACGAGAACAGAATGTGTTTGAGGAGGCACAGGGCCATGCCTACCGATTTTCCTTTTCGTCTCCCGTTCTCGTTTACAGTGATATGGAACAGCTTCGCAAACTGGACTTGAAACACTATAAAACCGCACTCATTGATCTCAACTATAAGAAGGAAATGGGGCTTGAGAGTGCAGTGAGAAAGATCACGGACAGGGCGGTTAAGGAGGTTGAAGACGGTGCTGTTTTGATTGTCCTCTCTGACCGGAATATTTCAGAAGACAGTCTGCCTGTCCCTGCGGCGATGGCTGTCGGTGCAGTGCAGCAGCTTCTGGTTGAAAGCTCTCTGCGATGTGATACCAACATCATAGTGGAAACTGCCTCAGTTCGGGATTCGCACCATTTTGCAGTTCTTTTTGGTGCCGGAGCTACCGCGATTTATCCCTACCTGGTCTATGAAACACTGGCTGAATTGACAGGGCGCGGGGTCTTGAAGGTAGATCTCAAGCGGGTGATCCTCAATTATAGAAAAGGAATAGAGAAAGGTCTGCTAAAGATATTTTCAAAGATGGGAATTTCCACCATCTCCTCCTACCGCTGCTCCCAGCTCTTTGAGGCGGTGGGATTGTCCGAAAATATAATCAGTACCTGCTTCAATGGTATGGTGAGCCGCATCGGCGGAGCATGCTTTTCCGATTTTCAAAAAGAACAGGAGCAAGTTTCACACCGGGCATGGAAAAATGTGCATAAACCGCTGCCAAGAGGGGGGCTGTTTAAATATATCCATGGCGGGGAGTATCATATGTATAATCCTGATGTCGTTCTGGCTCTGCAGACAGCGGTAAGGTCGGGCAGCTTTTTTGATTACAGAGTCTATTCAGACCTTGTAACTGGACGCCCTGTATCCTGTCTTCGTGATCTTTTCAGGTTGAAGCCGGGAAATAAATCGATATCAGTGGATGAGGTGGAACCTGCAGAAGATTTCTATCCTCGTTTTGATTCCGCCGCAATGTCCATCGGGGCTCTTGGCCAGGAGGCTCATGAGGCCCTTGCCATAGGGATGAACAGGCTTGGTGCTTTTTCAAACAGTGGGGAAGGAGGGGAAGACCCTGACAGATTTGGAACCGAGCGGGTATCAAGAATTAAGCAGGTTGCCTCGGGAAGATTTGGAGTTACTCCTCACTATCTGATGAATGCGGATGTGATTCAGATAAAAATGGCTCAGGGGGCCAAACCGGGTGAAGGGGGTCAGCTTCCCGGTCATAAAGTGACCCCTCAGATAGCGGCACTCCGCTATGCCATTCCCGGAGTAACACTGATCTCTCCACCGCCCCACCACGATATCTATTCAATTGAGGATCTTGCCCAGTTGATTTTTGATCTTAAACAGGTTAACCCCCACGCCCGGGTCAGTGTCAAACTGGTTTCCGAGCCGGGGGTCGGGACGATCGCAACCGGGGTTGCAAAAGCCTATGCCGATCTGATAACTATCTCCGGATACGATGGAGGGACGGGGGCAAGTCCGCTGACTTCGGTTAAATATGCGGGAAGTCCCTGGGAACTTGGGCTGGCGGAAACTCAGCAGGCTCTCGTTGCCAACGGTCTCAGACACAAGGTACGATTGCAGGTTGACGGGGGCCTGAAGACCGGGCTTGATATCATAAAGGCGGCAATCCTTGGAGCTGAGAGTTTTGGTTTTGGCACCGGTCCGCTCATCTCTCTGGGATGTAAATTTCTGCGCATCTGTCACCTGAATAATTGTGCAACAGGGGTTGCCACCCAGGATGAAACACTCAGGAAAGAATATTTTGGTGGGGTGCCGGAAATGGTGATAAACTATTTCCGTTTCATGGTGCAGGAGACCAGGATGCTGATGGCTGAGCTTGGGGTTGAACAGTTAACAGAGCTGATCGGTCGGGTTGATCTTTTGCAGGAAGTTGAAGGAACCGGCAGCAAACAGCAAAAACTATCGCTCAAAACTATTCTCACACCTGCCGTCGCTGCAAATGGAAGCGGCCTCTTTTATCGAGAACGAAATGACCCTGATGATCCGGGTATCCTCAATCTAAAACTTACAGACCGGTTTGAAACGGCGGTGCAGAATGTAAGTGGTGGAAGTGCGGATTTTCCTATCCGTAATACAGATCGTTCTGTGGGGGCACGTCTTTCAGGGGAAATTGCCGCATTGCATGGCAATAAAGGCATGGCTGCAAATCCTCTGGAGGTCAGGTTGAATGGAGCCGCCGGTCAGAGCTTTGGTGCCTGGAATGCGGGGGGACTCCATATGTTCCTGACCGGGGATGCCAACGATTATGTGGGGAAAGGAATGGCCGGTGGAAAACTTGTCATCCGGCCGCCCCAGGGGGTGGCATACAAGAGTCATAAGGCTGTGATTATGGGCAATACCTGCCTCTATGGTGCCACCGGCGGGAGGTTGTACGGTGCCGGTCTTGCAGGAGAACGTTTTGCTGTTAGAAACTCGGGAGCAAAGGCAGTGATTGAGGGTATCGGCGATAATGGCTGTGAATATATGACCGGAGGTATTGTTACCATACTCGGAGAGACCGGCATCAATTTTGGAGCCGGAATGACCGGTGGCTTTTGTTATGTACTCGACGAGTTCAGTTCTTTTGAATCGAGAATTAATGATGAGTTAATTGAGCTGCTGCCACTCGAAGGCAGAACTGTTTTGATTGAACATCTGAGGGGCATTGTCAACAGACATTTTGAGGAGACGGGAAGCAGCAGAGCCGAAGAGATTCTCGAAGGTTTTGATGACCATTATCTTGCTACCTTTAAACTGGTTAAGCCTAAGACCACCGATGTTTCAGCACTGTTGGGACGTCGAGGCCGTTCAGCCAGGGAAACATTGGAAACAGCGCAGTGAGGGAAAGGAAATGAGCCATAATCTATTTCAGTTTATTGAGGTTGATCGTGTCGATCCCCGGAAAAAAAGAATAGAAAGGAGACGGCAGGAATTTATCGAAATATACGACCCTTATATGAAATCACAGGTTGAAATGCAGGCAGATCGCTGCCTTGGTTGCGGCAATCCCTATTGTGAATGGAAATGCCCGGTACATAACTATATCCCTGATTGGTTGAAGCTGGCCAATGAAGGACGGATTTTCGAGGCTGCAGAACTCTGTCACCAGACCAATAGTTTGCCGGAGGTCTGCGGCCGGGTATGCCCCCAGGATCGTCTCTGTGAGGGTGCCTGTACTATAACCGGCTTTGGTGCTGTTACCATAGGTAGTATTGAAAAATATATTGTCGATAAAGCCTTTGCATTGGGATGGAGACCTGATCTTTCCAGGGTGGTGATGCAGGAGCTGAAAGTTGCTGTTGTCGGCGCAGGCCCTGCCGGACTAGCCTGTGCTGATGTATTGATAAGAAACGGTGTCAAGCCTGTGGTCTATGATAGAAATCCGGAGATAGGTGGTCTCCTCACCTTTGGTATTCCTTCGTTCAAGCTGGAAAAGCAGGTAATGGAGCTCCGGCGGGAGATTTTTTGTGGCATGGGCATAGAGTTTTTCCTCGAGACTGAGGTGGGAAAAGATATTCAATTTACCAAATTGACTACTGACTACGATGCTCTCTTTGTCGGCATCGGCACTTCTACTCCTATCAGTGGCGGCTTGGCCAATGAAAATGCGGAAGGAGTATACGATGCCCTCGATTATCTCATCGGTAATACTGACAGGTTGATGGGTCTAAAGCGTGATCGTTATCCTTTTATCGACCTGAAAGGAAAGCGTGTCATTGTGCTGGGTGGTGGTGATACGGCGATGGATTGTCTGCGTACAGCTATACGGCAGGGTGCAGCAGATGTTTCCTGTGTCTACAGACGAAACCGGGAGAATATGCCGGGATCCGCCAGAGAGGCTAAAAACGCGGAAGATGAGGGGGTGCGGTTTCTGTGGAATTTGCAGCCTCTGGCATTGATCGCCGATGAAAATGGCATGGTAACAGGGGTTAAAGTGGTGACGACACGGCTTGGTGATCCTGATGAACGCGGGCGGCAAAATCCTGAACCGGTTGCCGGAGCCGAAAAGGTTTTAGAGGCGGACTGTGTGTTGATGGCCTTTGGTTTCAGACCGGATCCTCCAGCGTGGCTGACAACCAATGACATTACAGTAAATGAGAGAAAATGTATCTTGACAGGAGAGCAGGGTGCGTTGACCTGCCAGACAAGTAATGAAAAAGTCTTTGCCGGAGGTGATGCAGTTCGTGGCTCAGATCTGGTTGTAACTGCTATTGCCGAAGGCCGGGGGGCTGCGGAGAATATTTTGGAGTATCTTGGGGTGTAGAGAGGTCAGTCCTCCTGCTGTTCGGGCAGACTGCAGGCATTGAGAAAATCCTTTATCCCTTCTACATCTTTAAGTCGTCCGTAAACAGTTATTACATCACCCACATGCAGTTTAGTATGTCCTTTAGGGATGACAATCTGGCCGCCTCGCTTGATTGACACCATATTGACTGTATCCGGCAGGGAGAGATCCTTTATCAGGGCGGAACTACAGGCATCCTCTTCCTTCAGCACAAATTCAACAAAACCGTTTTCCTTGGGTTGACGCAGATCCACCTGGTGTTCGACTATCTGGCCTCTTTGCTTGCGTACAACGCCGACGTCATAGGCCCGGAGGATGTCGCTTCTGCTGATAAGGCCGCATAGACGGCCGGAACCGTCACGGGAAATAACAGGCAGTCTGGCCAGGTCACGGGGAGACATCTTCTGGATTGCCACCCAAATTGGCTCATCAGGGAATACGGTAATGGGATCTTCTACGGCGAAATCCGAGACTGTAAGCCCTCTGGAGCTGAAGTCTTCAGCAGATTGTGCTCTGTGCATATCCTGCAGAGTGAGAATGCCCCAGAGTTTATCGTGATCCGCCAGGACAGGAAAACCGAGCAGGTTTTTTTCCTGGAAAAGGGCCATGGCGTCGGAAAAGTATTGGTCTTTGTGGATAGTTACAGGATGACTTTTCATCACCTCGCTGATCTTAACTCCCTGCATGATATCCATGTCCCGACCTTCAGAAAAACGTACACCACGTTTTGCAAGCTTCATGGTATAGATTGATTCCGGGTGCAGCCATTGAGAAAAATAGCTGGCAGCGACTCCTGCCACCATGAGCGGCAGGATCATCAGGTAGTCGTTGCTCATTTCAAAAACGATGAGCATTGCGGTCAGTGGTGCCCGGGCTGTAGCTGAGAAAACGGCTGCCATCCCCACCATGGCGAAAGCACCTGTGTTTCCTTCAAGGGAAGGAATCCAGATACTGAACAAATGGCCCATGGCGCCGCCAAGCACGGCACCGATAAAAAGTGAGGGAGCAAAAACACCACCGGAATTACCGGATCCGAGAGTGAAGGATGTGGCAAGGGGTTTTAGAAAAATAAGAAGGACCATTACCCAGAGCGCTGCTTTCCCCTGGATTGCAGCTTCGATAAAGGGGAAGCCGGAACCGTACATATGGGGAATGTTCGTTGTGCCTGTGCCATGAGCAACTGATGAGGCAGGAAAATCGAGGCCGGGAAGATTCATATAAGCCAGGCCAAGGATACCAAGCAGTAGACCTCCTACTGCCGGTTTGAGAATTTGCGGGAATTTCCAGTTGTCAAAGGCGTTTTCCGAAAAGTTCAACATTTTCATGAACATGATTCCGACGAGGGCCGCAGTCAGGCCAAGGATCAGATAGAGTATAATCTCGACTGGACTGTTCAGGCTATAGGTCGGTACCTGGAAGGCAGATGTATCACCGAGAATTGACCGACTGACAACCGAGGCGGCTACCGCGGCTATGACGACGTTGCCGAAGGCACGCATCTGCAGACCGCACATCAGTACCTCTATAGCAAACGCGACTCCGGCAATTGGTGCGTTAAAGGTTGCTGCGATTCCTGCAGCAGCTCCGCAGGCGACAAGATTTCTAATTCGTTCATCGGAGAGACGAAGGAGTTGTCCTATGGAGGAGCCGAGGGCGGAACCGACCTGGATAATCGGGCCTTCTCTTCCTGCGGAGCCTCCAGTCCCTATGCAAAGCGCGGAGGCTGTAATCTTTGCAATTGCGACTCTTGCGCGAATACGACCACCATGAAGAATAAGGGCCTGCATGACCTCTGGTACCCCATGTCCTTTTGCCTCTTTGGCAAAGAGAATAAGTGGTCCAACCAGTAAACCACCGATTACCGGGATAACTACATAGGCCCATTTGCCGATAGCGGGCAGGATAGAGTAGGTGGCGGTGTAAGAAAAATCCTGAATGGCGAAAATGAGTTTTACAAAGAATACTGAGGCAAGACCGGTGCTTGCGCCAACAACCACTGAAAGGACCAGAAGGTGTAAACCCTCTGGTGGGGCAAAGCGATCAATGTACGAACTGATGGTGGCTCGTTTCGGGGTCATCTGGATTTCATTGAAGAAAAAGCACTGTTTTTATAGAAAGTTATGGTGTCATAACCACAACTGACATATCAGCTGCAGTGCTGGTAAACCTGCACAAACGACCATACATATTATTTGCCCTGAACACTGTTTAATACCGTTTTCCCGTAAGATATTCAAGAAATTTTTTTAGTACCCTATTCCAGAATTTCTGTGATAAAAAACAAGAAACTGAGGAATGTATTTTAAAGTTATGTGGTTGTATTCACCACCAAGGTACTTATCCAAACATTCTAAAATTCCGATTTATTCGGGTTAGCTGTTTTAAACCCAATTTTATTTTCTGAATTGCAGGGCTTTGCGGGCTTCCTGACGAAAGGCCATATCCAGAACCACAAGGGCTGCCATGCCTTCCACTATCGGGACTGCCCTCGGCACCACGCATGGATCGTGTCTGCCCTTTGCTTCAAGTATTGCGGATTCACCGGCAAAATCGACAGTATCCTGGGGTAGGGAGATGGTTGCAGGCGGCTTGAAGCCAATCCGCAGGCTAATGAACTCACCGTTTGAAATGCCTCCCTGGATACCTCCGGAATTATTTGTTTCTGTTCCCAGACGGTCTCCTTTTTTTATAAAAGGATCATTGTGCTGTGATCCCCTCAAGCGGGTGCCCGCAAAACCTGATCCCACTTCAAAGCCCTTTGTTGCCGGTATTGCCAGCATTGCCTGGGCCAGCTTCGCCTCAAGCTTCTCATATGTCGGTTCACCAAGTCCCGGAGGTACATTACGAATAACGCAGGAGACCGTACCGCCGATGGAATCGCCAAGATCCTTTAATTCCGTTACTAAAGCGGTCATTTTTTCTGTGGCATTACGGTCGGGGCAGCGGACTATGCTTTTATCAATCTCAGATCTGGTGATTGTGTCAAAGGGAACAGTCTTGGCTTCAATCTCACCCACACTGCTGACCCAGGCTACTATGTCAATGTTGTATTTTTCCTTCAGAACCTTGGCAGCGACAGCCCCTGAGGCAACAGTGCCAATGGTCTCCCTGGCACTGGATCGACCACCACCGGATGAGGCCCTGATGCCGTATTTCATCTGGTAAGTATAGTCGGCATGGGATGGCCTTGGAATGTCTCGCATATTGGTGTAATCTTTCGGCCGGTGATCCTTGTTGGCAACATGGAGAGCAATGGGTGTTCCCAGCGTTATGCCGTTTTCCGTCCCGGATAAGATAGTGACTTGATCAGCTTCCTGGCGATCTGTGGTCAGGGTGCTCTGGCCGGGGCGTCTCCGGTCAAGCTGTACCTGTATATCTTTTTCTGTCAGGCTCAACCCGGGAGGACACCCGTCAATTACTACACCGACGGCTTTACAATGGGATTCTCCAAAGGTACTGATGCGAAAAAGTGTTCCAAAACTACTCGACATGACTGGCTCTCCTTTTGGTTGCCACAAAAAAATCTGATTACTTACGAAACTCAGCTGCCTTTTTCGTCATTCCCGCGCAGGCGGGGATCCAGTGATCCTGCTCGTAACTGGATCGAAGTCTACGCGTATCTCCAGCCTGCGCGGGAGTGACAAACCTGTGGGATCTTATTTCTCTTTTATTATCAACGTATTAAAATTACTTCCACAGAATAGGCTGAGTTTCATACGTAATCAGAAAAAAATGACTGAAGGTGTGACTGAAAAAACTTCGTTTAACAATGCACACCAATACCATATTTGTAAAGATTCGATTCTGACATTTGATGGCGCCACGCTATTTAACTTTTGTTTCGAATGGATAGAAGAGAAAGTGTATTATTGATAAAAGAGAGCAGGTTTTGATCGATTCTTTGGAGGTAATTCGTAATGATAGTGAGATATCTGGAGGCAGATCAAACAGGACTGCTGCAGGAAAAAATTGTACAGGTGGAGAATGAACTTGAAAACTGTACACTCTGCCCACGTAGATGCGGTGTGAACAGGCAGGCAGGAGAGCGGGGATACTGTGGTATCGGTGCTCTGGCGGAAGTAGCGAGTTACGGGCCGCATTTTGGTGAGGAGAGTGTACTTGTCGGTGACAAGGGATCAGGGACGATTTTTTTCTGCGGCTGTAATCTGCTGTGCCGTTTTTGTCAGAATTATGAGATCAGTCATTGTCTAAAAGGGGAATGTACAGCGGTAAACGAACATGAGCTTGCGGCAATTATGCTGGAGTTGCAGGCAAAGGGTTGCCACAATATCAATCTGGTTACACCGAGCCATGTGGTACCTCAGATACTTGCAGCCCTCCCCCATGTGATCGCCGGCGGACTCCATATTCCCCTTGTTTATAACTGCGGAGGATATGAGAGCGTTGAAACCCTCCACCTCCTTGAGGGGCTTGTGGATATCTATATGCCGGATGTGAAATTCTGGCATAAAGATTCTGCGGTTCAGTGTGCCAAGGCACCTGATTACCGGCAGAGAGTCCAGGAATCTCTCCTTGAGATGCAGCGCCAGGTTGGTGATTTATGGGTAAACAGCGAAGGGGTTGCCGAGCGTGGACTTCTTGTGCGTCACCTGCTTATGCCGGGAGGCATGGAGGAGTCGACGGCAATTTTCAAATATCTGGCAGAACATATTTCAAAAAACTGCTATCTCAATATCATGGATCAATATAGACCATGCGGCAAGGCCCTGGTTATTCCCGGTCTGGAAAAAACAATTACAGTGGAACAGTACCAGCAGGCCATAAAAAGTGCTGAGGAAAATGGTTTGACCCGGCTTGATCAGAGGGACCCGCTTTTACTATATGAGAAGTTGATCATAACAGAATGAGTATAATCAACCTTAAAACCAAACGTGAAATTTGCATATGTTTTTCACTGTTATCCTGTCAGTAAAATAGATAACACCTTTAATTCGTCATTCCTTAACTTGTTGATTTGACAAATAATCGTTTCGTGCGTAGTCAGCGTAAGCAGCACCTGTATTAGCGTAAATGTTATATACAGAGTGAACTCCCATCTTGCGTAATTCTTCTACCTGATCATCAAACCGGGCTGTTGCAGCCAGAAAACCTTTGTAGCCGGCCTTTTGCAGTTGTTCCACTGCAATCATATTCGCTTCATGGCGGGAATCCAGAAGCTTTGCTCGTGACTGGATCCCCGCCTGCGCGGGGATGACAACCCTGTGGGCTCTTATTTCTTTTTTGGTATCAAAAACTACGATTTGGATAGGCGCAGGAAGGAATTACTTCAGATAATGCGATTGACACGAACGACGCACGACCTCTTCAAAACGTGAATTCTGGCTGCCGGATTTCACCATCGAAGGCCAGATCGAACAATATTTTTCGGAAGACGGCGAAGGTCAACGGGATGATTATGCCGGAGGATTGGATGACACCGACTGGCAGGTAGGGTTATTTGTAACATTGCCGCTCTTTGAAGGTGGCAGAAAATCCGCTGCTTTTGGTAGAAACCAGGAGGAATTGGTGCGACTGAAGATTGATCGCCGGCAGCAGCAGAGCGTATCAGCCAGGATATACTCCAGAATCTTAACAGAACACGGGCCTCCTACCCCGGAATCAGCCTCTCTCGCGAAGGCGCAGATTATGCCAACCGCAATCTGAAACTTATTACCGATTCCTATATACAGGGGCTCAAGTCTATCATTGAACTGCTCGATGCCCAGAATCAGGTTTTAAGCGCCGATCAGGCTGCGGCCAATGCGGTATATGATTTTCTTGTTGATTTGATGGGCGTGCAACGAGCTATGGGGATGTTTGTTCTTTTTGAACCTGAGGAAAAACGCAGTGCGTGGATTGAGCGAGCGCGACAGTCGATGCGTCCATAGTGATGATGAGAACACAAACAGAGACAAAATGATGACTGTTTTACAATCTAATAAAACTAAGCTTGTCTGTACCATCGGCCCTGCCTCAGACTCACGGCAGTTGATTGAAAAAACATTTCTCAGCAGGGTTGAAAATCCAGCTGCCGTCTTGATACCGACAACCAGTGGTACTGCTGCGAGGGGTATAACACGAGTAAGGCTGTCAATATGGATATTGGCAGCAAGTCCTTCCCAAAAAAACGTGCCAGGAGCTTATGTTTTCATATGGTGTCTGGCCCATTGAAAGCAAAGACAATCCCGTTGACTGGACAGATTTTTCAAAAGAGCATATAAAAATGCTGGGGCTGGAAGGCAACGGTATTCTTTTGGTTGAAGGCCCCTCTCCGGTTAATCCGGATAAAAATTATAAAATCGAAGTCATCAATTTCCATTAATTTCGATAAACGGGATTTTTTCAGCTACTATCCGACGATTATATAACTAAGTTCAAGAGGTCCATGTACACCCTGAACCCGGACCAGTTCGATATCGGCGGTGGAACTGGGGCCGGAGACAAAATTGACAGAAGAGGGCAGGGTTTCCTGCTCCAGCAGCATCTCCATGGCCTGGGTGAGGCGGGGTCGTATGGATTCCACCCTGATGACAATTAACGAGTTCTCGGGCAACAGGGTGACTGAGCGGCCATTATCTGGATAGCTGAAAAGCAGGCTGGTGGCAGATTCGGCGAGCGCCATTTCGGCTACCGCTATACCAACCTTTGCCCCTTCAGCTTTGGTCATGTTTTCTTCACGGCCGACATCTGGATTCCAGACATGACAGTCGTCAATCTCGTGTCCGAGCAGTTCTGCAGTCTCTCCTGCAAGGAGGGGATCATTGGCCAGAACCACAGGACCACCAAGTCCCTGAACAATCTGGATTATGGTTGTGCCTAGATCGGTTGCGTTACATTGGTGGATTCCAATACCCACCGTCTGAGCGTTGGTGACAAACGTATCCAGTAATTCCTGGGCTGAGGCTTCTGCCAGATAGTTATGCTGCATATCATGGGGGTAGATAAATTCGGTCGGCTTTTCCAGTACTGTTGTCCGGTTTAGGCAACCTGATACTCTGGCTATGAACTGCTCTTTTCCGGTAATCATTTTGCTCCTCCATTTTTTTCTCTGCCGGCAAACCAGTCACGGAAGCGGGTTTTAGGAATATCAGGTAGATCCCGGTCAATTGACCACTGTTTGAGTGGACCAACCTTGGGGGCAAAACCACTGAAACGGGCTGCCTTTGTTGCGAGTCCATACAGGGTAGAACTGCCTATCACATCACCGTAGCGACCCATCACTACTTTCTCACCGGCAGTTGTCAGGTTTCCTTCTTCGGCAATGATGCGCCGATGTTCGAAAATAAATTCATAGAGTGGTATTTTGACCGGACATACCTCGTTGCAGGCACCACATAATGAGCAGATTTTGGTTATTTCTTTATAGTCATCATAACCGGCAAGCACGGGCACCAGGGCAAGTCCCAGAGGGCCGGGATAGAGTGTGCCATAGCCATGACCGCTGATATGCCTGTAGGCCGGGCATTCCAACATGCAGGTACCGCAGCGGATGCAGCGCAGTACTTCTCTGAATTCCGATTCAAGAACCTTGGAACGTCCGTTGTCGACAATGATGATATGCAGTTCTTCCGGCCCGTCTTTTTCATCCTGGCTTCTGGGGCCGGTCATCAAGCTCATATAGGAGGTAAGCTTGGCGCCTACAGCGCTGCGGGCCAGCATGGAGAAGATAATATCGAGTTCTGCAAAGGTTGGTACGATGCGCTCCATACCCATAAAAACAACCTGAGTTTTTGGTGCAGTGGTGACAAACCGGCCATTTCCTTCGTTGGTGACCAGAGTTACAGTGCCGGTCTCCGCCACTGCAAAGTTACAGCCGGTGATACCCACATCGGCCCCCAGGAATTCTTTGCGGATCAACTGCCGGACAAAGCGAGTCATGTTTTCCGGCACGTTATCTCCTTTATATCCTTTCTTTTCGGCAAGCACTTTGCGGAAGTGATCCCGGTTTTTATGCAGGGCAGGGACCACGATATGAGATGGTTTGTCATGGTCGTCGATCTGCAGCAGATATTCGCCAAGGTCTGTCTCAATCACCTCAATACCGGCATCCTCAAGCACCTCGTTGAGGCCAATTTCTTCAGTGACCATGGATTTGGATTTCACCGCTTTGATGGCCTTTCTTTTCTGCAGAATATCAAGGCCATATCTGGTGGCCTGGCTTGCATCTTCTGCAAAGTAAACATGGGCGCCGGCTGCAGACGCTTTGTCCGCAAACTGGTTCAGATAGTAGTCCAGGTTTTCCAGGACATGGCTGCGGATAGTCCCTGCGGTTTCCCGCCACTGTTCAAAATCTCCGAGCTCTGCAAACGCTGCTTCCCGCTTTCCGTTAAGCAGATCCTGGGCATTGGCGATGGCTTTTCGCATCTGGGAGTTGCCAAGTTCTTTTTGAAGCCGTTCCTTGAGAGGTAGGTCACTCGTTTTGATTGTCATACACTATTCCTGACTTTAAATTAAAAATTACGAATTACGGTTTGCAGATGGCTAAGTAAAAAGCTTCATATTCGAGGCGCGTGATTTTGTTATCATTTCGGCGTACTGAGGTACGTCGAAATGATAACAAAATTACAGCAACGAAGTAGATGAAGAATTTTTACGACGCCATAAGTACTTGGGCAATGTGTCGTACTTTAATCGGATAACCCCGGCGCTCAATAACACCCTGCAGATTCATCAAACATCCGGCATCGGCTCCGATGAGGTATTCTGCGCCGGCCTCTCGGATGTTTTCAACCTTCTCCGCCGCCATAGCTCCACTCAAGGGACCGAGTTTGACCGAGAAGGTGCCGCCGAAGCCGCAGCATTTATCCTGGCCTTTGAATTCAACCAGTTTCAGGCCGGAAACCTCTTTAAGCAGGGCCAGGGGTGGTTCTTTAACGCCAAGGAGCCGCGTCATATGACAGGAGGGATGATAGGCTGCTTTGGCCTTCAGGCTTGCCCCGATATCAGTTTCCTGTAAAATGTTGACGATGAAATCGGTCAGTTCGTAGATCTTTTTACCTAACTGCTGAGCTCTTTCCCTGAGGGCAGGTTGATCCTCGAAGAATTTTGGATATTCCTTTACTTGAAGGGTACAGGAACCACTGGGGCATACAACATAATCTGCCTCATCCTCAAGCAAGGCCTCCATCTGTAACTGCATAGCCTTTTTTGCCTTCTGCTGAAACCCGGAGTTAGCTAAAGGCTGGCCGCAGCAGGTCTGTTTTGGATTGAAAATAACCCGGCAGCCAAGTTTTTCCAGCAGCAGCACTGAGTCCCTGCTCACATCAGGAAGAACCGTATCGGTAAGACAGGTGGAAAAGAAAGAAACTGTTTTCATGTTGTTTGCCATTGCAGGTTATATTAAATGAGATAGTGTGAATTACAGTGGTGATATCTCACAAGTTAATCTGGTTAGACGCTGAGAGCGCAGCAATTTTCAAAGCTTCGGAATAAGTTGGATAATTAAAAATACTGTCAATAAAAATATCGATTTTAGCATTGTGTAAAAGAGCCATCTGAGCGATATGGATTATCTCTGTTGCACCCCCTCCGAGGATATGGACCCCGAGAATTTCACGGGTATCTTTGTGGACGATCATCTTCAACATACCTTCAGATTCACCGGAGATCTGTCCCCTCGGGAGTTTATTGTACATGCATTTGCCGATAACGATTTTATACCCTTTTTCTTTTGCCTCCTCTTCGGTGATACCGATATAGGAGATCTCAGGAATAGTGTAGATACCGAAAGGGAAAATCTTTGGGAAGGCTTCCGAACGAATTTTCAGTGCATTCAGTGCAGCCAGCCGCCCCTGGATGATCGAGGTTGAGGCCAGGCTTGGCCAGCCGATCACATCACCGACAGCATAGATGTGCGGGTTGCTGGTTTGATAAATCTCATTCACCTCAATATAGTGGTATTTGTTCAGAGTGACGCAACATTTCTCAATATCTAGATCCTTGGTGTTGGCCTCCCGTCCAAGAGCAAAAAAAAGGCAGTCTGCAGGAATGACAGTGCCACTGGCAAGAGTCAGTCGTGCACCATTTTCCGTCCTTTCAATTTTAAAGTCGCCGCAGTTATTGATATAGTTGATATTTCCTTTTGGAAAATTTTCTTTGAGGTGTTCTGTTATTTCATGGTCAAGAAATTTCAGCAGACGGTCACCCCGGTCAAGCAGGGTCACCTTTACTCCCAGTGCAGCAAAGATGGTTGCATATTCTGAACCGATCACTCCCCCGCCAAGAATAATCAATGTTTCCGGAATATTCTCAATGTTCAGAATGGAAGTGGAGTCGACAATGACTTTGTGATCAAAAGGTATATCCGTAGGATTACGTGGATGTGAACCAGTCGCGATTAAAATCCGGTCTGCATGCACCCGGATCTCCTCTTCAATTCCGATC
>DEIL01000079.1:20715-26755 GCA_002352445.1 Desulfobulbaceae bacterium UBA2775
TTTTCCATTGAAATTTCAGCGTCACGGGTGGAGCAATAATCATCTTCAAAGACCTTCCTTTTCAAATGGCCTGTAAGGTGGAGGACCGCTTCCCGGAGTGTTTTGCTGGGAAATGTACCTGTATTGACACAAACCCCGCCGAGAGACCCTTCTTTCTCGAGAACAAGCACGCGTTTGTTTGATTTTACAGCCGTCATTGCAGCTGCAAGGCCTGCAGGTCCGGTTCCAATGATAATAAAGTCATATTTATCTTCGGTCATAACCGTGTATCTCTCTTGTAGTGTTGATGTTGGAAAAATCCTGAGGAGTTGGCGTTTTCCTACGGTATCAATAGCACATATTTGGCCATCAGGCAAATTTTCAGCAACAGCCGAAGACAGGTGCGGTCTATTGATTACATATCGGTATGAAGAGTAATCTGTGGTATAATATAGCAACATCATGGCATTATTTAAACGCTGGTCAGAACGTGAAAACTGGTAAGCAGCTAAATTTGGAGAGGCTGGACAAAATGGAAAAGATGAAGGCTCTGGTTAAAGCCAAGGGTGAATCGGGACTATGGCTGGAAGATGTTCCTGTACCAGGTATAGGCCATGATGAGGTGTTAATAAAGATAAAACGAACTGCAATTTGTGGCACGGATGTACATATTTATAACTGGGATGATTGGGCCAGGGCAACTATTCCTGTGCCGATGCATGTGGGACATGAATTTGTCGGGGTGATTGAGGAAGTTGGAACTCATGTGAGAGGATTCAAACCCGGCGACCTGGTGTCCGGTGAGGGCCATATTGTCTGTGGGCACTGCAGAAACTGTCTGGCCGGCAGGCGGCATCTGTGCATGCGTACGAGCGGGGTTGGCGTAGACAGACCGGGTGCCTTTGCAGAGTATCTTGTTATCCCGGTCACAAATGTCTGGTACTGCGACACCAATATTCCGCTGGATGTTATTGCCTGTTTTGATCCCCTGGGTAATGCGGTACATACTGCACTTTCCTTTGATATTTTAGGTGAAGACGTGCTGATCACCGGAGCCGGACCAATCGGCTGCATGACGGCGGCTATCGCCAGGCATGCAGGGGCGCGTCATATTGTGGTAACCGATATCAATCCTTATCGGTTGAAACTGGCCGAGATTGCAGGTGCCTCAATGACTGTTGAAGTGGGCAGGGAGGATTTACGTGAGGTGCAGGATAAGCTCTGCATGAAGGAGGGTTTTGATGTTGCCATGGAGATGTCAGGCAGTCCTGCCGCTCTTTCTTCAATTCTTGAGAGTATGCGCCACGGCGGTAAAATAGCCCTGCTCGGCATTATGTCTAAGACAAGCACATTTGACTGGAACAAGGTGGTTTTCAACGGCCTGACTTTAAAAGGTATTTACGGTCGGGAAATGTTTGAGACCTGGTATAAGATGAGTTCCATGATTCAGACCGGCCTGGATATTGAGCCGCTGATCACCCACAGGTTTCACTATACTGAATTTGAGAAGGGCTTTAAGGTGATGGGATCCGGGCTGTCCGGCAAGGTAATATTGAACTGGGATTAATAAATCTCCACAAGTTGAAAAGGGAACTTTATGACATTGAAAAGACTGGACAGGGCTCTGGCTGAGGAAATAAATGGATTGGAGGAAGAGGGCAGAACAAAAAATCCAGAGCGAGTCATAACGGAATATATTATGCCTGTGGGTAAGTGGGGGCCGCGTTACAGGCTTGCAGGTGAAGAGGGAAAGTTTATACGTATGAACTCCAATTCCTATCTGTCGCTTTCCAATAACAGGGAGGTGATGGCTGCAGCCGATGAAGCAACCCGTGATTTTGGTGTGGGGCCTGGGGCTGTACGCTTTATAGACGGTACCTTTACCCATCATTTAGCCCTTGAAAAACGGATCGCTGACTTTACTGCAAAACCTGCTGCAAAGATCTTTAACTCGGCATATACCTCCAACTGTGGTCTGGCCCTTACAATCGGCAATAAGAAAACCCACTGGATAGGCGATCAGCTCAACCATAACAGCATCATTCGTGCCATGCGTATTGCCGGTGTTCCGAGTGAAAACAAGGGGATTTACAAACATAATGACCTGGAAGATTTGAGGCGGTGCCTTGACCAGGTAGCAGATGGTATTGAGCGGGTCATTGTAATCTACGATGGCATTTTTTCCATGCGTGGAGACTATGCACCCATAGATAAAATTAATGAGGTAATTTGGCCATATAGGGAACAATTCAGAGATGGTGTGATAACTGTGGTGGATGATTCGCACGGTATAGGCGCTTACGGGCAGACAGGTCGGGGAACTCCGGAGTACTGCAATGCATCCCCTGATATCATAATTGGTACTTTCGGCAAGAGTTTCGGGGTGAACGGTGGTTTTATCGCCGGGAGTGACCAACTGGTTGAGGCTGTAAGGCAGAAGGCGGATACCTATATCTATACGAATCCGCTGAGTGTCGCCGATTGCGCGGCAGCGGTGAAGGCCCTTGATATTTGTGATTCTCCTGTCGGCGTGGAACTGCTGAAGGGGCTGAAAGAGCAAACCCTCCGCTTTAGAAGAGGTCTCGATCATCTGGGGAAGGAGTCAATTCTCGGACCGCACCCGGTGGTGCCGCTGTTGATCAGGGATACTGGTAAAACCCATAAGCTGGTTGCCGCTCTTTTCGCAAAAGGTATCCTGGTGGTAGGGCTTACATTCCCCGTGGTTCCTAAAGGTGATGAGCTTCTTCGCTTTCAAATTAACGCGGCCCATACAGACGCTGATATTGATTATGTGCTTGGTGTATTGAAAAAGAACTAGCAATTTTGCGGAGGTATAACATTTTGATTTGTTCCGGTATCGTTTGTGGAGTTTTAATTAATTTCGGCACTGCTGTGCACTATTATTCTCAGTCAATTTTCACAAAACTCAAACAAGATAAGATTTTTTGATGAAATTGTTGACCAGATATTTCAGCTGATACGTGTTTTTTCATTGTTAAGTACCCGATGAAAGGTTGGTTCAGCCATTTCATAAGCTGGTATTAGTGTTGAAGGTTCTGGATTCGAAAAGTTGTATGCAATTTGCGGTTCCATCCTTTGGAGGATTTTTCTTGAAAAGCCACTGTACCGGTACAGTAACATAGGAAGCAGCATTACGAAGAACGGTTCCAATTACAGCTCCTAGAGGAACTTTAGCCTTAAACTTAGATAGATTGCCGCTCACTTTTACTGGTGTTGCTAAGCTTAAAAATTGAGGGCGTTTGGGTTTTGGTTTAAAGATCGAGTCAATCCATTGTTTAGTAAAATCGACCTCAACTTTTCCTTTAACCTGAATTCGGGAGGTATCAATCAAAAGATCCTCATCTCTCAGGACCCCATTCTCAATACTAAAGCGAGCAGCTGCACAATTAATTATTGATTCATTTTTAGGTGTAAGGTAAGGGACCAGGTACAGGAAAAAGTTAACAGCCCACAAATCAATCACACCTGAGCGAAATTGGTCTGGATGAATAGAGAAATCCAGATAACCAGATGCTCCTGCCATAATACTCTTAAAATCAGTACTTTTAGAGGTTAGAGATGATCGTAGGTGAATAACCCCTTTCAAATCTGTATCCGGCTTAAACCAGCGACCTATTGTGCCATAGTCGAGATCGCTGACCTCCATATTCATCATGTAACGTCGTGTCTCATCATCCGGTTCGATGGAAAAAGAAAGAGTGGCAGTGCCTCTAGGTAAATTTAGNNTGCAGTGGCGCCACCTTAAATGTACCACTCTGTTGTTCGATTGTAAGGTTACCACTTCCGAGATGCTCCATACCGGAGAACACATCCCTGACTTTTAAATCTATGTGTGCATTATATTTATCGAGAATTTTCTGATCTGTAAGGCGTCTCTTCTTTTTCTTACTTTCAACAGGATTCTGATTATTTGTTTGTTGCTCAGAAATTTGCGACACATTTCCACGCTGTTTTTGTTCGTACTTGAAGTCAGCCAGCTGTATAGTATTTGCCTGGAGATTCACTGTCAGTTGGGGAACTTCTGCCGTAGTATCAATAGATGCATCTCCAGTCATGGAACTTGAGGCAACAATAATATTAAAACTCTGAAGGCTATATCCTTTTGGAACCACATGAAGAGTGCCGGCCATGCTCAATGGGCCAACCTCAGGTAGTTCTAAGCCGAGGAGGTTGTTGAAGTCACTGAGTTTTTCACATGACAGACGGCTGTTTAGTGTAGTGCCCTTTTGTTTGAGTGGTAAAGGTACCTTTCCATCAAGTTCTAAACGTCCACCAGCAAGTGTTATAACCGAAGAAAAAGATACATCACCAATATCTGTGGCCGACTTAACGCGGAGATCTTCAAATTGTACCGCAATGTCAACGGGGCTGTCTCTCATTTCTCCAATTAAATGAAGGTCCAAGCCATTTCCAGGAGTCATCCTGATGGTTGAGTGGTGCAAATGAATTGGTAAACTGGCGCCGGTGTTTATATCCTCAAAGACATAGATACCGTCCTTAGAAGTTGTGGTGAACTCAAGATTGTCAAATAATTCACCTGGGGTACGCCCTTTTGAGGAGAGATCTGTGGACATTTCTGCTATTTGCATGTCAATACCTTCAGCAAATTTGAATTCCTTAAGGAATGCACCAATGTTAAACGACCTCGAATCTAATCGAAGTTTGATATGAGGAAGGGTATCTTCTTTTTGAAAGGTAAAAAGTCCGGTTAATGAAGAGGTCTTAAACGTCGCCGAAAATGGTGCTTCAATGATATATCCGTCATCGACAATAGCTTTCAGCGTGAGATCTTTGATGCTTTTTCCTGCGACAGCTAATCGTTTAAGATCAAGGTCAAGATCTAAATTGTTTACCGGAAATTTTTCTGGCAGGATAATATCATCTCTGCCTATTTGACTTATAATCGGGGTGTTTTTCAGAGATTTTTTTCTGTGTTGAGGAGAAGTGATGAAACCTTTAATCTCATCAAGGTCAATACTCTCGCTTTGTACCTTGAGACGGTAGTGAGTATCCTGCATCTCACCCTTCTTTAGAAGACCAGTAAATACGAGATTTTTTGTTCCAGGGGCGGTTACGGATAGCTGTACCTTTGCATCTTGTTCTGTCAACTCAACATTTCCCTTCAAGGAAAAATCTTTGTTTTTTGATCCATTTCTTCCGAAAAGAGAAACCAGATCATCCAGCTTTTTTCCCTCCAGCCTAAAGGAAGCCGCAATCTCTGGCTTTTCACTTTTCAACTGCACATAACCGTTTACCGAGGCAACAATACTTTTATGGGCCAGTTGCACGGAAAACGGCCACGGCACTTTCTCTGCAAACAGCTTCCGGAGTGGACCTGATGCTATATTCGCTTTCAACGTAATTGCATTAGCTGTCCCGGATATATCAAGCCGCCCACTTGTCTCTGTCCCAAATTTCCCGGTTCCTTTATCTAAATGGTATTGAACCGGAACTTTATTTTCCCCATAATAAATTCTGGTCTCGATGTCTTTGAGGGTTATTTCTCCAGTACTTTGCAGGACAAAGGGCAGTCGAGGGAAATGTGAACTTTCTTCTCCTGTCTTTGGGCGGGGATACTCCCTCAGGTTGAAGTCAGACTTCACGCCTTGCAGAGTGACCCCGTCTAAAAGCAATCGTTTTTTTAGAAATGACGTCAGGTGAATGGTGGTTTCAAACTGTTCTATTTCAGCAGAGATTTTCAACCCATCCTTGTCAGCAGTTACAATTGATCCATTGTTCACAGTGACTACCAACCATTTTCCAAGAGAAATATAGTAGCTACCACTAATCTCAACTTCACTGTCGGTTACAAGAGAAAAAAACTTTGAAACGGGTTTGCATAAAATACCTAATGGCACACGAGTATTTGTAACAAAGAGAATTGCTACTGTTGTAAGTAATACAAAGAGGCAAATAAAGCAGAGGTATGAAATTTTCTTCATAATGCCTGGTCTTTTGTTTATATGAAAGTCATGTTGCTCCATGGACGAAGAGGGATTCGGAGGAGTGTTGACACAACAGGTAAGCGAGCTTGCGAGAC
>DEIL01000204.1 GCA_002352445.1 Desulfobulbaceae bacterium UBA2775
TTCTGTTTTGTCAGCCGCTCTATTGA
This sequence comes from Desulfobulbaceae bacterium UBA2775, assembly GCA_002352445.1. Lineage (GTDB taxonomy): Bacteria > Desulfobacterota > Desulfobulbia > Desulfobulbales > Desulfocapsaceae > Desulfomarina. The sequence goes on from DEIL01000204.1 coordinate 27, forward strand.
GCGCAGCATAGTCCGTTCCTGCGGATTGACAAAGAGAATGGCTTCTCCTTTGCGTCCTGCCCTGCCAGTTCTGCCTACACGATGGATGTAGGCTTCATTGTCAAAGGGGATATCAAAGTTAACAACATGGCTTATTCTGTTTACGTCAAGACCCCGGGCAGCGACGTCTGTTGCAACCAGGATATCCAGTTTCTTCGATTTCAATTGATCAACTGTCCTGATACGCTGACTTTGTTGAATGTCGCCGTTAAGAGCGGCACATCCATACCCTAGTTGACTAAGTTTTTCGGCCAGTTCAACAGTCTGAATTTTGGTGCGGACAAAAATTAGCATCCCGTCGAAACTTTCGGTCTCCATGACCTTGCTGAGCGCATCAAATTTATTGCTGAAACCATTGGTGATGAGGTAACGCTGATTGATTGTGTTTGCAGTAACTGTTTTTGTCTTGATCGTTATTTCAACGGGGTCTTGCAGGTATTTTTGAGCAATCTGCCTGATGGTGCGGGGCATAGTTGCCGAGAAAAGTGCCGTCTGTCTTTTTGATGGAATATGTTTAAGTATCCATTCAATGTCATCAATGAACCCCATTTTCAGCATTTCGTCAGCTTCATCCAGAACAAAACCTGATAAGTTTTTGAGGTTGAGGTTGTTTTGGCGAATATGATCCATGATTCTGCCGGGTGTACCAACCACCACCTGAACACCTCTTCGCAGCTGTTTGAGCTGGATACTATAATCCTGACCGCCAAAGACTGGCAACACCCGTAAATTTTTTAAGTGTTTACCATAGTTTTTAAACGACTCCGCCACCTGAATGGCAAGTTCTCTGGTGGGTGTGAGAACAAGTACCTGTGGAGGCTTTGTTTTTTCCGTGTGTAATCCTGCCAGCAGGGGTAGAGCAAAGGCGGCAGTTTTCCCGGTTCCGGTCTGCGCTTGACCGATGACGTCTCTACCTGCCATCATATGGGGGATCATCTCCGCCTGGATTGGAGTGGGAATTTTATATCCAGCCTCGTCAAGGCTCTGCAGTAGAGGAGATGTCAGCCCAAGTTCAGTAAAAGAACAAAGGGTAGCTATATCAGTTTTTGAAGACATAAGTATATTGTATAGGTAAAGATTATTATAAAGAAGTAGTCTGGGGAAAATTGCCGGAAAAAGGCTGACCTGCAGGATACTCATTTTTAAGAACTACTCTTTTTACCAGAAGTACGGTTTGGATGCAATCTTTTTATTGCCTGTTTTTTGGTATCCGGCTAATTCCCCGGATTTTTACAGAACATAAGGCGGGATTACACTAAAAGTGGGCGACACCTACAACCCAAAAGGCACATTATCTCACCACAGAGTACACAGAGAGCACAGAGAAAAAGCATTTCTTTTTCTCTCCTCTGTGTTCTCTGTGGTTTAAGCCTCCGAATCCCTCTCCGCCCGGGGTGCAACATGACTTTCATATAAACCAGAAAAATCTGATGCTATTCGGTTACCTTTTTGCGTAGATTTTTCAGTCGGGCGCGCCGTGTTTTATTGTCTACTCGTCTTTTTCTTGCGGCAGAAGAAGGGCGCGTCGGCTTTCGTTTTTTCCTGGGGATTATCACCTGTCTGATGAGGTAGACAAGTCGTTGTAAAGCTTCTTCTCTATTTTGTTCCTGGCTGCGGTGATTCTGCGCCTTGATAATAATATGCCCATCCCTGGTCAATCGACGATCGCGCAGGGAGAGCAGTCGGTCCTTATACAATTCAGGCAGGGAGGAGTTGTTGATGTTGAAACGGAGATGGATGGCGCTTGACACCTTATTTACATTTTGTCCACCGGCACCCTGGGCACGGATTGGTGTCAGTTCAACTTCATGGTCACCAAGCAGGATTGAAGAGTTGATACGTATGGTCATGGCTGCATTAAGGGTTTGTTGGAAAATGTATTGATAATTGAACAATATAACATAACTTGATATGATGAACGGAAAGTTTTTTTCATAAATCTGCCCGAAGGGCATTATGTTACCGGTGAAATGTTATGCGTTGCCCTAAGTGTAATCATGAACAGAGAAACTCAAAAGAATGTGAATCGTGCGGTTTGATCTTTGCCAGGTTCAGGGCGGCTCAGAAGAGAAAGCAAGAGGCTGAAGCACAAAAGATTGAGGATGCAAAAAAATATTCAGGTGGCGGGTTAAAATTTTTACAGTTTATTATATTGGCCGCTGTGGTGGCTTCCACAACCTACTACTTCGTTGGAAAAAAAAGTGATACTCAACCACTCCAGTCCATACCGGATAGAACCACTGCACAGAAAAGCAATCCTGCAAAGGTTGATCAGAAACTGGCGCAAAGTGAAAATGAGAATCAGACTTCTTCCCGGAGTATGGCTTTTAAGGGCAGTGGTGTTGAGTTGGCGGGAAAGGCGACGGTTTCTATAGAAACACCATGGGGGACAGGATCGGGCTTCTTTGTTAATGAATATTATATAGTTACTAATCGTCATGTGATAGAGATGGATAGGCATAAGATTGACGAGTTAAGAGAAAAAATAGAGACTGCACGCCGTCTGATCGACCTTGAGATACAAAAACTCAGGGAGATGAGAAAAGAACTGCGCAGATACCCCAAAGGGCCCTCCCGGAGCCAGCTTACCCTGATTATTGAGACTCGTCAGAAAGAGCTGAACAGGGTTTTGCCCCAACAGGAAAAAGGGGAAGAGAAGCTCAGGCTGCTTGGACGAGATATGCAGCCATCTGATATCAAAATTATCATGTCTGACGGCAGTGAACATTTGGCAAATTATGTACTGGTCAGTGATAAATATGATCTTGCCCTGATGTCTCTTTTTTCAGGAGAATATGTTTTTCTGTCAAGATCTCCTGACGGGAAAAAGTTGTCCCAGGGGGAAAAAGTCTATACCGTTGGCAGTCCTGTCGGCTTGCGAAATACGGTAACCGCCGGTGTGTTTTCCGGTTATCGCAAGAGAGAGGCGGATGACAAAGTTTTTCTCCAGACTGATGCCGCGATTAATCCCGGGAACAGCGGTGGCCCGCTGATTGATGAGCAGGGATTTGTGTATGGTGTTAACACTATGATACTCCGCGATACGGAAGGAATTGGATTTGCTATCCCAATCGAAAAGGTGTTTGAGGAATTTAGTTCTACCCTGTATTGAATAGTTAGTGTCCGTACCTCAATGGAGACAAACTCCAGCAATTAGAAATTGGTAACATGGTCTCTGATTTAACTATTATCAGTGTTTCATTTAACAGTGCTCCAGTTTTTCTTTCTAATTGGAAAAGTTTTTTAGATATTACACGATTCAAGATCATCATTGTGGATAACGCAAGTTTTGATGACAGTGGTCAGGTATTGTCCCAATCCTTTCCAAAGCATCATATCCTCAGGTCAGAGAGTAATCTTGGTTACGGTAGAGCAGCTAATGAGGGGATACAACAGTGTCTAACTCGGTTCGCCCTTCTTCTTAATCCTGACCTGAAGATATCGGAGGAGCTGGTAACTCAATTGTTAGCTACAGCAATGAAAGATGGAGACAATACGGCAATCTGGGGTCCGGCTCTCGCAAAAGCTGACTTCTCAGATACTCAACCTGTATCAACAGAGGCTGTTCCCGGTGCTGCCATGCTTTTCGATCTCCATAAGATGAACCAGGTGGGTTTCTTTGATGAAAATATATTTCTCTATTCAGAAGAAACTGACCTCTGTTATCGAACCCGACAGGAGGGATATTTAATAAAGCTTTGTCCTAACGTATATGTTGAACATATCGGAGGCAGCTCCTCTGCACATCATGACTCTCTGGTATATATGAAGAGCTGGCATTTCGGCTGGTCCCGATGCTACTATCTGAACAAACATTCCCTCTATTCACAAAAATACAATCCCCGCAAAATGTATCTTAATTGCAGGTTCAAAAGTTATATCGGCCTGGACAAAATTAACCGGCTGCGTTACAGAGGGCAGGCTGAGGGGATAAAAGCATTTATGAGGGGAGAAAAAGCGTTCAAAGAGAATGGAAATCCCCAACAAAGTCCGCTCTGATCACCTGAGAACAGAGGGAGGATTACTGAACTTTCTTGAAATTAAAAAAATCTAAAAACCTGTAGTATCTGCAGCCAAGAGCCCTGTTCCGGCACTCCCTCAGCAGATTCCCATGAAACAGCTGGTGCCGTTTTTGTAGCAGCAGGAAGAATAACCGAAGGTCGAAGAATCGTTTTTCACTCCTCTTGATATGATCAAATAATCGAGAGAGATACTTGTGGTCAGAAGGGGTTAATGTCTCGCTTTCTGCCAATCCTTTCCCGAGCAGTGTGAGGTGTTTTGCTTGATGATCAACAAATTTCTCATACTTTGAGGGTTTTATTCTCCTGCTTTTCTTATCCCTGTTTATCTCCTGATTATTGATCGCGTTTAAACTATGTATCCTGTGATATGTCACCGCTTCCGGGACATGGATAATTTCTGACTTTGCCGAGGCGATGAGGGCCAGCCACTGGTCGTACATGCAGTTTTCCGGGAAAGGTAAGGCACGTTCAATAAGATCTTTTCGCACCATCATTGCATGGCCGGAAATGCAGTTTGAAAAATAGAAATAAAATGGCAGGTATCCGGCCCGATAACTCTTGAAACCAACGTATTTTTCAAAGGATTCGGGCAATTGCCGATCATCCGCATCAATCAGGACACTTTTGCCATATACCAGGAGAATTTTTTCGGAAAACTGAGAAGAAAGACAAGCCAGCTTATCTTTAGCCCAAATATCATCCTGATCACAAAAGGCAATGTATTTTCCAGCACATATCGATACAGCATTTTGAAAATTATTGTTAATACCCTGGTTTTTTGAGTGAATTACCTGAATAATTTTATTTTTCCTGCAGTATTTTTCGAGCAACTCACAGGTACCGTCAGTCGATCCATCATCACTGATGATTATCTCTTTTGGCATGCATGTCTGCTGCAGGAGACTTTGCAGCTGTTTTTCAAGGTGGACATGGCCATTATGAGCAGCCAGGACTATGGAGATATTCATGTTTTTACCGATTAAACAGGGGCGAATTTATCTCATTTTTCTTTTTTCTGGCGATGATCTCATCCATCACTTTTGTAAAATGGGGAACCAGAAATTGGACACCGTACTTGTTCAAGTGATCGGTATCGTGGTACATATTAACCCCATTAAGTAAAGGACTGTCAAAATAAGGCAGAGGATCAAATAGCTCTATCTGGTAGGCGGAGGCGAAATTATCGATAAAATCGATGCTTGGCTGTTGCCCCCGACGGATAAATTCCGGGTCATATTCACAAACCTTTTCTTGCGAAAACAGTTTTTTTATGAGCGGTTCCCAGGTGCACGAATCGATATTTGAAAAAATGGGTACCTGTTTGAGTATGACCATGCTCTTCCCTGCTTCTTTTATCCTGTCTACAGTGTAGGCTAACTGTTCCCGGTAATATCCGGTATGGTCTGCCACTATTTTCCCGTCAGAATCCCTGAAGGATATCCTCCTGGAATCACTGCCAAATACTTTGCCATCATCGTACAGATCAAAGCGCTGGGCGACCAGAACAAATTCGACTCGTGGATCCTCAACAATGCCCGTTTCAAATATGGCCAGGTCGTTTTCACACTGTTTTCGATACTTATCATCAAACATGCTTTGCTGGATGTGTATCTCACCGAGCAGCATGGGGCAGCCGGGCATTCCGAGATATTTGACATTATAACCGTTTTTTCCGGCCCATTTTGTCAAAGAGAGCAAAAAATGAGGCGCATGACTATCACCCACAAGGGCGATAATCGGGGTTTCTGCTTCCGCAGTCTGCCTGCACTTATAAAACCACAGGGCATCTCCCCTGGTTTCCCGGCATTCTTCTGCATATTGCAAAGTGGGAGTGTCTTGGCTCTCTGTATCATACCTGGTGATCCGCCAGGGAGCAGTATCATATTCCTCAAGGTTGTTAAAGAGCAGGGCGAAACCGACAATAGCCAGTATTGCCATGATGATTACAGACCTGTCAGAAAATCCAGATTTTCTGGCGGGCTGCTCTATCAGCCAATAGCTCAGAATGGAGAGTACAAATGAAACGATGATGATTCCGACTGAGGCAGCCCATCCTATCTCTTTAACATCACTAAATAATTTGTAAAATATAATAACCGGCCAATGATACAGGTAGAGTGAATAAGATATCTTGCCGATTGAAACGGGAAGTTTGGTTGCCAGCATCCTGTTTACGACACCTGTTTGTCCGTTTGCATAGATAATGAGGGCACTGCCAATACAGGGCACCAGAACCCCGCCCTGTAGAAATGATATTCCCAGGAACTCTTCTTTAATAAAGAGAAAACTTAAAAAGAGCAGCAGTATGCCTACTGCGCAGATCAGCAGGTTTGATGTCTTTGTTCCCGGCTCCGGCAGTATCCTTAGAGCAATAAACCCGCCAATGCAGAACTCAAATGCCCTGGTATAAAACATATAAAAGGCTAGATTATATTCCGTTACCGCCAGGATGTAACAAGCCAGACTTGAAACAAGAAAAATCAGGAATAAAACTCCTGCAATTTTCTTGTTGACAGTCTTATTAATGTTGCCTGCACTTGTTTTTGTGGACGGATGTGTTTTATCAGATACAGTCAAGACTGGAGGCGGGGAGGCGGGCAGGACGCTGTTTGTTTTTTTTGATTCATTAAAAAGACGGAAACATAAAAAAATCAGAAGCGGCCAGAAAAGATAGAACTGTTCTTCAACACCTAAAGACCATGTATGAAGCAGGGGCTGCCCTGAAAAACCTTCGCTGAAATAATCAACTTCCTGAGAAAAAAAGAAATTAGCGAGTTGAGCAGAAGCATACCGGGCCGACTGCATGAAGTTTGTGTATGTTTCCGGCACCAGTAAAAAAGTGGCGACAAGGGAGGATAGAACAATAACCACGAATAAAGCTGGAAAAATCCGCTTAATTCGACGGGCATAGAAATGAATAAATGAGAATTTTCGAAGATGATGTTCACGCAGAATAATGCCTGAAATCAAATAGCCGGAGATTACAAAAAATACATCGACGCCCAGAAATCCTCCGGGCAGTAAGGTCGGCTGGAGATGGAAGAGGAAAACGGAGAGTACGGCTATAGACCGCAAACCATCAATGTCGGCCCTATAATCACTTCCTGGTGATGTTGAATGGTGTATGCGCATATATCGGATAAGGTTATGCCACTGCTACAACCGACGGTCAACCCGGCGACGTGAAAATAAGCGGAGAATCCACTTCGGAAATGCAGGTGTTTGTTGAAATGGGCGTGACCAACTCTGTTCCAGCAAGTCATTGACAGTATCCGGTGTATCGCCAACTAAATCCGGCTTGTAGCCAAATTGCTCGAAATCTTGTTGATATAAGATGTTCAGCATACTTTTAACTGTATCGTTAAGTTCAACGTCGCTGGAGGAAAAACCACTTTCCTCTTGACGGCTCATCTTCCGTAACTCTTTGTCGGCAAATTCAATTTTATACTTCTTCGCCAAATCCGGAATCATTTTATTGAAACCATTCTCTAATTTGTAGACAGTAGTTCCAGGCAGATAAAACTCGTGCTGAGGACGGATGTGGTTGTCAAAAATAAATTGATCCTTGGAATATGCCTTCAAAACAGTACGTGTCCAAGTCTCTACGGCCACAGCAGATGGATCACAGTTGACTTTATATTTATAGGCATATTCAGAGCGATAGCGATCATACGGGTGTCGAACCGTCATGAACACGCCATTGAACTTGTGCAGCACCAGTTGCTGTTTGAGCATTTCTGCGTGCATGTGTTGCGGAGCACATATGCGTAGATGGTTGAACGATTTCCCTTTTAAATTCAGATCCAGATAACCAGTACGCCAACCACTGAGTTGAAACAACATTTCCATTGAAGTTCCACCGGTTTTAGGGACATGGATAAATAACAGATTCTTTTTGCCTTTCGTGAATACCGGCATGAGTTTAACACTCCTTCACTTGTCACGGTGTTATTCATTAAATCCAATGAGGGTCAAGTTCTACAACCGAAAAGGTACATTACCTCACCACAGAGTCCACAGAGAACACAGAGGAGAGAAAAATAAATGCTTTTTCTCTGTGCTCTCTGTGAACTCTGTGGTTTAAGCTCTGGAAGTCGGAGTTTATACCCTGGTTTTTAAGGGTGCTTATCCGAAGTTTATGCTCATCTCTTGTTTATTATGACAGGGTTTCGGCAGCAAAGCACTAAAGTGTGCGTTCCCCAATTTCTTCAATAACGATATCCGGCTTAAATATTCCGAGCAACTCCTCAATGTTTTGTTGGTCAAACGATTTCCAAAGATATATAACTTCTTTAAAATTGGCGGAAATATATGGTAAAAGAGGTCTAAAAAAAGAATCTCTGAAGATAACAGCCTTTAATTCTTTTTGCGGACAACTTGTACTAAAAGAGTGCTCCTCGTTGTTATAATTTAAATTACTGAATTTGAAATCTACAGGTGAAGTTTTCCCGCATTCGAAAATTTGTTCTACATCTCGATACGATTCATCAAAACTGTCGTAATCCAGAAGCATCCGTGTCAAATCTCCGCATTTGTTTTCCTTTTTCTTACATGTCCGCGTTACAGGTTTTGAGAAAGTAAAGTCTCTTTTGAAATGGCTGCCTGTGAAGAGTGGTTCAATTTTTTCAGCAACAGCAAGATATGCAAGGTAAGCACCATATGGTGTCCAGTGTGTGTCACTCTTAAAAAAGAGGGTATCGTCATTCCCTTTACCGACTAATGCAGGACTGAGATCCAGAAATGTTGAGCTATCGCTGGCTGTCAGACTATTCTTAAGTTGTGAAAGCCGGGTCATACCCTTCTGGTTAACCCAGGGTTTCCCTACGAAATCTCCATAAACAGTCATTTTACTTGGTGGCACGATGAGCAGATAAGCAATTTCCTGTTTTTCAAGCCACCTTTTTTTTGCTCTGTACGCTTGGATCCATTTACTCAGATCTTCGTCGCTCCGTAAGTTTCTGCCGGTAAAATCTTCGAGTGAGTTATTCCCCGTGAAGAAATACCAGTTATCTCGTCCTTTCAGCACTTTAGTCATACGTTTAGCATCGGGAAAGCGTTTTTTGAGTTCTCTCTGGTAGCGATAGACCATCCATTCACGAAATCCAAAATGGTCATCGAGATATCTGTCAATGTCTGAGAAAAAACTTTTAACTTGAGATAAATTGTCTGGTAATGAAGGGAGTGTGGCAAGCGTTCTTTTTTCTGTGTAAGAAATATCGGTTTTGTGTCCGAATATCATCCAGATACAAGGTGTAAAGATGATTATAAAAAATACGGTGATAGTGATCCGTTGAAAAATGGTATTTAGCATTTTAGGTTTTTACGAGTTCATCAATTTTAAAATCTAAAATAAATAAAAGGATTATAGACTCCGGAGGCGAGGCTGATACAGGTGAAATAGGCCAGACCGACGATAATTGAAAGTTGTGAAACTTGTACTGAAAGATCAAAAATATATTGTTTTGGTTCAGGTATTTTATCAAAAAATTTCTGACGGAGATTACCCAGTGCCGGATAGACAGGCATAGCAAGAAGAACCCCTATTGAGATCTCAAAGAGTACCTTGCTGTTAAGGTAAATTGATGCAGGGTGCATTGATGTTGACTCTCCACCCATACTAAACATAGTAAGGAAATAATACTTTGCAGCAGATAATGTCGGATTTAAAAAAATCACCATACCGAACATAAAAAGCAGCATAAAAAGCAGAACTTGTAACGGGAACCAAAGCTTACGTCGAAAACCCGAAATACGGGTGCGCTCAATTAAGATAAAGAAAGCGTTGTACACGCCCCAGACGGCATAGTTCCAACTCGCACCATGCCACAGCCCACAAAGGAAAAAGATGATAAATAGATTTATCTGGGTGCGAACTTCTCCAAGTCGATTGCCACCAAGTGGAAAATAGACATAGTCGCGGATCCAGGTTCCTAACGAAATATGCCACCTTCTCCAGAATTCATCAAAAGACCGGGAAATATACGGGTAATTGAAATTTTCAAGAAAATGGAACCCAAACATTCTGCCTAAGCCGATTGCCATATCTGAATATCCTGAAAAATCATAATAAAGCTGTAAGGTAAAGCAAAACACCCCCAGCCAGGCTACTGGTGCAGTTAATTCAGTTCCAGGAAGAGCAAAGATTTGATCGACGATTACCGCCATCGGATTGGCAAGTAATACTTTTTTGCTCAGGCCGAAAAAAAAGCGCTGAATTCCTACAGCGAAGTTCTCCGTTGTTACCCTTCGATCTGCTAATTGTCTGGCTATATCGTGGTAGCGGACGATAGGCCCTGCAATGAGTTGCGGGAACAGTGATATATATAAGCCCAGATTAATGAAATTCTTTTGTGGCTCATTTTTCTGTCGGTACACGTCTATTATGTAGGAGAGGGCCTGAAAGGTAAAAAAGGAAATACCAATGGGAAGACGAATTGGATTGAGGTCTATCAACGGAATTTCTAGAATTCCAAGAAGATAGTTGATATTTTCAGTTAAAAATTGAGCATATTTGAAATAGCCGAGAAGGCCGAGGTTAAGAATAATCCCTAAAACAAGAAAATACCGGCCTGAGGGACTGGATTGATATGCATGAATAGCTCGCCCGCAAATATAGTTAATAGAGATAGACGCGAGCATGAGCAACAGATAAATCCCTTCCCCCCAGGCATAAAAAAGCAGACTTGCAAAGAGGAGGAGCAGGTTGCGCCCCTTTTTACCCGCAAGCCAATACAGCAGTAATACGCCGGGCAGAAAGAAAAATAAAAATGTGATCGATGAAAAAACCATGAAAATTCAGATAAGATGGACTTTTGAAATATTCAAAGAGATGTCTGGTTTACCAAGACTGATATTGTTGAACACTCATAAGACATTCAAAATAGGTAAAGTCAAGGGAATATTTTTGAGACGGTACGTAGAACATCCTATAACTGCTTCAACGGCTGCATCGTAGAACGGTATGGTTATCCCTGTTGCTCAGCGGCGTTGAGCGAAGAGCCGGCCAGCCAGCCGGTAGAAAAAGCCGCCTGGAGATTGTAGCCACCGGTATCTCCCTGGATATCGAGGAGTTCCCCGACAATAAAAAGTCCGCTGACGTATTTTGACTCCATTGTCGTTGGCTCGATCTCTTTGAGACTTACACCGCCTGCTGTTACGATTGCTTCGTCAAAATCACGATATCCGCTGATATCAAGACGAAAATCTTTAAGCCAGGCGGTCAGTCGCCTTCTTGTTTTGGCCGGGAAATTCCGGGTGTCGATATCGGCAGGGATTCCACATGACCTCAGGCATATATCCACCAGTTGATGGGGGATGAGTCCCCGCAGCAGGCTGCTGACAATCTCGCCACCGCGTTTTTCAAAATCACGAATCAATCTGTTTGCCAGCTGTTTATCATCAAGACCGGGTTTAAGGTCGATGGACAGGCTGACCTGATTCCCACTGTCCAGATAATCGACAACAGTACTACTTAAGGTCAGTATGACAGGGCCGCTGATCCCGGATCCGGTAAAGATTACTTCCCCGAATTCCTGGCTTTTACGCTTGCCGTTTATATACAGCCGCACGTTGATGTTTTTGAGATTGAGGCCAGCCAGCTGCGCCAGTTTTTTGTCTTTACACTTAAGGGGAACCAGGGCCGGCCGGATAGTTGTCAGGGTGTGACCTGATTCTGCTGAAAGCCTGTACCCATCACCAGTTGATCCGGTTCGCGGGTAGGATTTTCCTCCTGTTGCAAGGATGATATTGTCGCAGGAGAGCTCTTCCCCATTGCAGATTACACCGGCAACTTTGTTGTTCTGTATAATAATTGATCTGACAGGAGATTCCTTTTTCACGGTGACATTCTGCCTGCTCAACCAGTTGTTAAATGTTTTTACCACATCAAGGGCTTTTCCACTCTTGGGAAAGATGCGTCCACCGCGTTCAGTAACCAGCAGCAGCCCCTTGTCTTCAAAAAAAGCAATTAGATCGTCGGTGAAAAAATGGTTAAAACATTGTCTGAGAAATTTGCCATTTCTGCCGAAATGAGAGATGAACTCAGGAAGTGGGGCACTGTTGGTCAGGTTGCATCGTCCCTTGCCGCTGATGCCTATTTTTCGTCCTGTCTGGCCCATTTTTTCGAGCAGAAGTACCTGCGCACCACATTCGGCGGCCCGGCCGGCGGCCATTAACCCGGCTGCTCCACCGCCGATCACAATTGTTTTCGATTTTTTCTGCTTCATAGGTTTCTCATTTTTTAATATCCGTATTGTATAGTTCAGCCAGCTAGTACCTGCGAGGAATTTTTTTAATTTCTTTTCAGAGCACCATCTTTTCACCGAGAGGTTGAACTTTGTTCTTTCATGTTTACAGGTAGGTGTGGACAGTAATAGTGATGCTGTTGAGCAGCAGGCAGTTGTTGAAAATAAACCAGTGAGGGCCCATGTGGTCGGAAGGAGCATAATAGTGATTGAAGTAAAAAAAGGGGACAGCGTTAAAGTTAATTACCAGGGTACTCTTGCTGATGGTACTGTCTTTGACAGTTCAGAGGGGAAGGATCCATTGGAATTTGTCGTTGGCAGCGGCCAGGTCATCCAGGGGTTTGATGAGGCTATGATCGGTATGAATATAGGTGATTCCAAGGTGGTCGAAATTCCGGTCGAAAAAGCCTATGGCGAGCGAAGGGATGAGATGCTGATGGTTGTACCTGTCGAACAGGTTCCGCCTGACCTCAAACCGGAAGTGGGAATGCGGCTGGAAATGGGTGGGATGAATGGTGAAGTGGTTCGTGTTGTGGTCATCAACGTAGATGAGAAAGATGTTACCCTTGATGCCAATCCGCCGCTTGCCGGGGAAGACCTTACCTTTTCCATTGAGCTGGTGGATTGTACGACGCCCTGATTGCAAACAGGGAAGACTCAGGTTTTTACCAGATCATCATCTTTGACTACCGTATTGTAAGCATCATATGTTGTCTGGGCTATTCTGGACCAGTCAAAGTGTTTCTCCACCATCTTTCTTGAGTTTTTCCCATAGGTCTGGAAATCTTCACTGAGCAGCATATCTATTTTTTCTGCCAGATCGTGGGGATCCATAGGGTTGCACAGATAACCATTTATCCCGTTTTTGATCAGTTCAGGGATTCCCCCGACCTCTGTACCGACAAGTGGCAGCCCTGTTGCCATTGCCTCAAGCCCGCTGATGGAGGTGGCTTCAAGGAGAGACGGGAGTACTGAAAAATCCGCCGCACTGTAATAGTCAATGATCTCATTGTGGCTCTTATTGCCCAGGAAAAGTGCCCTTTTGCCGCAATGTTTTTCGAATTCCGCTTCCACCGACCCTCTTTCCGGTCCATCCCCGATGATAATAAAGCGAATTGCTTTATTTCGTAAAAACTCTGTCGCCCGGGCAAGGTAGATGACACCGTTTTTATCTACGAGTCTCCTGGTTATGATTGCAACGGTTTCTTCTTCATCGATCCCCAGTTGATGACGGATCTGCAATCTTTTTTCCTCGTTGAAGAGAAACTTGGATCCGTCAACACCGTTTGGGATAAAAAGTTTCCTTCCGGTGATCTCAAAGGGCACAATCAGAAGCTCTCTACTCGGAGCCAGAAAAAGATCCGGTTTTCTCAGTTGCCTTTTGAGCATTGTCATTCTGCGAATTCCGCCCTTTTTGATACGTTTCAGGTAACCTGAAGTGTGATTGGTATAGGCCAGTGGGATATGAGTGATATTATACCATTCCAGGGGCAGCATGCCGTGAATGTGAATGATATCCGGTTGGATCCGGGGCAGCATCTTCCTGACAAACTTTCTTATCTGTAAACCGTAGATCAGAGTCGATAATGACAATGGTACTGTATAGATATCTATATCATTGGCTGTCGATCCGACAGGTTCATTCTGTCTTTTCCTGGTGATCACTGATACCTTGTTGCCCGCAGCGCTGAGCGCTTTCGAGAGCTCATATACATGTGCGGAAATTCCCCCGGGAACAGGAGGGTAATCTGCGGAAATCATAAGGATATTCATATGTGTTGAAATAGCTGTATCGAAGTCTACGCTATCTCCCGCCCGCGCGGGAATGACGGGGTAGCAAAGAATTTGTGTTTTCGAAGTCAACGATGTCTGCCAGGTCTTCAGTTATTGAAAAATTTCATCTTTCCATTCATAATCCGAGGAGAGAGGCTGGTCAAACAATCTTTCCAGCATATATCGTGTTACCCTGATGGCACTGTATGAGGCATGTGCTCGTTGCCATCCCTGCTCCGCGATTCGTCGTCCTGCGTCAGGGTGTCTATGGAAATAGATCAGTTTGGCCAGCAAATCATTCAGATCTGTGAAGTAGACGATTTCATCGGCGGAAAAAAGCAGCTTCATCTTAGGAATATCAGGACAGAAAGTGAGCAGGCCATTACCTGTAAGTTGAGTTAATCTGTCGGAAGAATAAAGAGTGACATCGTTCCTGCGACTGATGTTCAAGCCCATTTTTGTACGGGAGAGTAAGTGCAGGTAATCGAATCCGGATACAAAGCCGTTCCCCAGGCAACCCTTAAAGGAGCATCGCATCTCTTTCTCAGCTTTCTTCTGAAGATCCTGCAGGAATTGACGCCTCTCGGGTATGCTGGAATCACGACCGCAGAAGATAAAATCATGGTCAAAAGTTAAGTTTCCAAAGGCTTGAGATGATTCTATCGCCGCTTCAACTATATTGGGGATAAAGGCTGCCCTGGCCGTTTTTGTGGCATACTCCTGCAGATAATTGCCGGAGGTTGTCGCAAAAAAAACGTCGATACTTTCAAGTCTTTCAAAAATATGACGTGTTCTTTCCCGGTTGAACAGGGGGTCTACAAACCAGAGACCTATTGTAATGTCAGGATGTCGCTGTTTAACTGTCTCCAGGGTAGCGGCTTTAATCAGTTCTGAATGGCCAAGAAGGAGCAGGTGAGGGCAGAGGTGGTCACAGGTCTCAAGTAGTTTTTTATTTACTGTATTGGTGCCGAATTTAGTTGTCTTGAAAACGGATTCGCTGCGACTGATATCCCTGTAACTGAAATCATAGACAAAATGGCCGTTCTGTATCAAACCTGCTGAAATTTTTCGATCGGTTGAGTAGAAATTGCTGCCGTATTTATGCGTGCTGAAATTGGCTGCATGGAGTATGCGCATAAAAAAAAGTCTCGAAAATCTTTGTTATCTCGCTACTCCCGCCTATGCGGGGATGACGAAGCAGGGGACTTCTTGAAGTCTACACTAACTGCGATGATACAGAGAAGATGATACTGTGAATATATGATTAGGGCCAGCTGAAATATAACCATTTATCAGTTTTTGATGGCGTCGTAAAAAGCCCGATCTCCTGCGTTGTAGGTTTTTGGCAGGACCTCGACATACCACATGTATAGCCGAGAACCTGCCAAAAACACTACGCCTTGTATATCAGACTTCGAGTGACCTTTTTACGAGTTTATCAGTTTTTGAAAACTGTTGTTGAGAAAAAAGGAGCATGATTTGAAGTAAAGAATGGTGGGTCATTTTTCAGGATAGCTGCAATTTCCTGTGAACGTTTAAATGTAGTGTCAAGAAAATGCCGTACCTCCCTGCGGTTCCATCCGTTTGGGTGGATAAAATTCCGGTAAATTGACAGGTCGCCATCATAGAAATCTGAAATTTCAAGAAGAGAAGTTTCCACACTGCATATGGGCAGGTTGAAAATTGCCAGGTTGAGAAAACTGATAAATCTATGATGTCTTTCAATGAATGAAAGTGTTTGTTGAGCCTCCGTCCATGTCTCTGCCGGGGTACCGAACAGAAGATACACATAGGTTGCAATTCCGGCAGCATGCAGATTCTCAAGTACCTCTGAGACCAAACCCAGGTCAATGCCTTTATTCATTCTGTCCAGAACATTTTGATTGCCGGATTCAAGGCCAAGTTTCAACATGGAACAGCCTGAATTTTTAAGTGATATGCAGAACTGCTTGTCGTTCAGTGGAGGCTCTATTCTGGCAAAACCATACCAGGGAACTCCGGGAGGATCCATTGTGAGAGCCTTCAGGCTGCCTGGGCTTATCGCATTGTCGAGAAAGTGGATCAGGGAAGGGGAGGTTTCCCGGATAAGCATTTTCAGATCATGAACGGTGATAGCCGGAAGAATATGGCTATATGGGCTGTCTTCAGTTTTCTCGGGACAAAAGTTGCATTTTTTCCAGAAGCAGCCGCTGGATGTGGTGTAGGGAAGGATAAAACCGGGAGAAAGATATTCGTTTTGCAGTAACTCACTATAAGATGGTTTGACGTATTCTATAGTCTTGCTGATGCCCAAAAGCTTGAGTAATGGTTCTTCGCCTTTGCCGCTAACGTAACTATCGACCAGATCGGGAAAAGGATTTCTCCAGTCTGGATTGGAGAGCCAGGTTGTAATTAGTCCTCCCCCGAGGATAATCTTTATTTTGGGATATCGTGAACTGATAAATCCTATCATTGAAAAGGTGCAAAGGGCCTGGCTGAGATAATTTAGAGAGAACCCGATATTGGCAGGCTGATGAAGGTTTATCAGTTCCAGCAGTCTTTTCTTGAAGTAAGGATAAAAAATATTCTCTTCACACTGCTGTGCTGCAAGTTTCAGATCCGAACTTTTAAGTGGTGATTTTCCTCTATCGACATAGTTGCCGAGTGAAAGCTGAAGGTCAAATTTGTTGCCACTGTTTTCAAGTAAACGATTGAGGTCGGAGACAGCACGTTTATACCGATCGATATTTGAGTAAATTTCAGAGGAGTCCAGGGCCGAAAGATTTTTTCCCTTGCCTTTTAAAGCCCGTCTGCTCCAGGTATCGTCTGCCGGTTTTGCCGTATCAAAAAGAAAGTGCAGCCCTTCGATGTTCATATCGATAACCGTGCAGGGGTGGCCGTGAGCATCAAGCATCGCTGAAAGATAGGCAAGGGCTGCGGGTGGTTCGCACGGTTTGGTTAAAGGCGGGTGAATGATTAGCATGGCATTTTTACAGCGAAGGGTTTGAATTATATGAGACCATTTTGTTTTATTTTCGAGACAATACCTCTGTGTGCAGAGGATTGCCGCACATTAATAATTTTTTCCCATGACATATGGCAATCGGCCTGATAAGTTCTTATTCTTTTGTTTCTTGTAAATTCATAGAAAAAATAGAAGAAATTAAATTTCAAATGGAGCGAATGCATGATGAAATATTTTAAATCACTGGCACCTTTTTTTATGTTGTTGATTGCCTTTTCACTGGTGGAAGGCGGTTTGAATGCGGACTATGCGGATGCGAGATCGCGGCTGGGAGGCCGCTCATTTAAAATGAGTCCTAAAAAGGCACCTGCGAAGACTACCCAGGGGGTAAAAAAACAGAACAGTGGGGGCTTCGGCCGGGGACTGGCTGGAGGACTCCTGGGTGGTGCCCTGGGTGGTATGCTGTTTGGATCGATGTTTGGCGCAGGTGGGACAGGTATGGGTATTCTGCCGCTCCTGCTCCTTGCCGGGGGTGCCTACTATTTCTTTCGCAAAATGAAAAGACCCACACAGAACAGCTATTCACCTCACAATCAGACTTCCGGCCAACAGGGTTCAGGAATGTCCGGCGGGGCGGCCGGTATGGCCTCTACGGCTGAATATTTAGATCCGCTGGAAGAAGGATTGGGCCAGATTCGACAAAGTGATAGAAGTTTTGATCCTGATTATTTTGTGGAAATTGCCTCTGACGTGTTTTTTAAGGTGCAGGCGGGGTGGATGCGCAGGGATCTCGATTCATATCGTCACCTGCTCGGCGACCAGCTTGCCCGGGAATATGAGGGCCATTTTGCTGAGATGCGTCAAGGGGGGCAAATCAATAAGCTGGAAAGTATTGCCATCAGAGGTGTGAAAATTGTTGAGGCAGGCAGTGACGGTGTTGAAGATTTTGTGACTGTTCAGTTTACCGCCAACCTTCTTGACTACACTGTCGATGACAAAACTGATGAGTTGCTTGAGGGCAGTATGACGGAACCTGTGAAATTCGATGAGAAATGGACATGGGCGAGATCGGTAGGAACTGAGGACTGGAAGTTAGAAGGAATTGACAAGTAATGGCGTCGTAAAAAGTTCCAGTCATATCAACAATTCTGGATTCCCGCCTGCCCGGGAATGACGGTTGGTTAAATGGCATTCAAAGTGCGATACGACACTAAGAGAATAGTTACGAGGTAGATTTTGGACATCAGTCAGTTCCGTCGTGAATATATAAGGGGAGGCATATCTCGCACTGAGATGGATGCCGATCCCATAATACAGTTCACCCAATGGTTCGAACAGGCTCAAAAAACAACTATTTCAGACCCGACCGCAATGGTTCTTGCAACTGTTGATTCCCATGGCCAGCCAAGCCAGAGAACAGTTCTGTTGAAATATTATGATAAGAAAGGGTTTGTCTTTTTCACAAATTTTGACAGCAGGAAGGCTGCTCAAATTAAAGAGAATGATAAGGTAAGTTTGCTTTTTGTCTGGCTGGAGCTTGAGCGGCAGGTGATGATTAACGGAGTTGCCTGCAAGATATCAACTGCGGAATCAGCAAAATATTTTATGACCAGGCCAAAAGACAGTCAGCTTGCCGCATGGGTTTCCAGCCAGAGCCACAAACTTTCATCCCGTCAGATACTGTTGCAGAAATTTCAGGAAATGAAGAAAAAAATTGGCGAAGGGAAGGTGCCTTTACCTTCATTCTGGGGCGGATTTCGTGTCGAACCTGTTGAGATTGAATTCTGGCAGGGACGGACGAGTCGTCTTCATGACAGATTCTTCTATAGTCGAGCCTCCGATATGGGTTCCTGGTCAATGGAACGGCTAGCACCGTAGTTATTCTCTCCTAAGCTTTTATTACAGCCAGGGGGGTCAGGGCGATAACAATGTCCACCAGATCTTGCTGACTGGACATAACTTTTTCGATATTTTTATAGGCACCTGCTGCCTCATCGAGGTCTCTTTTCCCCCGCACTGAATGAAGGATATTCTGTCGTTCAAGTCTGGCGATCTCTTCTTTGAGGTCAAGCTGGCGGCGAGCCTGCTTTCTACCAAGTTTTCTTCCGGCACCATGGGAACAGGAGCAGAAACTTTCAGGGTTTCCTTTACCCCTCACGATGTAACTGGTACTGCCCTGTGAACCGGGAATGATTCCAGGTTCTCCGGCTGCAGTCCTGGTCGCCCCCTTTCGGTGGACGATCACCTCTCGACCAAAATGTTGTTCCGTGGCTGCATAGTTATGGGCAATGTCTATGGCGGGAGAAAAAGCAATATCAGGATAATTTTCATTTAAAATTTCCTGAATTCCTTTCATCATTTCTTTTCTGTTATTTGCAGCGAAACTGGCGCAGTAGTTCATTTCCCGCAGGTAGTTCCTGCCCTCAGTCGAAGAAGCAGGAAGAGAGCAGAGCTGCCACTTGACTGAAAGTTTATCACCTTTACGCTTACATTTTTCAACAGCGATCCGGTTATAATGTTTTGCAACCTGGTAGCCGATATTACGGCTGCCGGAGTGAATCATTATCCATATATGGTTGTCGTCACCTTTTTGTATCTCGATAAAATGATTGCCTCCCCCAAGAGTTCCGAGTTGAAAGAGTCCGTTTTGAAATTCTTTTGATATTACAGGCAGCCTTGAGAGAGCTACTCCTTCAGTGGGTTCGGGCATCAGACTGCTGTTTCTAGCCTTTTTGTGATGCTTGAATCCGGTCGGAATTCGTTGCCGAACAGAACTCAGGATTGATTTCAAGGCTGATTTTTTAATATTTTCCAATGACGTCTGTACTGCACAGACTCCACACCCTATATCAACACCGACAGCGTTTGGAATAACTCTTTCTATTGTAGCGGCAATCCCTCCAATGGGCATTCCGTAGCCAACATGGGCGTCCGGCATGATGGCAATATGGTGATGAATAAATGGCAGATTTGCCAGATTGACAGCCTGCTCCATAGTCTGACTGTCTATATTATCCAGCCAGAGCAATATCGGTTTGTTGCTTGTAGGAACAGTCTTTTTCATGCTAATCGTGCTGGAATTAGTTGTAAGAGAGTTATTTCAACCCCTCAAATCGATCTTTTGCAGCGGCCAGGTCAAAAAAATCGGGGTCAAATTCATTACTACCGGTCAGTTCAGACAAGTTCACATTATCGCCCCTGGAAGGATCCTCCAGGGATTCCAGAAGTTCCTGATATTCGTGGATGTCCGACATGGTTTCAGGAGGACATGCCTGCTCTCCTGACAGAAGAACGGGGTGGAGCAATTCTCTGGTATGTGGAACCACCTCTTCAAGTCGAATATCATGTTCCCACCCACCTCCTGCATCATAGAGGTAGGAGAACATAAAATGCATCCCTTCTTCCAGTTCATAGAGCTTGACGTTCCTTTCGTCATATTTTGTACTTTCTTTTATAGTGCTGCTGCCTGATGTCGGCTCATAGCTTATTTTGCCGACCAGAAACTGGTGGACATGGGAATCAGTCCAACCCATTGAAAGTTGAATCACATCATGGAGAGTCGCCAGGGTGAAGGTGCCCGGAATCTGAACACGGCGCCAGATGAGCGGGTCAGAAAACATGATAGAGATATGGAGTACGTAGCTCGGGATGGGTTTATCGTTTTTTGCTGATTGTTCAGATTCTTTTTCTGGAAAGACACCGGTGATAACGTTTGCCATGGTAAGACCTCTTCTTTAGTACCTTACTGCCAAAACCTTGTCAAAAAAAACAAGAAAATCAAAGTGCAGAAGGTGTTGGTTTGACATGAAATAGTAGGCTGTTAGTCTTTTAGGCTGAAGGCTGTTAGGAAAAACAAACTATACATTCCCTTACAATCTAACAGTCTAATAACTCTTGGTTGCGGGGCTTGACCCGCATTAGGTTCTTTGGGGAACTTGTTATTCAACTATTATGGGAGAATAAGCACTATCAGCGAGGAGTGTAATGAATTTATTGCTATTAATCGTCCTCGGAGATCTCTTTGAGACTTTGGAGCAACAGTGCTCTGAATTTTTCTTTTGCTTCTGATTCGCTGTCCCCGTTGTCTGCCTTGATATTTTTGAAAAAATCATGGCAGATTTTGATATTTCCCGAGGGCCAGTGCCGGGTGAAGTTCTGATTTGTTTCTGTCGGGACTAACCCGTTTTCCGGCTCCGGGTAATCTCTTCTGCCATGAGCCCAGTTTATAGTGTGTTGGTAGTAAAGCAGAGTTCTGTTGAGCAGAATGAATAGCAGATCAATCGTTTTTGCCGGGCCGACCTGCACCATTTCTCCTCCCAGCGGGATACCGAGCACCTGTACCTGGTTGGATAAATTTTCACCTCCGACTAGTGCGCCCACTGCTCCGACAACTCCACCAATGGCGGTGAACAGGCCTAATGAATGGCCCAGGGCGGCGATATCGAGACCAGCGCCGATGGTAGCGCCTCCAAGTCCACCGGC
>DEIL01000159.1:0-6469 GCA_002352445.1 Desulfobulbaceae bacterium UBA2775
TATTTTTCCGAAAAACCTCGATTTGAGAAAAAATGCTTATTCTCGGACAGCCTCCTAGTCGACACCCTCTTCTATATCGAGCCCTGGGTGTCCGTAGAGACCAGGAGAGTTACAGCCGACGCACGATGCGTGACCCCACTTCGCCGCAATTTAGTAAGTCCTTATTAGACTATGGCAAGGTACCGGGGTAGGTGGGGTGCCACCTTTCACAATGAAGGAGCGCAACGAACAAAGAGAGAAAAAATTGCAGGAGCAAGAAGCTGCCGACCAAGCCGAGGCCAAAAAGAAAGAATTAGAAAACAAAATTATCTTCAAGAATATATTTCAAGAATACTGTGAAACAAACTCAGAAAAAAAGCCTCAAAGACGAGATCAGTTATTTCAACAATTGGATAGAACTACATATTAGGAACAAGACGCTAGATAAAATTGTTCTGTTAGACCTTGAACGAATAAAAAAGAAAATGATGACCACTTTACCTGAAAGAGTTTGGGCCGTGACAGGGGTTGATACTAGAAAAAAGCAAAGAGCAAGGGCCTACGCCATAGGATTTGTAAATTTTGTGCCAATCGTACATGTTACCGCGATGGTGGGGAGAATCCGAGAAGATATCCTCTTTCTATATATCATTTATTATTTGAAGGTTATACAGAAACTGTTTAATAACTTGATAAGCGTCGAATTCTATACACACACCATTCATCTGGAGATTTTCAATGATTACGGTAATTGCTGAATTCAAACTTCCACAACCAATCTCGAACCATCAGGCTCGGAATATTTTTCTGAGTACAGCACCAAAATACCAAGGCCTGTCCGGATTGATTAGAAAGTACTATTTTCTTGCTCCGGATGGTATCAAAGCCGGTGGTATCTATCTTTGGCAGTCACGGGAATATGCAGATAATCTGTACACCGATGAATGGAAAGCGTTCGTGCGTAGTAAATATGGCTCCGATCCCACGTTGACCTACCTCGAAACCCCTGTTGTAGTCGACAACGTCTTGGATGAAATTATCTCTACCCCTTAAGGACAGAGTTGCAGTAAAGACGAATCGAATAGAAGAATGCCGGTTGGCTCTACGTTTTTATTGTTAAGCGTGTTGTGGGAGAATATCAAAACGGGGAAGTCGGTAGTTGTGCTGCTTGTTATGTTTTATTACGTATAATTTCAGATTATTAATTTTCTGCAACCCATCTGTTTTACAAGCATTCAGCCACTGGCTAGCAATAACCAATTTCATCCCGGACAGGATTTCCGAGGTTGTGGATTTATCTCTGTCCAACTTCTTGAAAATAGTGAGACTCACAAAACTGGCCAGAAAAATCTCGAAAAAGAAGCAAAAGGAAGATAGATTGAGAGCCTTCTTTTGAGCAATTGTACTCTTAGTTTTTTATTCTGATATGGCATCCTGATAGGATGCTGTTTTTCCAAAGTAACCAATAAAAGGAATGGATTATGGCCCACCATCTCGAACACTCTGGTTATAATCGACTCACTGAACGCCTCAATCGCTTCCCGCAGGGAGCGCCACCTTCGAACCTTCTTGCGAAAATACTGCAAATGCTCATGAGTGATCGGGAAGCAGAGCTGGTATCCCTGTTGCCAATTAAACCTTTTACCGCTAAACAGGCTGGAAAGGCCTGGTCCTTGAGTGAAAAGGAGACCAAAAAAACACTCGATACTCTTGCTGGCAGAGCTGTGCTCGTCGATATTATTCAGAAAGGTGAAACCCAATATGTTCTTCCACCCCCTATGGCCGGTTTCTTTGAGTTTTCTCTTATGCGGGTTCGGGAAGATATTGATCAGAAAGTATTGAGTGAGCTGTTCTATCACTACCTTAATGTTGAAGAAGACTTCGTCCGAGAACTGTTTACTGAAGGCGAGACGCAGCTTGGGCGTGTGTTTGTCCAAGAACCTGCCGTTCCCGAGGAGCAGGTCGTTCATGTTTTGGATTATGAACGTGCAACTGAAGTGATTGAAAGTGCCAGCCATATAGGCACCAGTCTCTGCTATTGCCGCCATAAAATGCAACATATAGATAACGCGTGTGCAAGCCCACTGGATATCTGTATGACATTTAACACATCTGCAGCCTCTCTTATACGGCACGGACATGCGCGTCAAATAGATGTTGTTGAGGGCAAAGAACTCCTACAACAGGCATATGAAAGCAACCTTGTTCAGTTTGGCGAAAATGTCAGGCAGCGGGTCAATTTTATCTGCAATTGCTGCGGGTGCTGCTGTGAGGCAATGCTGGCTGCAAAACGTTTTGCAAATTTATATCCGGTTCACACGACCAACTTTATACCGGAAATACTTGAAGAAGAATGTAAGGGGTGTGGAAAGTGTGTGAATATTTGTCCGGTTGAGGCGATGTCGCTCATATCTGCCAACGATCCACACAAACCCAAACGGCGACTAGCCAGGCTCTCATACGAACGTTGCCTTGGGTGCGGCTTATGTGTTCGTGCCTGCCCGGAAAAAGTGGTCACACTCAAACCACGCGAGAAACGGGTGATAACACCTGTTAACAACGCACATCGAACAGTAGTTATGGCTATCGAGCGTGGAAAACTCCAACATCTAATTTTTGATAACCGGGTACTATGGAGTCACCGCGCACTTGCTGCATTTTTTGGAGTTATTTTTAAATTACCGCTTATCAAACAAGTTCTGGCCAACAAACAATTGCAATCGAGATATCTCGAAGCGATCATGGCAAAAATGTAATTAATTTCCAATCGGCAAGCTTTTCCTTTTCTTTGCCATGGACTCTTCTGGTTCTTTAACGAGAGATTCTGGAACCATCTGGGACGGACGGTATGATAAGAATTGATAGGCATTTGGAATCATGAGAACCAGAACTTCACAGTCAATTTTTAGTTTTGCTTAAATGGTTTACATTGCCAATAATAGCCTCAATCGTTGCGATAACGTGTGTTCCTGTAACCCCACAGTAGCAACCTTCAACTCAGTAATCGGCTGAAAGTGTGTACATTCAATGTGGCAATATTAGGTAAACATTTAACCTGAGTTTTCAAATCCAGTCAGTATATATTTTTGGTTGCTTTGATTTCTTCAACTAATGTATCAGTAATTAAATCGTATCCCCGTACCAATACCCCAATCGTAGGGCCTATCAGCACCGATACCAACCAAACCATCCACATATACACCCACGCTCTTATTGATACTCTTGCCAAACTGCAATTCGGCAGTAGCCGGAACTGCTTGATCATGCTCCCAATCGATGGGAACTTTAGCGTCCAGTTTGAGCCACATCTGTTTTGGCAGGGGCTTCATTGCAATGAGACGAAAGGCTGTCATACTTACGTCTTCACCGCTATAATCGAAGAAGTGCTGCACTAAAGGAATCCACATAGTGCCTCCAATCCCCATTGCAATACCGGCAAGCGGTGCTAATTGATCAGATCCTGACCCAATACCTTTATCCTGCTCACCTAAATCTACAATCCAGTCCAACCCTAATGCAACACGGTATTTCACATCCCCCCAAGCACCATCTGTAGGGAAGTAAATGCCTTTTAATGTAGCTGATTCTAAGTTATTTTCGCTATCACCTGAGACATCGGTCTCCCAATAATGGAGTTCATACTTGATCTTCAGATTATCAAGAGCCATAAACGCACCATCAATGAAAAGATCATTTACTCGCCCGTTGTCCAGATCCAGATATTGATACCTTAAGTCAGTATTTTTGACCTTTGCCAAAGGGTTACTCGCGTTTTCTTCACCGGTCGCATTGGAAGTAAGAAGCAAAGAGATTAGGAGTAGCTGAATGGCAACATAAATGAATGCTGTTCGGCATCTAAAGTTTAATGGCTGGTACATGGGGGGCCTCGTTAATGTGTTTTTTGGTTAACACTAATCGTAAAAAATATGATAATTACTGAAGCCTCCCTTATAAAATGAAAAAGGTGGGGGCATGTGTATTCGACAAGATACAGGAACAATTTATAAAGCTGGATTATTTGAGAAAGTAAAAACTTTGGTAAGGCAATATCAATGATCACACTCATCTGCGGTAATTAGACACCTAATTGTACTGCAGATGAGCGCTTTGCTTACATCTTTATTGCTGGGATAGTTGCCAGGACATAAAGGTTGCGACCGTTTCCTTTGATTCAGGGCGTAAATTTTCAATGCCCTCATACGGTTTTCCTTTACCAAGCTTTGCATGTGGGTATTTTCCAATCGTCATCATGTGGCGTTTGATCATATCCTGGAAGCTTGCTGCCGACCAGAGCGCTTGCCCAATATGCGCATTTTC
This sequence comes from Desulfobulbaceae bacterium UBA2775, assembly GCA_002352445.1. Taxonomy (GTDB): domain Bacteria; phylum Desulfobacterota; class Desulfobulbia; order Desulfobulbales; family Desulfocapsaceae; genus Desulfomarina. The sequence continues at coordinate 4,297 of DEIL01000159.1, forward strand.
CTCTCGTGGATCACGATAAACATTGAAAACGGGAGCGGCTGCACCTGGCACTCCGGGAGCAGGCACGTGCATTTTGAACTCTTGTTTAACGATCGATCGTAACACCTCGTTTTCATAGATATAGACATAGTCTCGCCGCCCGTGATGTTCACCGTTCAGTAAAAGAGCGGTTTGGTCGATTCCATCGATTACTCGATCACGTGGGATATATTGCTCTGCCTGTGCTACACGCGCAAAGGTACTAAACAAATCTGAAACATGGACAATGTCACCAGCAGCACTACCCGCTTCGATAACTCCAGGCCATCGTGCAAATGCATCAACTCTGACACCACCTTCGAGATGATTGGTCTTGCCACCTCTATAGATCAGTTGGGAAAGTCCAGATGTACCTTCATAATGATACATCAGACCGTTATCAGCCATCAATACCAATAGAGTGTTATCAGCAAGACCAAGTCGTTCGACCTCATCAAATATTTGGCCAAGCCATCCATCAAGTAGTTGCAGCTTCTCTGCCATAAAGCCGCCATTAGCAGAAAGGTTCTGTTCCTGGTCATGAACAAAGTTGAGAGGGTACAAGGGCCAATATTGCAAAAAGAAAGGTTTATCTTGTTTTGCCAGAATCTGGAGTTGTTCGATCGTCTGTTGCTGATAACGCTCATTCATCTTGACATAGTGAGCCTGGGAAAAATGTTCTCCGGGCTTTAAATCAACCTCATGTGCCATTTCACCTTTTTTTGCTTCGAGCCCGGTAACTAATCCTTTTGGCTTAAACTTATGGTCGACTGCGAACTCACCAGATTGGGTTTTGTGGTGCCAGCCAAGCATGTTATTTGCATCAGCAGTTTCCTTCGTCATCAATGCAAGCTGTACCTGCTGATGGGCCGGGAAAGCAGCAAAATCAAACCCCTGATTATGAGGGTACGATTCCTCAATATCTCCCTGATGCCATTTACCAATGTGAGAAGTGTTATAACCGGCTTCAGATAGAATCTCTGCAATTGTCACTTCTTCTTTGGCAAGACCCTCTCCAACGAGCGCTACCTTAACCTCTTTGAGACCGGTCCGAACCGGGTGCCGCCCAGTAAGCATGGCGGTACGCGTTGGAGTACAGGATGGTTCGGTATACATCCGCATCAACGACAGGCCTTCTGTTGCAAGTTTGTTGATCTCTGGGGTTTTTATTCCCATGACGTAGTTCATGGCCCGGTTCCCCATTTGGCCAAAGCTTACGTCGTCAATCAAAACATAGAGGATGTTTGGTCGTTTACCACCGTTTTTTTTGCGTATTTCGGCCAATTTTGCATCGATATCCTTGTCTTCGGCAGCCCATTTTTCACCGTACTGGGCCTCAAGGAACTGGTATTCACCGTCGTGTATGATTGCATTATCTGCGCTCATTACTGGAATTGAACCGCCCCCAGTCATCAAAACTGCAGCAACGCAAATTATCATTTTTTTATTTACAATTCCCAACATGTTATATCTCCCTTAAGTTTTTTACAGTATCTACCATTTGAAATTGAGTCCTAATACAGGGCCATGGATTGTTGCATCAAAATTGAAATAATCTTTGCCGCTACCATCCTCATAGTCCACATCAAGGGCTCGATAGCCTGCAATAAATGAAGCATATTTCCAGGGTTGCCACTCTACCAACCCAAGAGCATGTCAGGAAAATTCTGATCCAATATCAAATCCACCAATATCACCACGTGCAATGAGTGACCATCCATCAGCGAATCCCCACATCCAGCGTATACCTATAAGTGGGTCAGCCCAATCCTGACTATCATCCAAGAGTGTCGGCCCACCAGCAATTGAAACCGTATTCTCCACTTCTATATAACGTAGCCCTGCAATGAAATCAAAGATATGAGCATCACGCTGAAGCCGGTAGAATCCGGAAAATTCTGCCAAAGTCATACTGAGATCAACATTCTGACTAATACCCACGGGAAGATTCATCTCGTTTTCAAGATCAAGGTAGTTCACATCAACTAGAAATCCCCATTGAGCCTTATACACAGTTTCAAAATGGACAATAAAAGCTGCTTCGATAGAATCAAATATATCATCAAAAGGTACCTCCACTTGTGCTGTTGCAGGGCCAGCTGACAGATCCCCATCTATGTTAATCCCCCAAAGGTAAAAGGGAGCCAGGTTAAAT
>DEIL01000159.1:6536-9894 GCA_002352445.1 Desulfobulbaceae bacterium UBA2775
TGCATCCTCTTGTTAAATTGGTATTGTATGTCTCAAGACTCACTTAGGGGGCTCATTCGAAAATATTTTTATACTCACTGGCGTGTTCTAATAGTAGAATATCATTAGATCTGTACGACAATATAGTACCACAATATATACTTTCAACACCACGCAACATCAAAAATCCGCCAACTTGAGAAAATGAAAGAAAGTTTTTATATTGATCGTGGTTTTAATGACTTTGAAGAGTTTGCAGAAGTACTCAGGTCGTGGAACATCCGGATAAACCAACTGCAACCCGGAAAGCCCATCAATCGCCTGAGACAGCTTTCAACCGGAAACCTGCAACTGGCTTTTGCCAGTTTTACTGGTCGAACACATCAACTTGGTGATGCTCCCCCAGGGAGGACAATAGCCCTGTGTGCTGATCAAAATACTGAGCTGGTATGGAGAAAGAAACAGGTATCCACTGACGAATTAATGATCTTTCCAACAGGTTCTGAGTTGGATGTTGTGACCCGAAACACAGTTAATAATCTCTTTACCATAACAATGCCGGACGACATGCTTGCCTCACGGTTCAGAGGTGGTGCTCGTGATGTCTACGACACTATGCTTGCAAAGCATGAACTGTTGCGCCTCCCTTCCCATGAATTCCATAAGATACGCAGCCTTTGTCAAAATTATCTCCAGGCCATTGACCACCAGCCCAAACTCTTTAGATCCCATGTGTTTCTGAGTGCGATGGAAGAAAAGTTGCTTTTTACTCTCTCCCAGGCACTCTTGTCATCAGATAACACTTTGTGGAAGCCAGCCAAGAAGTCTGTAAGAAATCCATGGAAGAAGATTGAAGAAACTCTGGAAACAACTCTTAACACGCCTATCAAAGTCAGTGAATTAAGTCAGTCAACCGGAATAAGCGAACGGTCATTGCTTCGTCTTTTCCACAAGCGATTTGGGCTATCACCAAAAGCATATTTGAACAGAGTCCGCCTTTGTGGAGTCCGTCATGAATTGAAAAATTCATCAATCAAAGTGCCAATCAGCGATGTTGCCAACAATTGGGGTTTTTGGCATATGGGCCAGTTTGCTGCTGATTACCGAAAATTCTTTGCAGAGTTACCTTCGACAACAAGGGGACAGTTCTGAAACGAAACACGCTTGGGTCACTCTTGAAACCCTGAACATGAATTGGCGGATTGACTGCATGCATGAGGATAAAGTTTGGGAGATTACCATGGGGAGGGCATCAAGAACTTTCTCGAAAATAGTAAACCTTTTTGAGTACCCCTTTAGCTGTAATTGTTTAAATTCGATCTAATACTTTCCCACATCAGGTTGAATAATCTCTGATGGATTAGTTCGACGCTTAACTGATTTTTCCTAAAATTGCTGATCTTGCCTGTGACAGCCCTTAGTTTAGGATTATATCCCGAGGTTGATATGTCTCCTGTACAGTTACTGCGTGATCATACCCAGTAAACTCACCCGAAATGGAGCATGGCGAAGCGGTTCAGTTCTTCCAGGCCATCAATGAAAGAGATTCTGGAACCAATAGACAGGCTTGGTTTGCTATGAATGTGTGTAATGTGATATGATCTCGTTTCGGAAAATTAAAATTTTGCTACCGCCCTGCCACCCATTGATTTAACCCAACTTTTGAAACACTGATCTGATAATGACATGAATGATCACGCTGAATTCCCTACAAAACATCCAGTTCAACCGACACTAGCTGTGGGTGCCATCGTTTTCAAAGAGAATAAAGTATTACTAGTCAGAAGAGGAAAAGCACCAGCAAAGGGTTTATGGGCGATTCCCGGCGGTAGTGTGAAACTGGGAGAAACACTCAAAGATGCGGCTGAAAGAGAAATTATAGAGGAAACCGGTATTCAGGTAAAAGCGGGAGCCTCGGTCTATTCTTTTGAATCAATTGAACGTGATGATAACGGTGACGTTCAATTTCATTATTACATCGTGGATATGGAAGCAGAGTATATCAGAGGAGAAATTACACCGGGTGATGATGCGGCCGATGCCGCCTGGATGACTGTTGCAGATCTGAAAGGGAATGATGTACATCCCAGAACACTTGAACTGTTAGTCCGGCAATACAGCTTTGGAAATAAATAAAGGATCCCACTCAATGAATGTATTAAAAAACTGCCAGTATACGCAGAGGGGTCTATATCAATATCTATTGGTATGAGATAAGGGGGGGGGCATGCTGATACATCTCCCTTTCGTATATGTGGTGTAAGTACCCTCCTATAGTCCTAATCGGCACACACAGAAGTTTTTTTGACCATCCGGTCGCAGAAAGAGTTGTAAAAACAATATTACCCCCCTATCCCAGTTTGCTTTATTACCGAATAAGCGAGTAATCAGACAAATTTCTTACATCAATCGAAAGATGGTTTCAGGTTGTTGCAGATTATTAATTTACTGGAACCATCTCGGGTTTCAAGCTGCGTTTTTCCTGTCAGGCTAATCTTGATTTTCTAAAGATCAAAAAGCAGGTAACCCGACGGTTAAGAGACGTACAGATAATCTCAAGTCTGCTGGAAATAAAAAAAAGAGCAGAGCCCAGAAAGACCCTGCCCCAATATAAGGAGAGAACCCTAAATTATTTCTTCTTTCTTCTCAATCGTGAACCAACAAGACCAGCTAAGCCAGTGCCGAACAAGAGCATGGTAGCTGGTTCAGGAATTGGGTTAGGCTGACCTGGGTCGGGCTGAAAGGCGATTGAAGTATCAATTCTAAAATTTGACTGCGAAGTATGTCTTTCTGCAAAAAACAGATCAAAATCGTATGTAGTTCCAATAGACAGACTTAGAGTGTCTAAACCAACACTTTGGTTCATTGCCCCATGCACACCACCTAGATCGATAGCAAGTGTGTCATCAATGAATACCCATAAATCGTCATCTCCTGTAAAGGAGAAATTCTCTCCACCTTGATATGTGAATTGTGAATGAATTTCATATGTAAAATGATAGTTATGACTTCTGCCCTCATTTCCAAGCAACATCCCATCAATTGGGAAGAAACTACTATTACTATATGAATAAATATTGCCGGACCCGCCGTTATCTAGTGTTATTGAGTAACTATCAGTCATGCTTACCGCTGAATCGTTGTACCATTGGTCAAAAGCAGTTTGCCCATGAGTCGTAGGATTGCCCCCCATACCTGCATAAATAGGATTTTTGTCGACACCTAATGTCGTTTGAACAATACCTGGATCAGAAGCGATAGTGCTTTCCATATCAGGATGACTTGCATTGAAATCACGAAGAGTACCCGTTAGCGAGATTGTGTCAGCAGACACGCCTCCGATAATGATGGTCAGAAAAAAACCGGTTACCAATCCTAT
>DEIL01000293.1 GCA_002352445.1 Desulfobulbaceae bacterium UBA2775
GTTAAAACTTTTTTACGGCCTGTTGTAATCAGGTCGGCGTTCTGAACAATAAGGTACTTGCCATTTACATAGAAACGCTCAATCCGCCATCCTTTTTCAAAAGCAGCTTTTTCGGTGATCCCCTGATACGCCATAAATAATGGAATCGAGACGGCGATTAAAAAAAGGCAGACAATAGATAAACCACGTTTGTCTCTCACCACTCCAGAGAATCCTAAAATCCTGAAGGTAAGTGTGGCGGCCAGAACAATACCAACAAAATTGGTCAGAAAAAGCAGAAACGCATGGCTGAAAAAATACAGATCTAAACGGCCGATACCTATCCCGGCAGTTGCAAGTGGGGGAACAAGAGCTACGGCAATAGCTACTCCGGCAAGGCTTTGAAGAATCTCTTTATACGATTTTGTATATGCTCCCGCTATCCCGGCGACAATTGCCACAATAAGGTCAAGAACCGTCGGGTTGAGTCGTCCCTGCATCTCGTTCGTCAGGGGTTGGTAGGGTGACAACAGTGTCATAACAGCTGCGGTAGTTAAGGCTAAAAACACTCCTGTAAAGATTTTCCACAAGGATTGTTTAAGCATGTTTCTGTCCATGCGGAGAATTCCCATGGCCAGAGCAATAATCGGTGCCATAAGGGGAGCCAGCAGCATTGCACCTATTATGACTGAAGAACTGTTCATGGCAAGACCGACAGTGGCCAGCATAGTACTCAAAACCATCAGTACCAGGTAAATAGTGTTCGGCTGGGCATCCTCTCTCAGAGCTATGAACAGATCTTTGAAGCGATCCTCAGAGGCGTAGGTAAAAAACGGAATTCGTTTATTTTTTGCTTTGGGGAGTTCTTTGCCAAGAGGAAGGGATTTCGTTATATGTTTCTCACTGCCAGGTGCGCTGCGCTTGTTTTCCAGGACCAGGTTTTTACCATGATTAATTTTAATTGCGTTAGGTATGACGCGGCAGTCAACCGGTGTTTTGCCTCCTTCTTCACCATCGACATAGACGTTGAGACCATACTCTGATTCCAGATTAATGTGGGGGCTTTTAATAAAACCGATTGAGTCAGGAACAGTGGACGATATCTTCCCTGTTAATATGCGATACATGAGACGAAAATAGCTGACAATCGATATGGGGGCGACGACAACCATTGAGAGTAAACCGTCAGTAAACGAGCTATCATGAGCTATCAGGCGAGATGCAAAACTGTGCTCGGGATTGGCAAATAAAAGACAACCGCAGGCAGCCGTTGAAAGCTCTGCGTTGTTTTTTCCAGATGTCCTGATAGTAAACGGGAGAAGATGCATAGAAAATAACTGCTTTAGGCCATTGATAAGCAGTTTTATTTTACTCGTTTTTTCGGGATTATCTACCAGTGGAATAAGACCTACACTTGCTTTAAAAAGCAATATCTGGTTGTTGCACAGTACTATATCAAGGTTTCTGGGATCATTGCGCAAGGCGAGAGAGACTGCTTCTGTAAAATCTTTAGGTAAACCATAGCTGCCGATGAGGGATGTTTGAGACGGCAGAGGAATAAAGCCAAGGCTAAATTGATACTCCATTGCCCACTGCATGACTTTTTTAATGACAGTGATCGGACCACAGACAACAACATGTCGGCAATTCTGCAGATACTCCTTCTCTGAGTCAAGAATAACACTGATTGGTACCGGTGTTATATCGACACCATGGGAGTTCTCTGCAATTTTTGCAGCAAACTCCTGCCCTTCTTCAGAGTAGATAAAGAGTGCAGATGATACATGGTTTGTCATAATTATTCCCTACCTGTTTCGGTTACTCCTTTGACACTTGTGAACTCATTATTCAGCACTCTGGACTAAGCTTTCTTTTTCATTTCGTAGTGCGTTGCTGTTTCACCATAAACCTCAAAGTCGGCTCTCTCGTATAAACGACGAGCATCGATGTTAATCCGAAACACTCCCAATGTAGCTTCTTGCTGTTTGGCAGAGCTGTCCTGAATGAAGGATTCTAAGAGGGAACTACCGATCCCTTTCCTTTGGTACTCGGGGAGAACGCATATCATCCGACGGACTTGTACAAATCGTAAAGCGGGTCGCGGTCATTGAGTGTTGCTGGTCGTATCTCAAATCCTATCATTTTATGAATCCAGTAAATAAGGATGTAGTTTCCTGATATCTATCCAAATAGTATTGAGTTGACAACAAGAATCTACTTTATTGTCTGGTCTTTGATCAGACAACTGTCCACTATTCATTATTTACTTGGCAACCTTAACCATATTAGAAGAACCACATATTAACCTTCGTACTGTATCCCTTCAATTCTACATGGTCCTGCCGAAACTGTTCAATTTCGTTGTAGATTCGTATCTTCTTACCGTGTATTTTTCAGGTTGGCTATGGGCATTTTACAGTAATTGGCCAATTTTGTAGAGTCAGGGCCGTGGAGATGACAATCCCCAAGCAGTCCGGATTGTCTAAAATGATGCAGAATATACACAAGCAGGTTTACCTGCTGAACAAAAGAAAGCCTTGATCGGAATTTACAGAGTAGTGTATGGTCAATCATTTTTTTTATGCAGAGGCAAGTCAATGAATACTCTGTTTTGTTTGCCTGGGGCAACTTTGTTAGATAACCAAGAACTCAGGAGGTGATGTATGCATGGAAAATTCTTTCAGTTGAGTTATACGCGAGTTGCGGCAATGGTGGGTGGGGCGATGATGCTATTATCCCAGACGGCTTATTCAGCAGCGATCCTTGAAGGCCAGCGAATGCACCCGGTGCAAGGCAAGGAGGGTATGGTTGTCACCAGTCATTTTCTTGCCACCCAGTCCGCTCAGGAAGTGTTGAAAAATGGGGGGAACGCCATCGATGCGGCTGTAACAGCGGCGTTTTCACTGGCAGCCACCCAGCCTCGATCGGGAAATATCGGTGGTGGTGGCTTTATGCTGATTTCTTCGGAGAAAAAGAATGAAGTGGTGGCCATCGATTATCGGGAAAAGGCTCCGGGCAATGCAACTGTCGATATGTTTCTCGACAAGGATGGCAATGCTGACAAAGGAGTCTCGCGGTATTCTCATCTGGCAGCAGGTGTCCCAGGGACTGTAGCCGGTCTAGCTATGGCACTTGAACAATACGGTACCATCAGTCTCAAAGAAGCGATGGCCCCGGCGATTAAGTTGGCTGAGGAGGGTTTTACCGTCACTCCACGTTTCAGTAACGGTCTCAAGAAAAAAGAGAAGATGCTCAAAAAATGGGATTCTTCAAGGAAAATTTTCTATAAGGCTGATGGCAGCTACTACGAGCCGGGTGATCTCTTCGTCCAAAAAGATCTGGCAGCAACCTTGAAGCGCATTTCCCAAAACGGTATCAAGGAATTTTATGAAGGCAAAACAGCCGAACTGCTGGTTGCTGAAATGGCAAAACATGGTGGCCTTATTACCATGGGTGATATGAAAAATTATACTCCGGGGTTCCGAACGCCGGTACACGGCAATTACCGGGGATATGATATCTACTCCATGTCTCCGCCAAGTTCAGGTGGGGCGCATGTGGTACAGATTTTAAACATCCTTGAAGGATATCCCATCTCTGACTATGGTCATAATTCAGCCCAAACCATCCACTTGATGGCAGAGGCAATGAAGCGTGTTTACGCTGATCGTTCATCCTACCTGGGTGATGAGGATTTTATCAAAGTACCATTGAAAGGGTTGACTTCAAAAAAGTATGCCGCCTCTATCCGTGAGGGAATCGATATTAAAAAGGCGACACCAAGCAGCACTATTGCCCCTGGCAAACCGTTGCCCTATGAAAGCAATGAAACGACACATTTTTCTATCGTCGATAAGTTTGGCAATGCGGTCTCCAACACTTATACCATCAACTTCAGTTATGGCTCCGGTATCGTAGTTGAGGGAGCTGGATTCCTGCTTAACAATGAAATGGATGATTTCTCCGCAAAGCCTGGTGTACCCAATGCTTACGGTTTGATCGGTGGCGAAGCTAATAAGATCGAGCCGAACAAACGGATGCTCAGCTCCATGTCGCCGACCATTGTGAAAAATGAAGATAAAAATTTCCTGGTAACTGGTAGCCCAGGCGGGTCCCGCATAATCACCACCACGCTGCAGGTAATTATGAATGTTGTAGATCATGGCCTTAATATCCAGAGTGCAGTAGCCGCCCCCCGCATCCACCATCAGTGGCTGCCGGATCAATTGCGAATTGAGGAAGGTCTCAGTCCCGATACTATCAAAGGGTTGCAGGATATGGGGCACGAAGTGAAACAGAAATCTGCCATGGGAGCCATCCAGTCCATCATGATCAGTGATGGTATGATGTATGGCGGTGCCGATCCACGTAGATCGACTGGGCTTGCAGCTGGACTCTAAAACAGTTCACCGGGTGGTAACATTCGTGCAATAAGACTTTCTTTTAATTCTTTAGAATATTTTTTCATCGCTTCAACATAATCAATGAGACGGAACAGTCTCAACATCCCGTTTGGGAAATCTGATTGAGGTTGACATTAGATATATTTGAAACTACTTGATACACATGATGAACAACTTAACTGTGACAGGAGGCACTAAAATGTCTCTCGAGTTCTCGGTTTTACACTGCTATACGATACAAAATAAAAAGTAAATAGCTATTGCTAAAAGGATTTGAAAATAATGTTTGATTATTCTCTCGCCCATTGGGCTACATTTTTTACATCTGCCGTGCTTTTAAACCTTTCTCCAGGTCCAGATATGGCTTTCATCCTTGGCCAAACTGCAAAGAGAGGTGTGCAATCAGGATTTTCAGCAATGTTTGGTATCTGGACTGGTGCATTTATTCATGTCATTTTTGCGGCTCTGGGTTTGTCTGCTATTTTGGCCACTTCTGCTGTAGCATTTTCAGCAGTTAAGTGGATTGGTGCTGCATACCTTATTTGGCTTGGCATACAGGCGTTGCGCTCTAGAGGAACCAATATGTCTGTCAATGGCCAGGTTTCTCCAAAAGGTTTGATGAAAATATTCAAACAAGGTGTATTGGTTGCAGTATTAAATCCTAAAGTAGCTATTTTCTTCCTGGCATTTCTTCCGCAATTTGTTGAAGCTGGGGCAGGGCCTGTTAGCGCACAGTTGTTCCTTCACGGCTCTCTTATTATTGTCGTTGCTGCTTTAGTTGAACCTCCTTTAATTCTGGTTGGTGGCAAGTTAACTGGGTATCTCAGCAACAACACGCAAGTATCACGATGGATGGACCGTGGACTTGGTGCATTATTTGTTGGGTTAGGTATTAAATTAGTCACAAGCGACCGTATATAAAAGATTTTCGTATTACAATGATGATGGCGTCGTAAAAAAGTCCGATCTCCTTCGTTGCACCCCAAGGGCATTTCCTTCGGGGCATAGTTTTTCTCAGAACCTCAACATACCAAATGTATTGTTGAGGGCCTGAGAAAAACACTAGGCCCCGGATTCTACGCTTATCTGTATATCGAGCTTTTTGACTTAGTCATCTGGAGCTTCGGATGACCTTTTTACGAGTCTATCATTTTTTACATACACGTAAAAATCCCACAGC
>DEIL01000108.1 GCA_002352445.1 Desulfobulbaceae bacterium UBA2775
TCCCAATATCCTGATACACCCCCGCCGGGGAAAAAAGGAAAAATCTATTCCGGATACCGGCTTTTTGCTTGTTAATCCGGTTGAAGCTGAGAGAACTCATACCATATACAGGCAAGCCGGGGCTGAATCCCGTTATCTCTTTAACTCCGGACTCTCTGTGGCCAAAGATCAAAGTCACTTTATCGCCGGCCCGTCGATTGGTGCACCCATGGCTGTGATGACCATGGAGAAACTCATTGCATTGGGAGCCAAAAACATTATTCTCTTTGGCTGGTGTGGTGCGATTTCCAAAACAATGTGTGTCGGGGATCTTCTGTTGCCGGATTCTGCGCTGTCAGGAGAAGGCACTTCCTCATATTATGGTGGCAATTCGGTGAGAGAACCTTCTCAGAGGTTAAATGAACGGTTGGAATCTTTTATCAAGGGGCAGGGTGTTCGGTTTAAAAGAGGATGTGTCTGGTCCACAGATGCTATTTTCCGGGAAGACAGGGAACTGCTTCAACAGTTGAGGGGTGAGAAAAATGTCTCTGCTGTTGATATGGAATTTTCTGCCCTCTGTTCGGTTGCGAACTTTCGTGGGATTCAATTCTCTGCATTGCTTATGGTCTCCGATGAGTTATGGGGAGAATCATGGAGGCCCGGATTTTCGTCAAAAAAGTTTAAAATACAATGTAAGCGGATACTGACCCTGCTGCTTGATTATACCACCAGAATATAAGCCGAACCCGAATAAGCTGGATTTTGGAATGCTTGGATAATTGCCATGGAAATATATTCAATCATATAATTCTAATGCGGGACAAGCCCCGCAACCTAAGGCTGCTAGACAGTTAGACTGTTATGGAAAATGTATATTTTGCTTTTCCTAAAAGCCTTCAGTCTAAAAGACTAAAGTGGGCGACACCCACAACCCAAAAGGTACATTATCTCACCACAGAGTTCACAGAGAGCACAGAGAAAAAGAATTTCTTTTTCTCTCCTCTGCGGTCTCTGTGAACTCTGTGGTTTAAGCTGTTCTTGTTTTTTATGACAGAAGTTCAGGAGTAAGGCACTAACAGCCTGTTATTCAATGTTAAACCAATGCTTTCTGCACTTTAATTTTCTTGTCTTTTATGACAGATATCCTGGAGAAACGCACTGAAATGTTACGATTTAACCTGATAAGTCTTGGATGTGCGAAAAACCTGGTGGATTCCGAGGTAATGCTTGGCTCCATGAACGAAAACGGTTGGGAGCATGTCGAATTCCCCGAGGATGCTGATCTTCTCTTGCTCAATACCTGCGGTTTTATTCAATCTGCAGTTGAGGAGGCTATTGATGAGATTCTTCAACTTGCCAAAATAAAAGAACAGTTTCCGGAGAAAAAGCTCGTTGTAACTGGTTGTCTTGTGCAGCGATACAAGGACAAACTTGGAGAGGATCTGCCCGAAGTCGATCTCTTTGTCGGAACAGAGGGAGCAGGTGACATTGCTCAACTGATTGCGCCATTATTTAAAGGTGAAATCTGTAACCGAGTCGTTTTGCCGGAAAGAGTTTTAATGGACAGCTCGCTTCCAAGGATTGTGTCAGCACCACATTTCCGGGCCTGGCTGAAAATTACCGAGGGGTGTAACAACAGGTGTGCCTATTGCATGATTCCTTCGATTCGCGGCAATCTTCGCAGCAGACAAATAGATGACCTTGTTTATGAATCTGAGAGGCTTGAACAGCAAGGGGTGAAAGAGCTTTCACTAATTGCCCAGGATAGTACAGCTTATGGAGATGACCTTGGCCGGGACGTCAACATTGTTTCTTTTCTAAGAGAGTTGCTGAAGAAGACATCGATTCCGTGGATCCGCCTTCTTTATCTGTACCCTTCAGGTATCTCTGATGATCTTCTCCAGCTAATGGCGGATAACCCCAGAATCGTTCCCTACCTCGATATTCCTTTTCAACATGTCAGTGACAGGGTACTGCATCAGATGAACCGCAGGTATAGTTCTGGGGCACTTTACAACCTTTTGGCGAAGGTTCGGGATTATGTCCCCGACGTTGCAATCAGAACCACTTTTCTTGTTGGGTTTCCGGGGGAGACTGAACAGGAGTTTCTGGAAATTGAATCTTTTCTCAGGCAGGTCAGAATTGATCATGTAGGAGTTTTTACATATGCCAATGAGGAAGGTAGCCCGTCGGAAGGATTTGCGGGTCAGTTACCGGAGGGTGAGAAACAGATGAGGTGCGACCACCTTCTCTCAGTTCAGGTTGATCTTTCAAAAGAAATTCAGAAAAAATATATAGGGAAGGTGGAATCAGTCCTGGTGGAGGGGGTTAACAGGGAAACAGATTTGCTGCTGGAGGGGAGAAGCAGATTCCAGGCACCGGAGGTGGATGGCTGTGTCCATATAAACGAAGGTATTGCAAATCCGGGTGATATTGTTCAGGTGAAGATTTGCGAGACACAAATTTATGATCTGGTTGGTGGAATTGTCTGACTGTGCCTCTTTTCTCCCAGGCTCAATTCGAGAAAAAAATACACATGCCTGCAATTTGCAGGCATGTGTACTAATCAGGCAGACAGGGGAGGGAGATATTATTTTTTATTGGCGTTTACCTTCTCTCGCAAGTCTTTCCCTACTTTGAAAAAAGGCAGTTTTTTAGGTTTTACAAGGATCTTCTTGCCGGTTTTTGGATTTCGACCTTCGTATGAATTGTATTTCTTGATTATAAAGCTGCCAAAACCCCGGATTTCAATACTTTCCCCCCTGGCCAGCGCCTCTGTCATAGTTTCTATTATCGTAGTGGTGATTGCGGATGCTTCACGGTGAGGTATGTTAATTTCCTGTGCCAATGCCTCAATGAGCTCTGATTTGTTCATACTCGACTCCTGTCTCCGAAAATGAAATTATGATTTACGCCTCAATACTGAAATAGTTGCAAAAAATCCATGAAGTTCAAACCTTACCGGAAAAACCTGAGGTTATTTAAAACCTTTAATTGTAAAAAAATACATTAAATCAACGAGTTACGGGAAGGAATGCTGCCTTTCTTTCACTGAGTGAACTCCTAACTATTTAGATTTAATCAGCTAATTGAGAATTTGTAAAGAAATTTCTATAAAAATATCTTTTTTAAATCTCTGAAATCCAATTGTCGATACTTCCCGCTTGGGAGGTTACCAAGAAATAACTTGCCGTATGCGGTTCGTTTGAGGTGTAAAACCGGGTGGCCTGAATGAGCAAACATCTTTTTTACCTGACGTTTCCTGCCTTCATGGATAGTTATTCTGATGAGGCTGTTGTCGCCTTTTCGGGACAAAAGAGCAATTTTTGCGGGTGCGGTCATTTTACCTTCGAGTAAAATTCCTTTTTCTAAGGTTGCAATTGCCGCCCGGCGTGGGTGTCCTTTGATTAGGGCCTCATAGGTTTTATTGGTCTCATGGCTCGGGTGCTGCACCTTTTGAGCAAACTGCCCGTCGTTTGTTAAGATGAGGGCACCTTCCGTGTCAAGGTCCAACCTGCCAACGGGGAAAAGACGGGCAGATACATTTTTAATAAGAGAGACAACTACAGGTCTGCCCTGAGGATCCGAGAGGGTTGTCACATATCCTTTTGGTTTATTGAGGAGCAAATAGGTCACCTTTTCTTTACTTTTCACAGATTTACCGTCCCAGGTAACTCTGCTTTTACCTGGTATAACCTTTTTCCCCATCTCCATGACAACAGTACCGTCCACGGTTATCCTGCCTGAAGCTATAAGTTTCTCGCACTTTCTCCTGGAAGCGACACCGCATTGGGCAAGGTATTTTTGCAGGCGAATCGGAGTATTACTCATATGCTGTTCCTGGGGGGGCTTTATATGAAAGTTATGTGCTATCCGGAAGAAAAGGGGTTGGCAGGGGTGTTGCCACAACAATCCACAGCTGGCGAGGACGTTTGGCAACACCCCTGCCAACCCCGACTTTCATGCTTCGTTGTGAAAGTCTCTTTCATGGGTGTTAGTCTAGTGGTGGTCTTCTTCAAGAAGAAAAAATCGATGATACTCCTGTTTAGTCAGATGTTTTTTTATGAGGGCCATAAAAGCTGTGACATGACTATCAATTTCTTCAGAGGTAACTCTTGATGACAGTGTTTCTGCGAAGTCTGGTCGGCCACTGAGCCAGAGAAAAGTGGCAAAGGACCGGCGATCCAATTCTTCGCTTAAACCAAAGCAGATTTTGTCCGGGTCTAATTTCATAATACTATTATTTGTCTGGAGTGATTTGCGGAGGCGCTTATCCAATCACTTTAAAAGTTTCGATTTATTCTGGTCAGTCTTTTATGTTACTATTTTCCAATACACTTTGCGTGTTCGGGGCCCGTCAAATTCACAAAAAAAGATTTTCTGCCATGTGCCCAATTGCAACGTATCACCTTCAATATTGATAACCAGAGAGGATCCAACAAGAGAAGACATCAGGTGTGCAGGGGAGTTTCCTTCGAGATGTTTATAGTTCAGATTTGAGGGGACTATATGGAGTAATCCTTTTATGATATCGTCGCATACATCCGGATCAGCCCCCTCATTGATTGTAAGACCGGCCGTTGTGTGCGGGTTGAAAAGATAACAGATCCCGGACGAGATGGAGTTTTTGCTTATGATATCTCCTATTTTTCCGGAAATACCTATCAGTTCCATCTGTGAGGATGTGGTTAGAGTAAAGTCTCCAGCAAGCATATAGCCTCCATCAGAGTTGTTTCACGATTCTATGGCAGCCGGTTTATTCAGTCTGCTACTATACGTTTTTTGGGAGAATCAGTCAATAAATGGAATGGTAAAATTCCCTGATATCCCAGTAAAATATTATTATCAACCTGACGCCCGCTATGCCCGCAAGCCAAAAACCATATTCTCTCACCACAGATTTCACCGAGAGCACAGAGAAAAAGCATTTA
>DEIL01000003.1:0-1880 GCA_002352445.1 Desulfobulbaceae bacterium UBA2775
AGCCTAACAGCCTAACAGGCTAACTAAACAGGAAACTATCATGTCCACTGAAACAGGTACCGCAGTATCAAAACAGAAACTGATTGATTTGAAGGCTCGTCTGCTCGCCCTGAAGGAGCATCTTTGACTTAACTCAGAAAAAAGAAAAACTTGAACGGCTGGAGCGGCAGACCCTGGCACCGGATTTCTGGAGTGACGCGGAGACTGCCCAGAAGACCCGGAAAGAGCATGGACAACTGCAGGATACTATCAAGGGGTGGGAAAATAAATGGCATGATTTTGAGGAGACGGAACTCCTGCTTGAAATGGCCATGGAAGAGAACGATAGTGGTGTAGAGGAAGAGATTGCTCTGAAAATCAATGCTATGACCGAGGAGCTCGAGGGTGCTGAAACAGAGTGTATGTTCAGTGGTGAGCATGACACCAGTAACGCCATAGTTGCTATTCACGCCGGGGCCGGGGGAACCGAGGCCCAGGACTGGGTTGATATGCTGCTGCGAATGTATCTGCGCTGGGCGGAAGTGCGGGGATTCAAGACTGTTATCCTTGATCACCTTGCTGGAGACGAGGCCGGTACCAAGGGTGTCACTTTTATAGTCAAGGGCAGATACGCTTATGGATACCTGCGTTCAGAACTGGGTATCCACCGTCTTGTTCGTATCTCGCCATTTGATACCAGCGGTCGCCGTCATACATCTTTTGCTTCCGTTATGGTTATGCCCGAGCTGGATGATACCGTGGATATCAAGATTGATGAAAAAGATCTCCGCATTGATACCTACAGGGCAAGCGGCGCCGGAGGCCAGCATGTCAATAAGACTGATTCGGCCATACGTATAACGCATCTGCCGACAGGTGTTGTTGTGCAGTGTCAGAATGAGAGATCCCAGCATCGCAACAAAGATATGGCCATGAAAATGCTGCTCTCCCAGCTCTATGAGCTGGAAAAGGAAAAACAGGCCGAGCAGCATGAAGGGCTGCATGGAGACAAAAAAGGCATATCCTGGGGCAGCCAGATTCGTTCCTATGTGCTCCAGCCTTACAGGATGGTTAAGGATCACCGGACGGAATTTGAGTCAGGGAATGTGGACGCTGTACTTGACGGTAATCTGGATCCTTTTATCAAGGCATACCTACTCTGGGGAAGATAGTAATTTTGAGGTGCAGTTGCCGCACATTTTGCCGCCGCTGGTGTGGCACATTCCGGTGAGACCGTGGCGCGTTCTGCTTTGCCTTCTTTTGCAGTAGCTGATAAGTACAGCAGTGGATAGAAGAAGGGAGAAGGTAATTGTCAGAACCAATATAAAGTTAGAAATAAAAGTCATATTAAAACCGTAACCGGATAATCCGGAATATAAGTAAATAGGTAACAGGGGGAGAACTTATGTGAATGCTTTTCCCTAACAGCCTGTTTTTCATAGTTACCCAAAATCATCAAAATGGATGTTTTCCTTTTCAACACCGAGGTTGTCAAGCATATCAAATATAGCCTTATTCATCATCGGCGGGCCGCAGAGATAGTAGTTGATATCTTCGGGGCAGGGGTGGTCTTTCAGATACTGCTCCAGAACAACAAGATGGATATATCCTGTCAACCCCGTCCAGTTATCTTCCGGCTGGGGGTCGGAGAGGGCGAGGTGGAAAGTGAAGTTATCATATTGTTCAGCTAGACCCTCAAACTCCTCCTTATAAAAAACTTCCTGCAGACTTCGCCCCCCATACCAGAAAGAGACCTTGCGCTTGGTCTGTTTTCCCTTAAAGAGATCAAAAACATGACTGCGCAGAGGTGCCATTCCAGCACCCCCGCCAATCAACATCACTTCGGAATCGCTGTCGTCCATAAAAAATTCGCCAAAGGGTCCGGCTATGGTGACATCATC
>DEIL01000003.1:1994-2449 GCA_002352445.1 Desulfobulbaceae bacterium UBA2775
TGAAACATCTTGAATTTTGTCCAGTCTGACAGAAATCGCTCATCGATATCAAAATTTGTGTATTCAAGGGTATGTGGCGGCACTTCAATCTGGATATAGCCACCTGCCTTGAAATTGACATTCTCTCCCTCGGGCAGGTCAATAACCAGTTCTTTGATAAAGGTTGCCACATTGTTATTGGAGTGAACCTTGCAATCCCATTTCTGGGCATCGAGCATTTCCGATGGTATTTGAATCTGCATGTCGCGCTTTACCGGAACCTGACAGGAAAGTCTCACCCCTTCCTTTGCATCCCTGTTATTGATCTGGCCCCTCTCTGTGGGCAGGATACTTCCGCCTCCTTCTATGACGATACATCGGCACTGACCACAGCTTCCACCGCCACCGCAGGCAGAAGAAAGGATTACACCCTGGTCGGAAAGGGTTGTCAGAAGTTTGCCTCCGGGCAGAACCTC
>DEIL01000003.1:2535-3984 GCA_002352445.1 Desulfobulbaceae bacterium UBA2775
AGCTGAATGACTAAAAAGCAGCCCACCCCAAAATATATTTCGTTCATGTAGTTGACTCCATGTCCTGTCCTTTTTTCTGGCTATAATTCGAGACCTGCCAGCCCCATAAAAGCCATGGCAATGAGTCCGGTGGTAATAAAGGTGAGCCCAAGGCCCCGCAGCCCTGCAGGCGGGTTTGCATATTCGAGGCGTTCCCGTATGCCGGCAAGACAGACCACTGCCAGAAAGAAACCGCCCCCTGCACCAAAACCGTAGGCAATACTTTCACCGAAACTGTAATCACGTTCCACCATAAAGAGGCTGCCGCCGAAAATTGCACAGTTGACGGTCAGAAGCGGCAGGAATATTCCCAGGGTGTTGTAGAGCGCGGGTACAAAGCGGTCGAGCACCATTTCGAGGATCTGCACAACGGCAGCAATAATGGCAATATAGGTGAGTAGTCCGAGAAAGGTGAGATCCAGATCAGGTTGTCCGGCCCAGCTCAGTGCACCCGGTTTGAGGAGATAGTTAAGAATGAGATTGTTGATGGGAACAGTGATAATCATGATAACAAGAACCGCAGCCCCTAATCCGACGGCAGCTTTTACCTGCTTGGAGATGGCCAGGAAAGTGCACATTCCCAGGAAAAAACTTAAGGGGAGATTCTCAAGAAAGATGGACCTGAGGATGATATCGATATAATGGACCATCAGTTTTTCTCCTGTTGTTCCGGGTCAACGGTTCGCAGAATCCAGATAATGAGAGCAATAAGAAAAAAAGCACTGGCAGGCAGAACGAGCAGCCCGTTTCGTACATACCAGCCGCCGTTGGTGGTTAGAGGAAGGATTTCGAAACCAAACAGTGAGCCTGAACCGAAAAGCTCCCTGACAAAAGCCACCGACATCAGTATGAATCCATAACCGAGGCCGTTGCCGATGCCGTCGATAAAACTCGGGATGGGGGGATTGCTCATAGCGAAACCTTCGGCCCTGCCCATAACGATACAGTTGGTGATGATAAGGCCGACATAGATGGATAACTGTTTGGACAGCTCGAAGTAGAAGGCCTTGAGGATCTGGTCCACCAGGATTACAAGCGTTGCTATAACGGTTATCTGGATACCTATCCGGACGCTGCTTGGTATCTGGAAACGGACAATGGAAATGGTCAGGCTGGAAAAGGCGACAACCAGTGTCACACAGATCGACATGACAAAGGCGGTGGTCATCTGTCCGGTGACGGCAAGAGCGGAGCAGACCCCAAGAACCAGCAGCCCGATCGGATTACGTTTGAATATGGAGCGTAAGAGCAGCTCTTTTTTGGTCTCAGACATAAAGGTTATCCTTGTTTATTGATAACTTCCTAAAAAAACAAATGATTTGTGATGGCTAAGAAAAAAGCTTCATATACGAGGCGCGTAAATTTTCTATCATTATGGTGTACTTTAGTACGTTGTAATGATAGAAAATT
>DEIL01000163.1 GCA_002352445.1 Desulfobulbaceae bacterium UBA2775
GCCATTTGAATCATTACTTCAATGATTTCCTGTGGACTACAACCAACATTAAGTGCGCCATGAACATGCACTTTTAATTGGGGAGTGGCTGTACCCATGGCAGTTAAAGCTGCTACCGTCGCTATTTCACGGGATTTTAAATCTAAGCCTGGGCGGCTATAAACATCTCCAAAAGGGAACTCTATGAGTAAGTCTGCAAACTCTGGGGAAATACCCTTAAGAGCTTCTACTACCCTTTCACCTTGTTCGCCATCAATTTCAGCTAATTTTTCCCATCCGATTTTATATCTTTCCGATTTCATGATTTCCTTTCCTTTTTTTTCTGGCAGCTAACGGTTCGTGATAACCGGAGGCGACGCGAAAGTTCGGACCCTACCGCAATTATATATTTTGTTTTTTGGCCCAAAGCAGACGCATTTTCTTTCCGGTTGATTAGTTTGTTAGGAATTTTGCGAGAAACTCTCTCTAGGCACAGCCATAATGATATCTCTTTGTGGATCTGCACCAACCAATAAGGATTGACACGATCCGCGTAGCGGTCGTACTCAATCCATTGTTCAAGAAGCCCGGTGGTCAACTTGGCATGATAGTTGATAATAGGGGAAAGCTAACGAGTAGGTCAAGAGGAAAGAGGTTGGACGTGGCCATCTTGGTGTAAAAGTGACTGTCTGCGATATATTTTGCTGGAAACTGAATGCTGATTAAGACTGTTACCCATTATAGTTCACTGATTTTCAGGACAAATCTGGTAAAATGACATACTCTGGCGACACGCCCAAAACAGCCATCGGCGGCACAATAAACTTCAAGAAGTGCTTCTTGTTTCAGCGGATTTTTCTATCCCGGTGATAAGCCGGTGTACACTGGTGAAGGAGGAAAAAAAGCCCTGAACAGTAATGCTCCTTCGCAGTGAGGACAAGTCGGCATTATAGGCAGCTTCTTTTTGCATAAAATCGATTGAGAGAGCAAACCAAGGGCAGATTTAATAATATCGCGAACAGTAGCGAGATTCATAGAGCAGGCACTGTTCATAAAACCATAATAACGAATTTTCATGAATCCACTGGGTAGCACATGCTGAAGAAAACGCCTGATGAATTCAATAGCATCGAGTTCCATAACTCTGTAGCGGTTGCTTTTTCCCTTTTTATAACGGAAAAAGACCCGATGGTTCTCGATTTTGATTATCCTGCTATCGGAGATTGCAACTCGAAAAACATAAGGAGCCAGATATTTCATTGAAGCTTCTGAATCACCAACAGCCTGACAGTTGACGTTCCAGTCTTGTAACCAGACTTCTTTTGGGATGAGGTGCAACAGCTGGTGTTTTTCCATCAGAGCTTTAAATTTAGCTTTGAAGATAATTGACAGTGGCTTAACAGGCAGATAGAAGCTGTTTCCGGCAGGATGCCAGACACCATCCTGTTTGCTGATTGCACCGCCTGTGACAATAAAATGAATGTGGGGATGATACTGGAGTGTTCTTCCCCAGGTATGTAGTATACCGAAGAACCCTGGGAGATCTCCACCAATATGTCTGGGATCTGCAGCAAGTTTTTTCATGGCTCCTGCTGCAGCAGTAAACATGGCGCCATATGCAGTCTTCTGATTTGCCCGGAGGAAATCTCTTATTCTCCCTGGCATAGTGATGGTAACCATAAAATGTGGCCCTGGAAGTTGTTTTTGCATCTGCTTGTCGAGCCAGGCTCTGGTTTTATGATACTGACAGTTTGGGCAATGCCGGTTGCCGCAGGAAAGATTGAAAAAGTGTGTGGAATGGCATTCTTCACACTGGAATACAGCGATACCACTGCCCTCTGTTTTACATCGCATGATGTCTTGAAGCACTTTTTGGTGTATGGCCGGCATTGAATGTTGATAGCGTGCAAGGTACTCAGGGCCGTATGTATGGATAATATTTTTAATGATACCCATGCTCAAGCCCTCCCATAACTGTGTTGATCAGCCGACAGGCGTCTTCCTGCCCGGAACTAGTGAGGTGGAGATAAACCATGGTTGTTTCGATCTGAGAATGTCCGAGATATTGCTGGATAGTACGAATATTGATACCGGCTTCCAGAAGGTGTGTCGCATAAGAATGGCGCATAGTATGCACTGAGACGTTTTTCTTCTTAATTCCGGCTTTGCAAGTGGCTTTTTTAAGAGCACCCTGAATAGAGGAAATAGACATGGGAGTTGTTGCGGTTACTCCCCGGCTCTGCCCTCTGCCAAGAGCAGGAAAGATCAAATTCTTGTTGCGATGGGTTTTCCAGTAACTTCGCAAGAGTAACAGGGTTGAATCCGGCAGGGGGACATAGCGGTCTTTACTGCCTTTGCCGCAATGGATATGGATAATTTTGCGAGTTCCATCAATATCTGAAGTCTGCAAATGCAGTCCCTCTTGCAGACGAAGACCACAGGAATAGACCGTGGTCAGATAAGCGTAGTTGTGAAAAGTGGTGATACAGGAGAATATCCTTCGAACCTCCTCTTGGGACAGAATTGTTGGCAACCGCTTTTCATGTTTGGTTTTCAATATCTTCAGGAGATGCCATTCACGTTTAAGAACATGCATGTAGAAGAATTTAATACCGGTGTAGCATATGCGCATGGTTGATGGAGCCCACTTACTGGTATCCTGGCGGTGGATAAAATAATCCTGAAGTTCGTCTTCGGAGATTTTATCCGGGGTTTTGTCATAGAACTCCACAAGCATACGCATAGCACGGATATATGCTTTCTGGGTGCCAGAGCCTTTACCGTTGACTTGCAGTGCTTTTTTCGTTTTTTGATGCCATTTGGTTTCGAACCACCAGTGCTTTTTCATAATACTCTCCTTTGTTAATTGTTAATAAAGGGACTGCGAAAGTATTATGAGGGGTACTGGTGGTAAGAGGCAAATAAAGAATTAGGAAAAGAGCTGGATTCAGCTCAAGTGGTTATTTGTAGGCTGGGGTTATTTTGCCGCGTAGCGGCTTACTTGAACAATACACACAAGAGTGAAGCCGAAATCCAGGACTGCAAAAATTCCGGTGCAGCGACTTGTTGGACGAAGCCGCTACGCGGAGACAGCGTCCTGCAAGTCTTTCTCTTGAATCAACATATTGTAACACCATGCTTTTCTTGTAATATACCGATAGCGGCAATGCAAGTGCATTTGCCATTCAAATTATTACAACGAGGAGGTTACAATGAACACCAACATGCCCAAAGATCCACAATTTAACGAGTATTACCAAAAACATTTGCAATACCTGAAACTGGCAGGCATGCAACCCAAAACCATCGATGCCTATTCACGGGCAATCAGGCGAATCGGCAATTATTTCGACTGCCGATTCGACAACCTGACAACTGACCAGCTTCTCGGCTATTTCAACGATCTGCTGGAAAGCCATTCCTGGAGTGCAGTCAAGCTCGACCTGTATGGCCTGAAGTTCTTTTACTCCAGGGTGCTGAACAGGACCTGGGAGGATATTCCACTGATCAAACCGCCCAAGACTTCCAGGATTCCTGATATTCTCTCTGTGGAACAGCTCCATCAGTTGATTGCAGCCACCAGCAAATTGAGTTACAGGGTCTTTTTTTTCACGGCCTACTCCTTGGGGCTGCGCCTTGGCGAGGGAATCACCTTGAAGGTCGGTGATATCGACGCCGGCAACATGCGGGTTCATATTCGCGATGCCAAGGGCAATAAAGACAGACTGGTACCTTTGCCTGAGAAAACCTTGCAGATTCTGCGAGATTTCTGGTCTGTTCACCAACATCCCCATTTTCTCTTTCCAAACAGGAAACGAGGGATGAAAAACGCTCACCTGGTTGAAACACCCTTGAACAGGGGCGGCATCCAGACCGCCATGAAGGCTGTTGTCAACCAGCTTGGCATAAAAAAAAATTTCATGCCATTCGCTGCGCCACAGCTATGCAACTCATATGCTGGAATCCGGAGTTGATCTGGTAGAACTCCAGCAGATCCTGGGCCATGTCAGTATCCTGACCACCTCCAGATATACCCATCTTACCTCTGTCACCAAAAACAACGCCCGTCAGGCCGTCAACTCCCTGACTAATACCTTTGATATAACCTGGGAGGGCGTCAAATGATTTTGCTCTCCACGATTATCAATCAATTCAGGGATGGATTTTTAGCTCAATACCAATCTTCAGTTCTGCCCGGCCATAAAAAGGCCCTGTGGGCCATGCCCCAGTGCAGACAAGAACATGGGCCGCACATGCTGGCGCAGTGTACGGACCATGCCTGTGGAACACAGACCTATATTCCACATTCCTGCGGACACAGGAACTGCCCCCATTGCCAGAACCATGAAAGCCAGCAATGGATCGACAAGCAGCTGGATAAACGGCTGCCCGCTCCATACTTTCTGATCACCTTTACCCTGCCCAAACAACTCAGAGATCTTGCATGGAGAAATCAGAAAACGGTCTATTCCCTGCTGTTTGCCTGTGTCCAGGATACACTGAAGACGTTTACCGGAAACGATAAACGACTTGGTGGTGAGGCTGGGTTCACCGCCATGCTCCATACCCACACAAGGACTCTTGACTATCATCCTCATATCCATGTCCTTATGCCTGGGGCGAGTATCGACAAACAAGCAGGGTTATGGAGGAAAAAGGGTCCCAAATATCTCTTCAGCCACAAAGCGTTAGCAAAGGTCTTTCGGGCAAAGATGCTGGAAGCCATGGTCGAGCAGAAGCTGAAAATGCCAAAGGATTGTCCCGGGCAATGGGTTGTCGACTGCAAAGGCGTTGGCAACGGGAACAAGGCCATCATCTATCTGGGCAGATACCTTTACCGGGGCGTCATCCGGGAAAAGGACATCCTGAAGTGTGAAGACGGCATGGTCACCTTCAGGTACCTTCACGCCAAATCGGGAAAATACAGAACCAGAACCGTCAATGGAGCAAAGTTCCTCTACCTGCTCATGCTCCATGTCCTTCCGAAAGGCTTTCGCAGGACACGCTGTTACGGCTTTCTCCATCCGTGCAGCAAAAAACTCATCCGGTTTCTACAACTGGTGCTCCGGGTCAACCCGATCACCATGATCTCTTCTAAACTGACGCAGAGGACGCCAATTACCTGCCCGACCTGCGGGGCAAAAATGAAGATTATCCAGACCAGACTTTTTAAGCCGCCGCCCCTGCGGCAGAACATCTGTTGTACTTGAGCAAGGAGGTGAACATGGTTATGTAACCCTGATCTTACATGTTCTGTTAATGAAAAAAACCGGTTCCACCGGTAATGGGTACTTGCGCCCAAAAATAAGCCATTTTCACTGACAACGGCCAAATGCATTGGATAAATACCTGTCAAAAAGCTCTTCGACGCCTCTCGAAACGTTCTATCTCTATATCTGCCTGACCAAGTAGCTTTCCCCAAAAAAGATGTTTTCTATATATACCGGGCTTGTCCAACAAACGGTTCAGATAGTGGTTCGTGCCTCACACTATCTAACCTTATTCGTTATCGAATTTTTTCATCATTTCGTTGGTCGGTTAGTTTGTAACTTCTAGCCTAAACCCCAAAAACCATCAAAAAAGAGTCTGATAGCCTTTTTAAGATTTGGCCAGAACGGTTTACCTTTAGCCAACCTATAAAAAAAGGATGAAATGGCATAAAGCATGATTAAGCTGCTAATGGCTATCAATATCCAATTGATTGGATTCATAGGTCTTGTTTATTTTATTGAAAGCAACTACCACCTTTTGCTCTAAAATCTTAATCAAATCTGGCTGCATGAACTCATAGTCATCTGGGATGTCTAAACAGATGACTCTTTGCTTGTTAAGGTTTTTCCTAAACTTCTTTTGCAGTTTATTTTTTTGTGCTTTCTCCATTACGAAGATGGTTTCTGCCCACTCGACAAGCTCTTTGGTCAACGTGATTTCTGCATCATTATTAAGACCTGCAGACAACACATCGAAACCTTCTTTTTCAGAAAATATTGTTTCTGCTGTGGGGCTCCTTAATTTATTTTGACTACAAATGAACAATATATTTCGCATGGTTTTTAATCGATAATGGGGAATTGACAGGCCTGTCTGCCTTGATAACTTGACAAGGGCAAAAAAATCTGGCAAACGGGTTTTAGGTATCTGTAGATTTCTTTCAATTTCAAAAAACCTTTT
>DEIL01000225.1:0-27490 GCA_002352445.1 Desulfobulbaceae bacterium UBA2775
CACCTTCAGCACCTATTTTTAACAACAGTAATCTGCCGCAGGCGATTTTTTGGTCTGCACTTCGATGAGGTCCTACTCGTACCTGGGCCAGATGTCTTTACAGGGTTTCATAATTCCAAATTGTCCCGCAAAAAAAAGGAAACTTCAGTAATTAAGGAGTCACCCCAAAAACCTTGCAACATAAAAACCTGATCAGAAATACCTGACAATAAAAAAGTATTTTGGAGTGCAAGATGGTTCCAGAACATTTCGGATATTGTCTGGAAGAATAGCAGGTTACATCAGTGGAATATCAATAGGTGGTTTGATTCTTTTTTTCCGCATAATTTTGCCCACAACACGGTGAACATCACCTAAGCATCATTTTCCTGTTGGGTTCTTGATGGTACATTCACATGCACCCGCCTTTTTCTCAGCTTTGATTCTTTCCTCAATGGTCGATTTTTTATTCTTTAAAATATCTGCCTCAACATTAGACTCTGTGTAGTTAAAGCAATAGCAGATTAGCTTTTCCATGCCGCCCATACCTCAAAAACTTAGATTAATTTAGATAAAGCCTACCGGCATTCTTCCATTCGATTCGTCCTTATTGCAACTCTCTCCTTACTGGGTAGAGATAATTTCATCCAAGACGTTGTCGACTACAACAGGGGTTTCGAGGTAGGTCAACGTGGGATCGGAGCCATATTTACTACGCACGAACGCTTTCCATTCATCGGTGTACAGATTATCTGCATATTCCCGTGATTGCCAAAGATAGATACCACCGGCTTTGATACCATCCGGAGCAAGAAAATAGTACTTTCTAATCAATCCGGGTAGGCCTTGGTATTTTGGTGCTGTACTCAGAAAAATATTCCGAGCCTGATGGTTCGAGATTGGTTGTGGAAGTTTGAATTCAGCAATTACGGTAATCATTGAATATCTCCAGATGAATGGTGTGTGTATAGAATTCGACGATTATCAAGTTATTAAACAGTTTTTGTATAACCTTCAAATAATAATTGATATATAGAAAGAGGATATCTTCTCGGATTCTCCCCATCATCGTGGTAACAAGTACGATTGGCACAAAATTTACAAATCCTATGGCGTAGGCCCCTACTATATGTCATTTTTTTATCATTTAGCAAACTGCTCCTATTGCCAGCTCTTTGCTTTTTTCTGACATCCACTCCTGTCACGGCCCAAATTCTTTTAGGTAAAGTTGTCAGTATTACTGATGGCGACACTATCACAATACTGGATAGTAACAAAAGACAGCATAAGATCCACTTTAGAACTTTCTGAAATGCGTGGAACGCTTCAGGCTGCAACCGAGCAGGAACGCCAGAGCTTCCGACAGGAATGGCAGAATAGGGTTGGCGAAATGACTTCGGAGGAACGACAGCAATATATGGGTTCCGGCAATAAAAAAGGTCAAGGAAAAGAGAGTGGCAAGGGCGGTGGCCAGATGATTAGCACTTTAAATCAAAAAGATATTATTGTTCGAATGTTATGGCCGCATCTTTGGGAAGCGCCAAGCCCACACTCACTTCCAATGCTTTTAATATACCGGAGATGACTGGACATGACACATGGGGAATTACTTTCAGGGAAATATCCAGTATCTGAGAGTTAAGTTCGGATGTATTTTTATCTTTAAACAGTTCAGTCATCATATCCAGGACTTTTCCACCCAGAACAGCATCGACCTTTTCCCAATTTGGGCATTCAGTCTCTAATCGGAATGAGGCTTTATATCCACTCTTCTTTTCAGCATTAATGAAGGTGGTGAACCCACAAATACCACTATATATTTTAACGTTGATCATTTTATGAATGAGGCTCCTTACCTTAATTTTTTATCTACAAATTCTGAAAAACTCTCCCTCTCAGGAATTTCAAATTGGATGGTATCTAAATTCTCGGGGATAGGAAAACGACCATAGCTATGGCAGGCGGCTACAGCAGCGTGAACATGTTCTGAAGGTGTTTCACCGGGTATCTGGTTAATATGAAACATACAACGCCCATCTCTACCAATTTTCTCGATATACAATTTGAATCGTTCCACAATCGCCTCAACAGGCCCTTCCTGAATAAGTGCAGCGTCAATACCTGCTGTTACAAACAAGTTGTGTTCGTTTGCATATACCTTAACTCGTTCCGGCCCAACTTCATACAAGTCTGGATCCAACACACTCAATGAACCAGGACTACATTTCGTTTTTTGTGAGAAGAACCGTTCCGGGTCACGGCTTTTTGCATCTCCCCAGTTTCCGCGGGTGATCAAATTACCACCAACTTGATTCCGTAACCTTTCATTATAGGGGACAACATATTCATCCATCATATCCAAAGTAATCATTGGTGGTGATGCCCAGGCATCACGTCCGTCCATGAGTAAATCAGGCATGTTTGCCTCTTTTCTCAGCACTTCTATATGAGGAACGAGTACCTCATCACAGATAAATTTGAAAAGACGATGAGCAAAGTCGGGTCTCATGGACATATCTTCTATGAGATTTTGATAGCCCCTGATGTTCGCGGCCAGGCTAAAAGGAGCAGTAAAATAAGCTCGGTCCAGTTTTCCTGTCATTTCCAAAAAATTTTTATTAACTTTATGAATCCATGGCAGTCGGCCCGATTTATACGGATTGGGAGGATGCAATTGATCAAGATCCGAAGGCTTAGCGATCAAAGGTTGGCTTCGATCAATATCCGGTAAGCTGTCGGGGTAATACACAATTTTTTGTCCCATGGCTTCAGCTTCTATGTTATAAACATCCCAAAAATTACTCAATGTATCCAGTTTATAATATTCAGTAACGAGTAGCTGTGTTTGTGTAAAAATGTCGGCATCTGTAAAAAACTGTTCTGATGAAACTCCTGTCAGAAAGGCGGCATGATCATTGATTTGAGCACCAATAGCAATGTGATCATCCCCAATGGGTGGATTTTCTTTGGATTTGAATTTGGATTCTGTCACCATGTTGAGTTCCCTCTTCTTTTGTATTTTCTGATCAATATTGCTAAAGCAGAACTTTCATCTATCCCTAAGTGATTATCTTGTCCATTTCGGGAAAAATGCCTTTTGTTAAATCTGTTGGGGAATTGATCACCCTCAACTATTAGCCTTTCCCGAAGATTGAAAAGTCATGTCTTGAAGCTGACATATTGGCGACGCCACGCCTCTCTTCCTCTGTAAACGCATTTCTAGTCATTATTTCCGAGGTTGCGATACGTTGCTCCCACTGTCAATATGAGTATAAGAGCATTAAACCGTTATTATTGTATAGCCCTTGAATGCTAAGTACAGTCTGTTTTTTGTTCACCTTCCCAGACCTTGTCACTACTGGACTTCTTGATACCGTTAAGCTAATTGACTCCATGGTCCATTGTAACATCACTAGATGTCTTGGCGTTAAGTCTGAAATTCAACTCCGCACACACTGACGTTACACCGCTTCAGGCGTTACTTTTAACAGCTCCAGTTCTTCTTGCTCAGCCCTTTGACGAAGTTTTTCTGCAAGAATCGTATCGCAGATAGACTGTGTTAAATGGTAGGCAATACCTGGGATGAGAGCCATAGGGAAGGAGTCCGCAAGGTAGCCTGCCCACACCAAATAGGAGACCGTCAAGGTCTTTTGAGATGTGTGGATGGTGAAGGCCGCGACAGATGGTCTATCCAGTCTGATCAGTTTTGCCAACCGATAGTTGAAAAAGAGAAAGGCATTGTGCAGGAGTATCATAAAGAAAAAGACGTAAACTATAGAGGCTCCGGCATCAACCAGCTTTGTGGTAGATCCGGCAACGGCATTGAAAATGATCAGCAGGACAACACTCTGGTTAAAGATCGAGATCTTCTTTTTATGAGCCTTGACTAATTTTCGCACCTTCGGCTGGAGAATCTGTCCAATAACAGTTGGGATAAGTATCGTTACAATCAAGCTTGCCATCATTTTCATTACCGGAAGTTTTATAGGTTCCGTGACGCCGACAAAGAGGTTTAGCAAGGGGGGAATGGTAAATATTGCAACCACGTTACAGAGCACGCAGATAAAAAGACTGAGTGGAATATTACCTTTTGCCATTCCAGTCATGACAGTCCCCGAGGCTATTGTCACAGGTGCTGTGGCAATGATGACGGCACCGATTACAAAATCCGGTTGAGAGGAAAAAACCGCATTGGCGGTAAAATAAGCGACACAAGGAAAAAAGAATAGTGATGAAAATACAGCTGCGACCAATACTTTATATTCCTTTAACTGGCGGACTACATCAGATGTGTCAAGGGTCATGCCGGTAACAAGAAAAGCCAGGAATATACCGATTTTTAGAATTTTGTATTCTCGAACGAACATACCCAAAGCGGGAAGACAAAAGGCTAAAATCACCATCACCGCAATTCCCACAAAAAACCAGTACTTCTTAAAAAAAACATTCATAACAGCTTCTTTTTCTCCAAATACAAAAATAGACAACAAATATACCTTCGAAATGCTTAACGCTATAATTAGCGATGAAAACTAACTTTTTAGTGCGGTTAGTACAAGTTCTAAAAGGGTGAATACTTTTTTTGTGAAGGAGAATTTGCATTCGCTATTTTCTGAATAGTCATTTTGTTGATTTTGAAGAGTGGTAAGTTAAAGTATAGTTTTTACCGTCTGGGAATTTCACAACTGATTTGGCGGGAATGCATTAAAAAAGTCTGGAAGGTGGATCCTTTTCTTTTCAGCCACTGTACTGGCCCGATGAAAATCGTCAGTTTTTCCCTGAAGTTAATTCTTAAGATTGCCAGAGTATAGTTCTAGCGATTGGGCGTATGCTTTTGGTTAACCCTACTATTGTGAGATTACTGCCTCAGACTAGATCTCAGGAGTTGACCTAATTCCTGAGAAATGTTCAAGGTAGATAGTTTGTTGGAATAGATCGAGCATTGTGTTGTGGATTAGCTTATGGTCAATAAATATAAACTTGCCGTTTCTCGGGAGCCGGCCCCCCGACATTTCCATGGTAAATATTTGATTTTAGAAGGCCGATCATGTCAAGACACTTCTGCACAAAGAGGGTATAAATAAAAGACTGAAAAGAGATTGTCTTGGTAACTACTTATAATAAAAGGATTATTTGTTGTTTGTGTGGTTCCAACCTCCGCACCAATGCCAACGTGGTGTAATTCTTAGAGGTTCTAAGGGTTACGCTATTGTTGTTTTTGGGGTTGTCCTTCGCTTACTCACCAGCAAATCCGATGATTCCCTCTACAGTACATCTTCAGTAGAGGAGAGTGGTATGCCAAAGATCACCACAAGAACGATCGAGACAGCTCAATCGAAATCATCCGCTTATTTCATTAGAGAAGGTAGTTTAAAAGGGTTTGCTCTCAGGGTATTTCCATCAGGCACGATCAAGTACATTGCTGAGGTCTGGTATGATGGAAGATCTCACTGGAAGCCGCTCGGATCGTAACCTGTGCTGAGTCCAAGCTGAGAAGGATACTTGGTTTGTTGGATGTGGCAGCAAAAGTGGAAGATGTCAACCTCCCTGGATACAGGCTGCATCATTTATGAACATTAATGAGGTTCCACAAATGAGTATTTCCGAACTTATCATAAGGCGTCCTGATGATTGGCACCTGCACTTACGTGATGGCTCTATGCTGAGAGCTGTGGCGTCCTTTTCCAGTGCTGATTTCGGCCGGGCCATCATCATGCCAAACCTTGTTCCACCAATAACCTTACCGGAACAAGCAGCCTTATATCGCCAAAGAATATTAGAGGCAGTCCCAGACAACCATGATTTCGAACCGCTGATGACGCTTTATCTGACTGAAGCCACCAGACCTGATGAAATTAGCCATGGCGCATCTTCCGGCCTGATAAAAGCTGTGAAACTTTATCCGGCAGGGGCTACTACGAACTCTGACAGTGGAGTTCGGGATATGCAAACTATCATGCCTGTTCTTGAAAAAATGGCGGATATTGGCTTGCCCTTATTAGTGCATGGTGAAGTAACCGGGGCAGATGTTGACATTTTTGACCGGGAAGCTGTATTTATAGATACAGTTCTGGAACCTCTGCGCCGCCGTTTACCGGAGCTACGTGTTGTTCTGGAGCATGTGACAACCGAAACCGGCGTTAATTATGTGATGGCTTCAGACAATAACCTGGCTGCAACAATTACTGTGCACCATTTGATTATTAATAGAAATGCCATTCTGGCTGGGGGAATCAGGCCACATTATTACTGTCTGCCTGTTGCAAAACGCGAGAAACACCGCTTGGCTTTGAGGGCTGCAGCAACTTCTGGAGATTCACGCTTTTTCCTTGGGACTGATTCAGCTCCGCATTGTGACAGTGTAAAAGAGAGCGCATGTGGCTGCGCGGGAATGCTCACGTCTCCCAATGCGCTTGGCTGTTTAGCCACAGTTTTTGAACAGGAAGATAAGCTGATTAATTTAGAATTATTTGTCTCACTAAATGGCCCTAAGTTTTACCGCTTATCTCCAAACTCCGGTAAGGTGCGTCTGTTCAAGACTCAAGTTCCATTCAGGTTTCCTGAAAAAATTAATACTGAAAACGGGCCTGTTACGGTGTTTGATCCAATGCTTCCAATCTACTGGCACGTGGATAATATGGGATAGGAGTGTAACCCATTGACGTATAAATAGAGGTGTGACCATGTTCTCTGACGCATTTCTTTTTCTATAAATATTAAAATTTGTTCCAATGAAGATAAACCCTTAAAAAGCTCCCTGCTCCGTCATTNNCATTCCCGCGCAGGCGGGAATGACGGAATGGCGAAATATTTGAGTTTTTACGACGGCATCAATGAAAAAAGTCATCTATTTAGTATATTTTTTACTTCTATTCACAAGCTGTGATGCCGGTAAAGAACAGAAAGCAGCGATGATAGCCAAATCGCTTGAGCATGGTAAGAAACTTTATCTGGGTAATGGCTGCGCTGTTTGCCATGGTAAATCAGGAAAGGGGGATGGGCCAAGCTCCAAAAATAGTGTTCCGCCTCCTACTAATTTTCATGACCCGCAAGCCTTTCGGATCGAATCGTCTGTCAATGATATTAAACTGACTGTTAAAGAAGGCACTATACAGCAAGGTGGGGCGATGCCTGCCTTCGATCATTTAACAGAACAGGAACTACATGATATTGCTGTTTTCCTAAAATCTATACAGCCCACTAATGTCATGTCAGCCCTGGAGTGACACGAATGCGATATTACATAGTTGATATAGAAGTCTGTGCTTCTCTCCTGGAATAAATTCGGGGAAAAATGCTGGGATAGAGGGCGGCAATCGACCTTTTGACGATATTATTACAATTTGGAAACAACAAAGGAAACTATCAAATGAAAAGATGTTCATGTTTTATGACAGTAATGTTTGCTAGTTTGTATTTCTTTCAAATACCACTTGCAATTGCGTCTTCTGAATTAATTACAGTTACAAATGCGTGGGTCAGGGCCATGCCGCCCTCCTTTAAACACACTGCCGCATACTTAACGATAAACAATGGCTCCAGTGAAAAAATCAGGTTGATTGGTGTCAAAACAGATGCTGCTGCGGTCGGTGAATTACATACGATGAATTTGGCGAATGGGCAGATGAAAATGAAACAAATTGATCATATTGTGGTACAGAAAAATGATTTTATTGATTTAAATCCTGGCGGTAAGCACATTATGCTGATTGGTCTTAATCGTCCATTAAATGAGGGGGACAGGGTAAGTTTGACATTGATATTTGATAAGGATGTTACAAAAGAATTATTGGTTGAGGTGAAGAAAAATGGACAAGAAAAGAAAGAAAGCATGCATCATGGAACCAATATGAAAGGAAATATGCATAATGATCATTAAAAAGATCAATACATATCTGTTCGCAGCGATGAGTTTATTTTTATGGGTGTCGATCTCGTTCGCTGATGACCGGTTAAGATACTATGATGAGATCAATCCCGGCAACGATTTTACTTTAACAGACCAGAATGGTGAAATTTTTTCCTTGCAAGACAATAGGGGGAAAATAACCTTGTTGTTTTTCGGATACTTATCTTGTCCTGATGTTTGTCCGGTGACCATGTCTAAAATCAGCAGGGTCTATAGTTTGTTAACTTCTCAAGAAGCTGAAAATATAAAAACTGTATTTATTTCAGTGGATACCTCCAGGGATACTCCGGAAAAAATGAAGGAATATCTCGAGTTTTTCAGTATGGATGCTGTTGGCCTGGTTGGGAAGAAGCAGCTTGTTGATAAAATTGTGGCTGATTATATGGCATGGTATGAGGAGGTAATAGTCACATCATCATTAGGATATTTGATTAATCACACCAGCTATATTTATTTGATAGATCAAAAAGGCCATGTGCGATATCTTTTTAGATCAGGAGAAAATATTAAACACATGGCCGAAACTATTCGTGTTGTCTTAAATGAATGATGATCAAACCAAAATTACTTAACTGTACAGGTCATATCCTGACCGCAGCACATTGGGGATTTGATCTTCCCATGACCATTTGGACATTTTGATATCTGCACCTCGCTATTATCATCCAATTTTAAACTGTCATTAACAAGTGGTGCATCACATTTTGCACATGTAGCATTAACAGCCATTCCACATTTAGAACATTCATATGTTGCCATTTGAAAACCCTCCAGAGTTTAGTGCCTTACTCCATAAAAACTTTCATAAAAACAAGAAATGTGGAGAGGCTTTTGGAATCAGAAACGTAGAGTTACCACCAGGGAACTTATCCCGTTAATCGGGGTAAATTAATTTATCACTCAGAACAAAATATGCATGTTCTCCCAAGAATCAATCTTTTTGGATAATTCCTCAGGAACCCGTACTTGAATTTCACATGTGCTTATCATTGGGGACTCTAGGGTTGCAACAAAGGACGTTCGTGCGACACTTCAGGGTCACATACGGCCATGCCGAATAATCGAAAGCAACAGCCAGAAGCCCATAATTCCGGCAACAAGAAATCCCGCCAGACCAATGATTGGTATATCGTGCCATTTCGGTGGAATATCAGACAGAATGATCAGCGATGAACCAATAATCTGGGCGGCTAAAACAATGGCAAAAGCAATGCGATTAGAAATTTTATCAAGGGCCAATGCGAGCTTTTCCAAGCCACGATGTTCAAATTCGAGCTTCATCTTGCCTGCCCGCAATTGTCGCAAAATAGATCGGACTTCTTCCGGTACATCCTGAATCAGTTTCAGGTATTCGCTCCCGGTTTCGCTAATTTCTTCGGCGACACGGCCGGGCCGTAAGCGTGCTGTCTTCACCTTTTTTATATATGGTTCTGCCAGCTTGATGAGTTCAAGATCCGGATCGAGAACTAAACCGATACCTTCTATGGTGGCAAGTGCCTTGATCATCAGATAGAGATTCGGTTTGATACTGAGTTTGTGGCGCTGCACGAGATTAAGAAGTTCCTGCAGTATTTTTCCTGCCTGCAGATCTTTAAGAGGCAGATACAGGTAGCGGTCTAAAAGGTCACTAAGATCACGACTGAGTGCGTCATGGTCAATCTCACCGAACTGGATGGTTATGGAGAGGACGCCATCTGTTATTTTACGATCATTTTTTGTTACAATGGAGAACATCAGATCAGTAAAATCTTCCCGGTCTTTGCGGCTGAGGTGCCCCATCATACCAAAGTCCAGAAAACAGATAATATTATCCGGCAGTATAAAAATATTACCCGGATGAGGATCCCCGTGAAAAAAGCCGTGGACAAAGATCTGTTCCATCACCAGGCTGGCACCACGTTCAGCGATTAAGTGCAGATCATAACCCTGGCTTTGCAAAGTATCAATCTTAGAGGCTTTGATGCCATCAATATATTCCATTGTCAGAATACGTTCAGTACTTAACTCTGAATAGACAAGAGGAACATAGATAGTTTTATTAGTTTTAAATTGCCGTGCAAAGCGCTGGATATTGGCCAGTTCAACTGTATAGTCGATTTCCAGGGATAAGCTGCGGGCAAACTCATCAACAATTGCTGATGGCTGATGGCCCTGCAACTCTTCCAGGTATTGCTCCATGAGTGACGCAAGATACGCCAGAATCTCAAGATCAACGGCAATGATCTTCTCAAGATCCGGGCGCTGGACTTTGATCACCACTTCCTTGCCGTCCTGCAGGCGAGCCCTGTGCACCTGGCCAATTGATGCTGCCGCCATGGGTTGTTCTTCAAATTGTTGAAACAGATCATCTGGTTTTTTCCCGGTCTCGGCAAGAAAAATTTCTTCTACTTCACTGAAAAGAAAAGGTGGTACATTATCCTGCAGTTTGGCTAATTCATCTAAATATTCAGGTGTGATCAGGTCGGGGCGGGTGGAAAGTACCTGGCCCAGTTTAATAAAAGTCGGACCTAAATCTTCCAGGGCCATGCGAAATCTTTCCGCCCGGGAATGTTTTTCGATTTCCTCCCGTGGCTTTCTATTGATCATCTTCAGGCCTGATTCCAGGTACTGATCGATGCGCAGGCTTTCAACAAGATCATTAAAGCCGTATTTAAACAGAATCCGTATTATTCGCTGGTACCGGTTGAAATGTCTGTAGGTTCGCCCTATGGCACCGATTTTTCTAATACTGAACATATTTTCACGTTGTGGTTTGGATAATTATTTTGTCAGAAGTAATTAACAATCGGTAAAAGATCTATTTCAGTTTTGGTTCAGTTACTTCGTCAATAAGATAGAGTATGGAACGGTAGGGAATGCCTGCGTGCAGCGACAGTCCTATTTCACAGGTTATACTGGTCGAATAACCCGCGTCACAACTGCAGGTATGTTCATCTAGTCCCTTAAGGGCAGCTTCATTTAGTTCCGGGAAGTTGAAACCACGATCCCCGGCAAAACCGCAGCAGTGAATATCTTCCGGCCATATTACCTCCGTGGCGCAGGCCACGGCCAGCTCAAGGAGTTTTGTTTCCAGACCCATCTTTCTGGTACTGCATGTAGGATGTACGGCAATTGAGGTCTCTTTTTGGGTAAAGGTAAGCCGGTCCATCAGGAACTGCAGGACAAATTCAATTGGTTCATAAAATTGGAGATTTTTATCTGCTGTTGATTTGATACGCTGCAGGCATGGACTGGTGTCACACAGCACCGGGATACTGCCGTTTTGCGAAACTTCGAGCAGCTTGTCGGACAGTTCCTTTGCCTTACGATCCGCTTCAGCGATAAATCCCTTGGTCTCAAAGGCCTGTCCGCAGCAGAGTCCTTCCAGCCCTTTCGGGTAAATAATCTCATAGCCACCTTTTTTCAGAAGAGAAACAGTTTTTCGGGGCAGGTCGTCCTGTTCTGTTTGATCACGGGCTGGACCACTCATTGCTCGGCTGGCACAGCTTGGGAAATAAATAACCTTCAGAGGGTTGGCAGGATCTATGGGCTCAGGTTCTATTTTCCTCACCCCGGAAGGCATCTCTTTATTCCAGAGGGGCAGTGCGCCAAATGTCACCTTCCTGGCGATAGTTGAAGCCTGTTCCATAAAGCGGGTACCTGTAAAATTGTGTACTTTATCAACTGTGTTCAGGGTGTGGCTGATGGTTCGTGCAACAGAGCCGAATCGTGAACCGACGGTACCGGCCATTTTGTCAGCAAGCTTTCCATGAGCCTCTTTGCGCAGGGTCTTGACCATCTTACCGGTGTCGATACCGATGGGACATTTAGTGGCACAGAGTCCGTCTGCAGCACAGGTATCCATACCGGGGTACTGGTAGCGTTTGACAAAGCGCTTCAGGCTGGGGCTGATTCCTTCCCCGGATGATTTTCTACTGATTTCCCGCCGGGCGGCAATGCGTTGCCGCGGGGTGAAGCTCAGGTTCCTCGAAGGACACACCGACTCGCAGAAACCGCATTCAATGCACTTATCGGCAATTTCATGGGTCGCGGGCAGCGGCTTAAGATTTTTAACATGGGCCTCTGCGTCCTCATTGATGATAACGCCGGGGTTCAGCAGGTTATCTGGATCAAATAGACTCTTGATCTCCTTCATCAGTTCAAAGGCCGCCGTGCCCCATTCTTTTTCAACAAAAGGAGCCATGTTACGACCGGTGCCGTGTTCTGCCTTCAGCGAACCGTCGTATTGGGTTACGACCATTTCAACTACCTCGTCCATAAAGTCGCGATAACGGGTTACTTCTGACTGGATGGAAAAATCCTGGGTAAAGACAAAATGCAGGTTGCCTTCAAAGGCATGTCCGAAAATGATAGCCTCATGGTAGTGATATTTGACAAAAAGCGTCTGCAGGTCGAGTGCTGCATTGGCGAGGTGCTCCGTTGGGAAAGCCACATCCTCGATAATGACAGTGGTTCCTGATTCACGAATTGCACCGACGGCAGGGAACAACCCTTTACGTATCTTCCATAGAGCTTGATATTCCTCAGGCACATTCGTGAAAGATATCGGCATGACCGTGTCAAACTCAGCGAGACAACCAGATATCTGTTCTATTTGACGGGCAAGCTTCTCCTGTTCCTCGGAGCGGGTTTCGACCAGTAGTGCAGTAACTTTTCCATCCAACTCTTTGAGATATTCCGGCATCCCCGGCTGGTCTTCCACCGATCTGAGGCTGGCTCTGTCCATCAACTCTGCTGCCGCAACCTCCTGTTTGCGCAGTAGAGGAATTGCCCGACAGGCATCCTCTATATTGGCAAAGAGGATCAGGTCACTCGCTTTATATGGGTGTTCGATGACGGTACGATAAACTGCATCGGAGATAAAGGCTAAGGTACCCTCGGAACCGATCATCAGGTGAGATATGATGTCGATGGGGTCTTCAAAATCGATAAGTGCATTCAGGCTGTAGCCGGTGGTGTTTTTAATCTTGAATTTATGTCTGATACGATCGGTGAGTTGTTTATCTTGCAGAACCCGTTCTCTGATTTCCGTCAGGCTGTTAAGAAGAGCACTATGATTTTTTTTGAAATCTTCAGTGCTTTTGGTGTCACTGGTATCAACAACCGTGCTGTCGGCCATCACCAGTCGGATACTCTCGAGGGTCTGGTAACTGTTCTCTTCAATACCGCAACACATGCCGCTGGCATTGTTAGCAAGAATTCCACCAATTTTGGCGCTGTCAATCGATGCGGGATCCGGCCCGATTTTCCGGTCAAATATAGCGAGCTGATGATTTACCTGGCTGCCGATGAGACCCGGTTGAACTTGAACCAGGCGGGCATTATCAAGTATGCGACAGCGATCCCATCCATAGCCGAGGCGAACCAGGATGGAGTCGGTAACTGACTGGCCGGACAGGCTTGTTCCGGCGGCTCGAAAGGTTACAGGAAGTCCGCGTTTACGCGCTTCCTGTAAGATGATTCGCACCTCTTTTTCATTTTCTACATTAACAATGACCTGGGGGACTAATCGGTAAAAACTTGCATCGGCGCCTATGGCAACCAGCTTGAGGGGGTCGGTGATAATATTTTCCGCCGGTATTTTTCTGCTGATTGCCTGTAAAAAATTACTGTATTTGTTTGTTGGCATAAGTTCTTCCGCAGTTCTCAAAGAGGATAATGATTCTACTT
Source organism: Desulfobulbaceae bacterium UBA2775 (assembly GCA_002352445.1). Taxonomy (GTDB): domain Bacteria; phylum Desulfobacterota; class Desulfobulbia; order Desulfobulbales; family Desulfocapsaceae; genus Desulfomarina. Next base: position 13,559 of record DEIL01000225.1, read on the forward strand.
GACAGAACTTCTTGACAGAGGATGCTTCTTTACCTACATGTACCATATACGATAGCTTTTCGTAAGAAAAGTTCTTGCTGGAGTCTTATCAGGGTTTTTAAACCAACATGTTACAGGAGGTCGTTATGGCTAAGAAAAAAGATAAGAAGAAAGACAAAAAGAAAAAATCATGTAAGAAGAAAGAGTGTAAGCCCAAAGATCTGAAAAAAGGTAAGAAGAAGGACAAGAAGAAAGATAAAAAGAAAAAAAAGTAACTCTTTTTGCCGTACCGTGCAAATGGATTTCTGATTAGTCTGCACGGTACGTTTGATGGTTTTGTAAAAAGTCCACCGTACTGTCATTCCCGCCTACAAGGGAGTGACGGAAACGTTAGCATATTTAATACACTCGTAAAAGTCTGTTCAAAGTTCCCAGACTTTAAAAATAGAGGCGTACCCCTGTTATAAAGGTCCAACCGTCTACACTGTTTTTGTCAGTGTCAGTATCTTCAATATTATCCATATCCCAATATTCGAGTCCTGCCATCAGCTTCAATTTATTGCCATAAATATAATAGTTCAATCCGGTGTAAAAGGAATTGTATGAGTCTCCCTCGCCGGAGGCGACAGGCTGTTCGTATCTTTTAGCAAGTTTTAAGCCATGGTCATCAGCGCTTGAGGCGTAATGGTAACGCAGAGCAAGTTGCAGCTTGTCGCCACGTATAAGCAGATCACGGGCAAAATCATAGGTCGGCAGAATTGTCAGGCCAAAAACATCGCTCTGGTCATCAACGCCGGTGCCCATGGTGAGATCAACGCCTACGCCCAGAGGCCCAATCTGTCCCTGGTGCCAGAGAGAAAGAATGTTCCCATAGGGCTTAAAGGCATTGTTCTCTTCCTCACCGTCATTATACAGATAGTCAAGGTGAAGCGTGCCTGTATCATAAAAGAGTGGTACTTTATAGCCCAGTCCGATGAGTGCCCCGAAACCACCATCAAAACTGGTGAATTCGTCCTCTATACTGCCGTTGAAAAGACCGGCCTGGTACGACAAATCACCACTTTTCCCTTTTGAATAGATACCGACAACTTCTCCCGGCATAAGCTGGTTGACCAGCAGAGCCCGTTCTATAGTGGTAATCTTTTTAGAGGAAGTGGTACGTTCCATGCCCGTATATACATAGTCCAACCGGCCGACACTCATTTCAAATTTTGTGTCAGGGTGCTGCCACTTAATATAGGCATCATAAAGGCCTTTGTAAAAAGGATCAAAATCTTCGTTGGCGCTTATCTGTACCTCAATAGTAAACTGTTTGAACAGTTTGGTGTTAAAGCCGAAATAAAACCTCCGATTTTCCCAATCGTCATCCCTGTCATCGCCCGAGTCTGATACCCAGTATTGACCATGATAGCGACCAACAAGAGAAAATTCCTGAATGTAGGGATTATCTTTGTTTTTATAGAGCTTGGGAGCACTCCAGATGGATTCAAACAGTTCCGGAGCCGCCCCGTTGTCAGAGTTTCCTTCCGCGGACCAAAGGGTTGACGGCATAAAACATCCCATAAAACAAGTTGTTAAGAGAACTTTCCTCCCTATGCAATTCCAGACTTTCATATTTTCTCCACGTTATATTTTCAGCAATTAACAGATTTTTTCGGCGTTAATTCGGCGATCGTACTTTTGCGAGGAACCTCTATGAGGGATTTTCCCGGTTAAATTCAATTTCCATATCGATCATTTCTTTAGCCCTCTCAAAGGCACGGTTTTCATTGTCGCCGCCCATTGAGACGTGCTGCTTGTATCCTGAGGGACTGGTTACGGTAAAAGAAAAATGTGAACAAAGTTTGCTCTCGGGGGTTACTGTGATGGTCCATTTTTTATAGGTATCTGTAAGGATATTACTCATTATGATTCTCCGTTTGTTACCGGTTTGTGTGAAAATGCAGACCGCATACAAATTATCCGGTAAACTGACTGTCAGGAATTGGAATTTATATTGATACCATAGAATGGTATTGTATTGTAGCTTTTAGATAATGTCGAGTTATGTATATAATGATGTTTGATGGCATAGTGAAGAGTTTGAATTTTTACGACGCTGACAGACAAGGAAAAATGAAGATGATCAATCAGGGTAACAGCAACACAGGGAATAACATATGGGATACCAGAAACCGACGATAAGAGACATAATTGCAGCTCAGAAAAACGTGTATCAGCATCTTAACCCCACACCACTCTATAATTACCCGACTCTCAGCGAGCTGGTGGGAACGAGTACCTGGATAAAACATGAAAACCATCAGCCTGTTGGTGCCTTCAAAGTTCGTGGTGGATTGAACATGGCGGCTAATTTAACAGATGAAGAGAGACGCAACGGGCTGTTTACAGCCTCAACAGGCAATCATGGACAAAGTATTGCATATGCTGCAAGAGCATATGGCATAAAAGCGGTTGTGGCTGTACCTGAAGGGGCTAACCCTGGAAAAGTGGCGGCAATGCGGGGCTTGGGAGCAGAAGTAATCTTTCATGGTGCTGATTTTGATGAGGCACGGGAGTGGGTAAAGAGAATTACAGAGGAGAAGGGGGGCAAGTTTGTTGGCCCTACTGATGAACCTCTTATACATGGGGTAGGGACATATGGGCTGGAGATCTTAAATGATTTGCCTTCCGTTGATACCATTATAGTGCCTGTAGGGGCTGGCAGCGGGGTTTGTGGAACAGCTATTGTAGCCAAGGCCATTAATGAGGAAATTGAGATTATAGCTGTTCAGTCCGCCCAGGCACCAGCCATGAAATTAAGCTGGGAGAGTGGGGTGCTGAAGGAAGCTGAAATGAAGACAATTGCAGAGGGTCTTGCAACACGGGTTCCTTTTGAAAATACACAGCGCATTATGCGTGAGTATGTAGATGATTTTATATTGGTGGACGATGAAGATATCAAATCGGCAATTCCTCTTCTGCTGGAACATACTCACAACCTGGTTGAAGAAGCGGGCGCAGCTTCCCTGGCAGCAGCATTGCAAGTAGCTGATAGATTGACGAACAGGGATGTCGTGCTTGTTGTAAGCGGGGGAAACTTGTCGATGCAAAATTTAAAAAATGTGATTGCATGAAAATATGGGTAGATGCCGATGCATGTCCCGTGGTGATCAAAGAGATTCTGTTTCGGGCGGCAGAGCGTACCAGGATAGAGCTGCTCCTGGTTGCTAATCGTTCAGTACGGATACCTTCGTCGCCATTCATTCAATTTATTCGAGTGCCAGCCGGTCTTGATGTTGCAGATAATGAGATAGTTAAAAGACTCAGCGCCGGTGATCTTGTGATTACAAGTGATATTCCTCTGGCGGCGGAAGTGGTTGAAAAAGGAGGGCATGCTCTCAATCCCCGTGGAGAACTGTATACTGAGGAAAATATTCAGGATCGGTTGAGTATGAGAGATTTTATGGATACTCTGCGGGCAAGTGGAGTTGACACCGGCGGTCCATCTGCGCTGAGCCGGAGTGACCGAAACTATTTTGCTAACCAATTGGATAAATTTTTGACCGGATATACAGGAAACCGATGATGAGTCAAAATCAAAAGAACTTTAAAAAGGTTCCAAAAAAATATCAGCCCAGGGGGCTTACTGTTCTTTATGAGGATCGTGATATCCTGGTTGTGGATAAAATATCAGGTCTTCTTACCGTGAGTAGTGAAAAAGTCAGAGAAAATACAGCCTATTATCGTCTGACTGACTATGTGCGGAAAGGGAATCAAAAATCAAGAAACCGGATATTTATAGTTCATCGCCTGGATAGAGATACCTCCGGTGTTATAGTTTTTGCAAAAAATGAGACTGCCAAACATTATCTCCAGAAAGAGTGGCATGGATTTCAAAAAAAATACTATGCCGTAGTGCATGGCACCCTCATGGAAAAAGAGGGGATAATCACTTCATACCTTGCAGAAAACCACTTTCATAAAATGTATTCTGTCAGTGACCCGAAACAGGGTAAGTTTGCCAGGACCGGGTATAAAGTTATAAAAGAATCCAAAAAATTCAGTTTGCTTGAAGTTGATCTGCTAACAGGCAGGAAAAATCAGATCCGGGTTCATTTCTCGGATAGAGGGTGCCCTGTTGCTGGTGACAAGAAATACGGGCAAAAGGAAAAGGGTGTAAAAAGACTTTCACTTCATGCTGCTTCCATTACACTGCGTCATCCCCATTCAAAAGAGAAAATGACCTTTGAAACAGATATCCCTGCCTATTTTAAATTGCTTCTAAATCGTAATTAAATCACTTTGCCTCATCAATCATGGAACGAATCTTGACAAAGGTTTTCGTCAATGAGTCAGGAAAAACATCATCTCCGACGACCATCTCCCTGATATCTTCTTCTCCGTAACTCATGTAACGGATCTCGGTTTGGCCGTTTTTGGAAAAAGCCATAACAAATTTTGGCATAAAGAGGGAACGTTCCGGGTTGGCAACCAGGCTGGGTGAGGATTTTGCGGGTTTGCACAGCTGGATCATATGGAGATCGAACTCTTCGGGGACTTTTGCCCCGTGGGCCGCAAACGTTTCAGACATGTCCATACTGCTGCTATTATGGATAACAAAACCATACTTTTCAGCTACTTTTTTAAAATCCGCTGCGAATTGTCTGACACTCTTTGTGCTTTGGCCAATATATAAATCCTTTTGCCTGTTCATTCTGTGTTCTTCCTATCATAACCAGTTTGTCATCCAGAAACGGTCTACCACTACATATATGTGCATATGTTTATATACGGCTGATTTGAGCTGCTGTCAACAAGGTATTTCGTTAAATACTTAACATGTGGCTGAAAGTTTTGATGGAATCGTGTACAGATCAATACCTTGGGCCGGTCTTTTTCAAGGTTATCCAGACAGTGATCGAGAAAATGTCTGCCGCTAAAAAAGAGTAATCTGAATAGATCGTAATTATGGGCGTACAGCTCTTATATATCCTTTTTTCCCGGGATAAAATATGCGCTCCCCTCCTCACGTATCACCAGCTTCCCATGACCCAACGATCATTTTTTCATTGTTACCGACCAGCCAGTAGCTCATCTCGAGATTGATGTCCAGTTCTTGATTTTCCTTTAGAGCAAAGAGTAGAAAAAAATCATATAATTCATACTTTGTGGGCAGCCTCCAATCATTATATTCACCCTTATTCAGATTAGAGAGATACTCCTGTACTTCTGTAGACGAGCTCATTTTTTTTGAGCGATTCATCTGCCACATTCTGCCATTTTCAGGTTCCTGGATTATGTCTCCGTCAAGGATTGTGACTGCACCCATTTTTGCCGATGCAGTTACAGGGAGAATCACCAGCAGACAGATGAAGAGTGAAAGCAGAAACCTCACGTTCTTCACGCGTTCTTTGCATTGAGTTATGTCCATGATAGAGTCTCTTTATTTTTCAGCTAACCCATTTTTCAACCAATTGTTCGATTTCTTCAAAAGTAATACCAATCATAAGTGCTAAATCAAGAATTGTAAATCGTTCCCGCATCTGGTTAGCATGTTTGACAATTAACAGAAATTTATCTTTTTTAAGAGGGAGACCATTATCTCGTATATCCATGAATCTATGAGCACCACCGGCCTGCATCAGGCAGTTTTTTAATTTTACCGGTGGAACCAGATCGGGTTTGATTAACGCTTTCAACCTGTCCCAGTTTTTTGGTTGGGACAGAAACTCTGCAGCTTGATCAAATTTTGGGATTTTTTTAGCATATTCCTTTTCCACAACCGGTGAGAGAGATCCCCAGAATTCACTGTTAATAGTGTCTGGCATATCTATGAAAGTCGGCTTATCAATAGCCATTACTCTTTCGTAAAGGGCTGCCGTTAAAATTGAACTGACACCGACCTGACGGCCATGAAAGTCATGTTTTCTTCCATCTCTGTCGGCAGTCATATCTATTGTGTGGGATATCAAGTGTTCGCCTCCTGAAGCCGGAGATGATGTCCCGGTGATTGTCATGGCAATACTGGATAAAAACAGGGCTTCAAACAGAGCTTTAAATGCGGTTGGATTTTTTTCTTTTATTTCTCCCGGATTATCCAGATAAACAGGTTCAAGTTTTTTCAGCAGATCAACAGAGAATTGGCAGTAATAGTCGTTGAATAGAAATTTGTTTAGCCTCCAGTCGGCAGAACTGACCGATTTGGCCAGCACATCCCCCAGCCCGGACGTGGTTAACTCGAAAGGGGCATTGATGATAATCTCCGGTACTGCAAATACAGCCTGACAGGCGTTTGCATGAAATAGAACTTTCAGCCCGTCAATTGTTGCAGCCACATTTGCTGATGCATATCCGTTCATGGAGGCGGCAGTGGCAACGGTTATGTAGGGCTTATCCCGCAGGAAGGCTACCCATTTCACCAGATCATTGATTACGCCGCTGCCTACAGCAATATAAAGATCGGCAGGAGGGGCCTGGTCTAATATCAGATCCTTTGTTCCGGCATCTGCTGCGGGTGATTCCCCATCATTGTCCGGTACGATAAAATGTGACACTCCGGCAGCCCCAAATTTCAATTTTTCTTCGACGATTCGTCCGGCAGCCTCAAAGGTTCTGGTATCAGCTAAAATAAGGTAGTTCAAACCGTCTGTAATCGATTTGGCCGTATCCAGCAGTAAGTCAAATGCGTTGTCCTCGTAAAACCTGTGTTTGGTTGGAACAATGTGCTGTTTGCCACATTTGCAGTTAAATGAGGTTCCTAGAAGATTTGTCTGTTCCATATCTGTTCCTGTTGGACTTTTAAAGGTTTAAAGAAAAAATCTGTTGAAACTACTTATTCTATCCCAATCGTTTACTCCGAACAATTGCTTTTTGCAGCTCTTCTGCGACTGCCCATTCATCCGGGCGTTTTCCGCTGACTAATTAGACTTCTTCTGAAAGAGTTTCTTGAATAGGCATCATTTTGGCGTTATGGTTATGACCACTGAAATAACTTTCGGCACCTTGAAAACTGCTAATTTTTCAAGATGCCTTTTATTGATGAACTCGTAAAAACTTAAATTCTTTGCTATTCCGTCATTCCCGCCTGCGTGGGAATGACGGCGCGGGAGACTTTTTACGATGCCATCTTTATTAAGAGGTGCAGTTATGGTCAGGTCAAAATGCCCTGCCTGTGAACATCATGAGTTTGAGGCCGTTCATGTAACAACTCAACAAGGACAGAAATTTTGCCTGATTCAATGTGTCAATTGCGGTACAGTTGTTGGTGCTCTTGATGATGTCAAGATCACAAATGTGATAAAAAATGCCGAAAAAAAGCTCTCGAAATTCCTTGAAAACCTCAATCGAAAAGTGATAAACGTCTGTAACAGGAAAAATAGTTGATCACGGAAGAATGCTATGGAAGATGATATCGGTAAGAGGCTTGTCGCGGCTTTAAAAGATCCCAATAATCTTGAAAGTCAAGAGAGTGTTGCCAAGGCAATGGAGCTTACAAAGGCGTATGCCGCCTCGGGTTCAACCACCCATTTCAGTACGGTAACCAAGCTGTTTTATGATCTGTTTGAGATGTTTGAAACGGGTAAGGACCCACGAACTAAATAGTTGGTGGTCTTCTTTGCAGTAATTCCTTCATACAACCAAATTCCGTTTCACATTGTGTAATGGTCTGTTCCAGGTAGGTTATATTCTTGCTGATATTTTCAGCATAAAGGTTGCGGTCAATTTTATACCTTTCACGGAAATGCAGACGCATGGATTGAGATATATTCGAAAAAATGTGTACCAGTCGTTGCTGGATGACATTATGGTAAAAATTGGCGGTATGTTCCATCAGGTTCAGCGCTGAAGTGTACTGGCAGTCACTACCGTCCTTAAGCTCCCTGTAGAGTACAGGGAGGGATTCCAGATAATATCTGTCAGCCATCTGTGCCAGTATATCTGCAGAACCGACTACCTGTCCCGCAAGTTGTACTTCAATAGAGTGGAGATCAAAAGTAGCGGGGTCAAGAGAAAGGTTGGTGTAATGAATAATGGTGGCACAGTCTTTTGAGATCTCCCGATCCAGGTTTTTGTGGATAATATAACGATCGAGAAAGAGAATAGACCTCTCTTCATGCCGGGCAATACGTTCTGTGCCGGAGTTGTTAATATCCCCATTCAGCAATAACATTCCTGTATCATGAAAACAGGCACTCAGCAGACTCTTGGTCAGCATGTCCTCGCTGATATGCACATGGTTGCAATGAAGTCCGTGCAAAAGCCGGATAGTCGCAAGTACCACCATCTGACTGTGGCGCAGATCGTGATATTGAAGGCTGTTTTTTTGAAAAAATAGATGGGAGCCGGAAAAAAAGGCCTTGAGGTCTTTGTAGATATCCCGGATCAACAGATGGTCTGCAGTGGGGCATATCTCGGATGACAGAGAAATGATTTCGTCGAGTGGGTTGCCTGTGCTGCCGCCCTCAAAAATTTTTGTAATATATTTATTGTCCATTATCGCTTCGAGTTTTTTCCTGACCATCCAACTCATCATTCCTTTATGACTTAGCCATTTGCAACTTTGAAGGACCTTCTTACGAGTCTATCATCTACTGATGATTTCGCAAAAACAATAATTGTAAATGAATGGGAGAAAATATTTAATCAATGCAGGGGTTCGTTCGGGCAGAATAGAAAAATATCGGGTATAATTTTCGAACGTCGTAAGAAGAGAAGGCAAAGATCAATTTTAGGCTGGTTCATTTGGAGATCAATGGAAGAGAAGAAAGAGGCTATTGTAGTATTAGTAGTTGACGATGATGAGTTTGTTCGCATGCATCTCAGTGTACTGGTGAAAGCACTGGGGTATAATTGTCTGGTTGCCGGAGATAGCCCGGAAGCCATCAAAGTGTTGGAATTGAAACCGGTTGATCTCGTTTTGTCAGATATTCACATGCCGGGTATGGATGGCCTGGAACTTCTTGATCATATAAAACGAAATTATAAAGACACAGACGTAATAATTTCTACGGGTTTTTCTCAAACCGCAAATTATGCCGAGGTGATTAAGGCCGGGGCGATGGATTTTATAAAAAAACCGATAGATCCGGCAGAGCTTGAAGCAAAGTTTGCCCGGGCAGTCCGGGAGCGAAATCTGGTACGCGAGCTGGAACGATTGTCGAGGCATGACGCTCTGACGTCCCTTTTAAACCGAAGATCTTTTAATGAGTTATTTCCTTATGAAGTGGGAAGAGCATACAGGCAGAACTATTCGCTAATCCTGGCGCTTATTGATGTGGACAATTTTAAGGAATATAATGATGAGTATGGGCACCAGGCAGGAGATGAGGTACTTATCAGCCTGGGAAAAATACTGGTCGAATGTACTCGAGACAAGGTCGATATGTGTTTCAGGCTTGGCGGGGATGAGTTTTGTGTACTCCTGCCCCAGGCAAGCCCTGATCAGGGTACGGAAATTGTCGAGCGGATTCGTTTAAGTTTCTTTGATAGAAAATATGGTAGAACCACCCTTTCCATCGGTTTGGTGGAGTGTGAACGAGATAAAAGTCTGTCCAAAGGGGAAGATGAACGATCAATGATGGAGCGGGCAGATCGAGCCATGTATGATGCTAAAAACAGTGGTAAAAACTGTGTGGTCACTCGTGTTTGACAGCTACCTGCCGAGGGCGTCTTTATGGAACGACTTGTCCGGCTCAACAGGGTAGTTCCCATCAAAACAGGCGAGGCAGAAATGCTTTCTGGTCAGGCCCGTAGCCTCTACCAGTCCCTCAAGGCTCAGGTAGTGAAGTGAGTCGAGTCCTAGATAAACAGCAATCTCATCGATCTCTTTATTACAGGCAACCAGCTGAGTAGAAGAGGGAAAATCTATACCATAATAACAGGCATGCCGTGTTGGAGGGCAACTGATAACCATATGCACCTCTTTTGCCCCCGCCTCCCTTAATGCCCTTACCCTGCTCTTGCCGGTGGTACCTCGAATTATTGAGTCTTCAACTATGATCACTCTTTTATCATTTAAAAAAGAGCGGACCGGGTTGAGTTTGACTTTTACATTAAAGTCTCGCATGGACTGGGTCGGCTGGATAAAGGTGCGGCCTACATAGTGATTACGGATAACACCCATTTCAAGTGGAATGCCCGAAGACTGCGAGTATCCGATAGCCGCATAGTTTCCGGAATCGGGAAAAGGCATGACAAAATCAGCATCTATCCTGGCCTCCTTCGCTAGAATCTCCCCCATGCGTTTTCTTGCCTGATAGACATTGATGCCAAAAATATCTGAATCCGGGCGGGCAAAATAGACTTGTTCGAAGATACAGAAATGGCTGTCCTGTCTGGGCCAGGGATAGAGTGATTTCATTTTGTCGGCGTGGAAGATGATGATTTCACCAGGCTCTACATCACGAACATACTCCGCCTCTATGAGGTCCAGTGCGCAGGTTTCAGAAGCGACAACCCATCCTCCGTTGTTTAAACGACCGAGACATAAGGGGCGGAAACCATCCGGATCACGAACGGCAATCATCGTATCCTGCGTCATCATAAGAAGAGAATAAGCCCCCCTCAGGGCGGAAAAGGTCTCTTCAAGTGCTTTTTCCAGTCCGAGATGGGTCGTCCTTGCCATCAGGTGCAGAACCACTTCGCTATCCATATTGGTCTGAAAGATTGAACCCTGTTCCTCCAGTCTTGAGCGTAATTCAATGGAGTTGACAAGATTGCCGTTGTGGGCCACAGCCAGAGTAGTTCCCTTATGGGTGACCATCAATGGCTGGGTATTTGTCACATTGGACGCTCCTGTGGTAGAATAGCGGACATGACCAATGGAAATATGTCCTTGTAAATCCTGAAGAATCTCTTCCGAGAAGACTTCAGGAACAAGACCCATATTCTTATAGACATTCACTTTGCTGCCGTTGGATGTGACAATGCCGGCACTTTCCTGGCCTCTGTGCTGGAGTGCATAGAGGCCGAAATAGGTCAGTTTCGAAGAGTCTTCGTGGTTGAAAATACCACACACTCCGCATTCATGGGTTGGGCGGTCTGTATGAGATTGCAAACTGGTATGGTTTGGCATAGGGGTTATTACCTAGGTGGTCAGTGCGTGGAGGAGTTCCGATAAACTGACAAGGTCATTTAAATCAAGTTGCTCATCAACTGTATGCACTTTGTCCATGCCGGTGGCCACAATTGCTGTTGGCAGTCCGTATCCGTTAAAGATATTGGCGTCGCTGCCTCCTCCTGCCACAATGAATTTCAGCTCCTTGCCGATCTTTTTCGAGGCCTGTTTAATTCTTTGGATAACCGGAGTGCTTTGTTCCAGAGTCAGTACCGGGTAGTCAGCATTGATATTGCATTCTACTGAAGGGCGCGGTCTGCCTCCCGGTTGCTGTTCTTCCCATTTCTTGATGACTGTATTGAATGTGTCAACAATTTCCTGGGTATAGGTCAGTAACTTGTCCGGGGAATGACTGCGAACCTCACCATGAATAGTGATCAGCTCAGGGACAATATTTGTTGCAGCCCCGCCTTGTATAAGACCAAAATTACGGGTGGATTCTTCATCAAGCCTGCCAACAGCTATTTTACTGAGAGCTTCAGCTGTCAGGGATAATGCGTTTACTCCTGATTCCGGATTAAGACCTGCATGGGCGGCTGTACCTTTCACTTTTATTATAAATTTATTGGCTGCAGGTGCGCCGGTAATGACATGATCAATACCTGTTGAATCGAGGGCATAACCGCATGTTGACTGGATTTTTTCATATTCAAGGCCCTTGGCGCCTAGGAGGCCTATCTCCTCACAGGTTGTGAGTATGATCTCTATAGTACAGTGAGGGGTGTTATCTTCTTTCAGTGATGTTATTAACTCAAGGATAGCGGCAATACCTGATTTATCATCACCGCCGAGAACAGTGTCTCCTCCACTGGTAAAGATGCCTTCTGTGCGGACTACTTTAACACCCTCACCAGGTTCTACGGTATCCATATGGCAAGAGAAAAAGAGTCCCTCAAGCTCAGGATGACTGCCGGTGAACCGAATAAGAAGGTTTCCGCATTCGGCGCCGGTTTTGGCTGCAGAGTTGTCTTCATAGATTAAATCTGCACCCAGGTCTTTAAATTTCTGTTGCAGGTAGGACGCCACAGCACCTTCTTTTTTTGAGGGGCTGCTGATTTCGCAGAGCTCGGTAAAAGTTGCGGCCAGTCGTTCTCTGTTGATTTCTGTTTTCATATTGGTGTTTATCCCGGTATTTATCCAGTGTAACTTAAAAGTTTTCAGTTTTGTCTGGTTTATATGAAATTCATTTCATGGGTGTCAGTTGTAAGAATATAAGAGGGCAACAGCATGGCAGCTGACTCCCTCCTTCCTTCCTGTAAAACCCATCTTTTCAGTGGTTGTCGCTTTAATATTGATGCTGTTGCTTTTTACTTTGCATGTTTTGGCGAGTAACTCTTTCATTTCATCAAGAAACGGAGCGAGTCGAGGCGCCTGGCAGACCAGGGTGATATCGCAATTGGCAAGTGCATAGGAACGTGAAGTGGCCAGGGTTATTACATGTTCTAGGAGAGATATGGAGTAGATATTGTTGAACTGTTCATCCGAATCAGGAAAGTGGCGACCTATATCCCCCTCACCAAGAGCGCCCAGGATAGCATCGCACAGTGCATGGGTAAGAACATCCGCATCTGAATGACCGGCAAGGCCGAAGGGGTGGGGTATGGTTACTCCACCAAGCACTAGCTTCCTGTTTTCTACAAATCGGTGGGCATCATATCCGTGGCCGATACGAATTGGAATTTTTTGGCTGCTGCACATAATTGTTTCTGCCAGTTGGAGATCTTCCGGCCGGGTGATTTTGATGTTGCTCTCAGATCCCGCCACAAGAGTCACCGGGATTCCTGCCAGTTGCAAAAGAGATGATTCATCAGTCACATCCTCTCCCTCCAACTGCTGAAACGCTTTGACCAGGAGTTCCCTGCGTGCCGCCTGGGGAGTTTGGGCATGCCAGAGGTTTTTTCGCTCAACAGTGTCGGTGACCATTGCAGTTTTGTCACCTTTCTTAAGGGTATCTTTTACAGGAACGGCGGCTATTGCTGCACCATCATTTACTGCAGCCTCATAGCATCTGTCGATGACCGTCTGGGAGACAAGAGGCCTGGCTCCGTCATGAACCAGTACAACATCAATATCCCGGCCAATAGTGTTAAGACCGGCAAGTACAGAATCCTGTCTTCTTTGTCCTCCTGGTACAATTGTAATTTCAGCGCCTTCATCGATATATGCGGTAAACATTTCATGGGTCTGCTTGATCCAGTCAGTGGGTACAACAACAACAATTTGATCGATATAGCTGTTTTTTAAAAATGCTTTGACTGTATGGACAAGGATGGGAGCACCACTCATTCGGTGAAACTGTTTAGGGTGGTCGAGTTTCATCCTGGTGCCGGTGCCGGCAGCGGGAATTATAGCAGCAGCTGAGAATGTCATAATCGAGCTTTGTTTCGGTGGCGTTTTTGAAAAGAGAATGATGGAGGAATTGTTTGGGATTGATCCTGCAATCTGGTGTCAGTTGACTATAATATCATGAAAAAAGGAGCGGGTTATAAGCCGAATTCTGTACTCTGTAAAGAGCCATGATCATTTCACTGGGATGTTGATTGCTCAACACCTCTTGCAACCTACCCGGAGATCTCGAACGGGCCGCTCTCAAACATCTCCCTATTTGGTCTTGCTCCGGATGGGGTTTACCCTGCCTCCCATGTCACCATGGAAGCGGTGAGCCCTTACCTCGCCGTTTCACCCTTACCCGGCACTCAGAGTGCCGGGCGGTTTGTTTTCTGTGGCACTTTCCCCCGGTCACCCGGCGTTCGTGTTACGAACCATCCTGCCCTGCGGAGTTCGGACTTTCCTCTCCGGTCAGTCGACCGGGGCGATCATGCGCCCGCTCCTGGTTCAAGTGTAGCTGGAAATTA
>DEIL01000225.1:27573-37632 GCA_002352445.1 Desulfobulbaceae bacterium UBA2775
ATGGCCATGAAACAACCCTGGCATACGCCGTCCACCACATTAACCATTGCCAGTCCGTTTCTACGTTCGCGAAGCGTATTGTATTTGCGTAAGGTGTTCTCTTTGATCTGCTTTGCCTGTCTCTTGCGGCCGGTATCTTTAGATTTTTTCCCCCTATTAATCTTCGCAATGTTAGTACCTACTTTTTCCGTCTCCTCTGCAACGAGTTGTTTCTCACCTTTGAGAAGGTTTCGTTCTTCTCCTACCTGGGCGTCCAGCTTCTCGATCTCCTCCATGAGGCTGATAATTTTTTCCTCATTCTCTTTGACGCTTTTCTTGGCATCCTCTATTTCTTTGAGCAGGGCCGTCTGCTCACGTCCGGTTTGTACCTGCATCATTTTAGACTGCCGCTCTCTGACATGATTCATTTTGTCCGATACTTCATCTTCCAGGATGCGCCTCTCTTTTACATGGGAGGCCATTTTTTCCTGCAGCTCATTGATAGTATTTTCTCTCTCTGCAAGAGCGGAAATCCGGTCATCTAGTCTGTTCTGTTCCGACTTGACCGCACTGTCTATCTGGTCAATCTGCAAGTCAATGGCCTGGAGAGCCACGAGTTGGGCTATATGTTCGTTCAAGGTTCTTCTCCTGTATTATATGTTCCCGATGTCGTAAAAACTCAAATTCTTCACTGTTCCGTTTTTCCCGCATGTACGGGGCTGACGAAGCAGGGGACTTTTTACGAGGTTCCAGATGGCTAAGTCAAAAAGTTCGATACACGCGGCGTAGTGTTTTTCTCAGGATCTCAACAATACATATGGTATGTTGAGATCCTGAGAAAAACCTGCAACGAAGGATATCGGACTTTTTACGACGCCATCACTCTTTGATTCCGTATTTTTTATCAATCAGGGCAAAAGGATTACGCTCTGTCTCTGATTGTCTGATTACTATATTCCAGTTTTGACTACTACCTGCCCGGTTCAGCTTTTTGGCAAGAAGGCTGACTGATGGCTGTTCAGTGGCGAAATGGGTACCATCGATGATACAGAAACTGTTTTCGACGGCCCAGATTGCGGTGCTGTGTTTGATTTCAGAGGAAAGGTAAACATCTGCACCACGGGCAAAGGCCTCCGTTGCCAGATCAGAGCCACTGCCACCGCATACAGCGACGGTGGTTATTGTTTCAGGAATGTTCCCAGCTACCAGGACAGAGCGTAGATTGAGCACCTCCAGTATCTTTTTCATGAAAACCGTGGCTGTAACAGGAGTGCTGAAGCTGCCAATCCTGCCCAGTCCTGCCCCGACATTATTTCTTTCATCGGCGGGAAGCAGGGGGGTGAGTTCTGTTAGTCCAAGTAAGGCACCAAGGATATCACTGACCCCGTCAACCGCACTGTCGAGGTTGGTATGACAGCCAATGATGGCAATTTTATGTGCCAGTGCTTTTTCCAGCAGTCTCCCGCTCGGGTTGGCGGTATTGATGGACGGGAGTGGCTGAAATATAACGGGATGATGGGTGATGACAGTATTGGCATTCAGTGCCAGTGCCTCATCAATAAGCGAGTTGGTCGGGTCAAGTCCTATGAGTATGGATGTCACTTCCTGATCAGGATTCCCGATGAGAAGACCCACATTGTCCCATGGCTCCGCCAGACTGAAAGGAGCGTCCAGGTTGAGACTGTTGACAATATCTTTAACGTGTGGAACCATACTGTTTCACTGAGTTTTCAGGTACTAAACAAAAAAAGGTACACCCCTCGGGGATGTACCTTTTAGTTCACCTTGCCTGATTTGGCACTTTGTGTCCAAAACAGATGCGAAAGTAAGGGGTATCGTTCCTCCCCTTTTTTGTATGTAGAAGACTCTTTTTTTCAAGGATCCTGTTATTTGTTTTCGGCCTGTCACTATTGTGCAATGGTGGGCGCAGTAGGACTCGAACCTACGACCGATCGGTTATGAGCCGATGGCTCTAGCCAACTGAGCTATGCGCCCATTTTTAATAATAAACGTCCTATATAAAAAGACTTGAGTGTAAATGTCAATTAAAAAACGCAGGGAAGATGAAAAATATTTTATTTTTCCTCAGTATGATAGAATGCCCACGACTTGGAATCAGTATTGCCAAAAAGGGAAGTATAATTATTCTCTACCTGAAGTTTTACAGACAGTCATAAAACAGACTTAAAAAGATAATGAATTCGTAAGGAACTCTGCCAAATGTACAATAATTTACTCATTTTTCTAGTAGCGATCTTTCTTTTCAGTGTGGATAGTGTGCCGGATACGCCGCTATTACCCGGCTGGCAGGGAGGACTGCTTTTTCTTTTCCTGCTCGTGGGATTTGGTTGGATTGCCAGGAAGTTATTCAAAAGAACCTGGGCAACTGAGGCAGGGGGATATTTCCAAACCGAAAAGCAGTTATCCGTATGTAGTCTCTGCTTTTTTGCGGCGACGCTCTATCTCTGTGATTTGAAGTATTATCTTTCACAGTTTTCTATAGGAAACAGTATGCCTGGCCTGGTAAATGTTGCCGGGCTTCTGTTTTTTGTTCTCTACCTGAGCCTTATGTGGCGAGCGGGAAGGAAAAGCTATCAAAATATCTTTGGACGTGAATATTCAACCACCAGTTTTATCGTTTCGAATTTGAAGGCAAATTTACCCATCGTTCTGCCCTGGATTGCTCTCTCTCTTCTCTACGATCTGATTGGTCTGCTGCCATTTCCAGGGGTACAGCAGCTTTTTTCTTCAGAATGGGGAGACCTGATTATATTTATGATTTTTCTTCTCTTTGTTCTCCTCTTTTTCCCGCCGCTTGTTCGCAGGTTGTGGGGATGCAGGAAGCTGCCTGAAGGATCACTGAAAAATCATCTCGATGGTTTTTGTGCACGATTGGGGTTCAAGACTGACTATTATCTCTGGCCGCTCTTTGAGGGGAGGGTATTGACTGCCGGGGTTATTGGAATCGTTCCGGGGCTGCGATACATTCTCATAACTCCTGCTCTAATAGAGACCCTTACCCTTGATGAACTTGATGCCGTGATGGCTCATGAAATAGGTCATGTGAAGAAACGTCATCTCCTTCTTTATGTTTTTCTTATCGCAGGATTCAGCATCCTCGCCGGTATGGTTGCCGAGCCCTTTGTCTACATGATGCTCTCTTTTGATTTTTTAAACAGGATCATAATTGAACAGGAGATGGTGCTGGGTAATGTTCTTACCGTGTTCGGTGCTGTATCTCTGCTCATCTTTATGGTTGTCTATTTCAGATATCTGTTCGGATATTTTATTCGTAATTTTGAACGACAGGCGGATCTTTATTCTTTGTCTGCAATCGGTGACAGTCGGGCCATGGTTTCAGCCTTTGAAAAAATTGCGGTATTAAGCGGAAATATCAGGGATCAACCGAACTGGCACCATTTCAGCATTGCTGAACGTATCGACTGCCTGGGGCAGGGAGAAAAGGAGCCACAGCGCATTGAGCGTCATGATAAAAAGGTACGGTACAGTCTTCTGGCCTATCTTTTGATGATTATCGTTACTGTTTTTCTTGTCAAGCAGATTCCAACTGAAAGGCTGGAGCAGCAGTACCAGGAAAATTTTGCCGAAGCAGTCCTTCTGCAAAAGGCTAAGCAGGAGCCTGACCGGGCCATCTGGCAGCGTATGATTGGGGATTTAATGCTAACCAAAAAAATGACCAAAAAGGCTTTTGAGGCCTATGAAAAGGCCTACTCCATGGATCCGGCAAACCCTGAAATAATGAATAACCTTGCCTGGCTGCTTCTGACCAGTGAAGATCCCTCTCTGAGGGATCCCTTAAAAGCTCTGACTCTGGCAAGGGGAGCTGCAGCCCTGCAGCCCAAAGGATATATCTTTGATACTCTGGCAACGGCCTATTGGGCCAACAATTTAATTGATGAGGCGGTTCGAACCGAGAAACTTGCCATGCAGGCAGATGTCAGTCAGAGACGTTTCTATCAGGCCCAGATAGTAAAGTTTACCACAGAATCTTACCTGGGCGCAGAGTAGGTTCCAGGAGGTTGTCCGAGACTCCGAAATATCACTCATATGACTGTGCTTATTCTCGGACAGCCTCCTGGAAACTGCATAACATGAAAAATAAAGAAAGAGACAGGATATGCTGAAACTAGGCGCACATGAATCGGTGAGCGGAGGCTTGCATCTCGCTTTTGAGAGAATCAAACGGGTGGGGGGAGAGGCTTTGCAGATCTTTACCCGCAACCAACGTCAATGGACGCCGACAGAGCTGAAAGAGGAGGAGGTTCTACTTTACAGAGAGGCTCATGAAAAGAGCGGCTCGATACCAGTTGCCTCCCATGGTTCCTATCTGGTCAATTTTGCCACCGCAAAAGAGGAGTTGCTGAAAAAATCTACTCGGGCATTTGTTCTTGAACTGCAGCGGTGTCAGCAGCTTCAAATACCCTACGTGGTGCTGCATCCAGGCTCCCACGGGGGTGATGGGGTAGAGGTAGGACTGAATCGTTTTGTTACAGGACTCGATCGTGCAATTGAACAGAGCGGGACTGATGTGGAGGTCTTGATTGAGACTACTGCAGGGCAGGGAACGGGGCTTGGCGCCAGCTTTGAAGAGTTGGCGTATATCCTGCAAAATTCTCAACATTCCAGCCGATTAGGGGTCTGTGTAGATACCTGCCATATCTTTGCTGCCGGTTATGATATACGATCTGCTGAAAGTTATAATACAGCAATTTTAGAACTGGATCATCAGGTTGGATTGCATAGGGTGAAGTTTTTCCACTTAAATGATTCAAAAAAAGAGTTGGGCAGTCGTGTGGACAGACACGAGCATATTGGCAAAGGTACTATCGGTCTGGCCGGTTTTAAAAATCTGCTCAACGACCCCCGTTTTGCCGATTTACCAATGACCCTTGAAACGCCAAAAGGCGACGATCTTGAGGAAGACAGGCAGAACCTTAAGACTCTGCGGTCTCTTATAACGCCGGCTCAAAAGTGATAAGAGGTTGAATTTCCTTGCAAGAAATGGTGTAAAGAAGGAAAATACGATGTGTTCTGTTTGTATAGGTCTGTAAATTAGTAAAATGTGGAATTTTTGGATGGTTATATGCAATTTCTAAATAGTGAGGCTTTACTCGATATCCTGCTGCGCCAGAAGGTTTTGACAGCCAAGCAACGGCAGTTTGTCACCCTGGAGAAAGGAAAGCAGCGTCAGAAGCTCGTGCGACGTGCTGCCAAGGAGGGGAATGTCGACAAGAACTACCCTGATCTGGTTGAAATTATAACTGCCTTTAAATTTGAAATTCCCGGAAATGATGAACGGGTACTCGATGAAGAAATTATCATGCGAGCGGTTGCCAAAGAGAAGAAACTCCCCTTTAAAAAGCTTGATCCTCTTGAGCTGGATATGGATGTCGCCACCAAGACAATACCTCGAAATTTTGCCATAAGGCAGCTTATCCTGCCGTTTAATATGACGGAAGGTACTCTTGAAGTTGTGATGTATCACCCGGATTGCCAGGCAGTATTGGCGGATATTGAGCAAGCAAATCAGGTTAAGGTGAAGCCATATATTGCCACAAAATCTGATATTAAACGGATTATTTCAGAATTTTTTGGATTTCAGAAATCGATTAGTGCAGCCGAAGATCAGTTTGGTGTTGCACATGGGATTGGATCGATTGATATCGGCAATCTTGAGAGATATGTAAAGATCTCTTCAGCCAAGGAGATCACTTCTTCCGATCAGCATATTAAGACTGCTGTAAACCATATTTTCCACTATGCTCTGGATCAGCGGGCGAGCGATATCCATATCGAACCAAAGCGGAATATTTGTGTGGTGCGTTTCCGCATTGATGGTGCGCTTCATACAATCTATAACCTGCCAAAGGCAGTGCATTCAGCGATTACTTCAAGGATCAAATTCCTTTCCCGCCTCGATATTGCAGAAAAAAGACGGCCCCAGGATGGTAGAATAAAGATCGGCAGTAAAGGTGGAAAAGATGTGGAGATAAGGGTCTCGACCGTTCCCGTTGCCTTTGGTGAAAAGGTGGTGATGCGTATCCTCGATTCGGATATGATTTTTCAGAAGATTGAGAATCTTGGCTTTTCGAAAAGAGACACGGGAGTGTATAATTCATTTATTCATGCGCCTCATGGTATTATTCTGGTAACAGGGCCGACGGGCAGCGGTAAATCGACAACCCTCTACTCGACTCTGAAAGAGATCGCTACACCGGAGACGAATATTGTGACGGTGGAAGATCCTGTTGAAATGGTACACGAGGAGTTTAACCAAATTGCCGTACAGCCTCTTATTGATGTGACATTCTCCACGATTCTGCGAAATATTCTGCGACAGGATCCTGATATTATCATGATTGGTGAGATCCGTGACCATGAGACTGCCAGCCATGCAGTACAGGCAGCAATGACCGGTCACCTGGTGTTTTCTACCCTGCATACCAACGATGCCGTCTCTTCCATTGCCCGATTGAAGGATCTTGGGTTGCAGCCATTTATGATTGCTTCAACTCTGCTCGGCTGCATGGCTCAGCGACTGGTAAGGGAAATCTGCCCGGATTGTGCTGAGGAATTTGATATGAAGAGGGAGGAACTGCTGAAAATGGGTTTTCCTGTGGCGGATTCAGGCACTATTACCCTCAAACGTGGTAAAGGATGCCTGGAATGCCGGGGTACAGGATATAAAGGGAGATGTGGTGTTTTTGAATTATTTCCTCTTTCTTCCCAGATAAAAACAATGATTGGTGACGAAGCTCATACTCTTGAAATGAGTCAGGTTGCAATTCGTGAAGGAATGACTACTTTACGCGAAGACGCATGGAAAAAGGTTAGAGCAGGTATAACGACCTATGAAGAGGCCTTGCGGGTGACTTCGACTTAGTGTTTTAGCAATCATTTGAGAGTACGGTAATAACGGATAGAAGTGCGGAATGGGAATAAAGATTATAGCAAAAAATAAGAAGGCATTTCACGACTATCATATTGACGCAAAATATGAGGCCGGTATGGTGCTTTCCGGCCCGGAGGTGAAGTCCTTACGAGCCGGCAAGGTCAATCTGCGGGATGGATATGCCAATATTAACTCCCGGGGTGAAATGATGCTGCACAATGTACATATTTCCTTCTATTCTTTTGCCACGCATAACCCGAATGAACCGATGAGAGTCCGTAAATTACTTCTGCATAAGCGGGAGATTAAAAAACTTATCGGCAAATTGAAGGAAAAAGGCCTTGCCCTGATACCACTTAAGATTTACTTTAAAGAGAATGGCAAGGCTAAAGTAGAATTGGGTCTGGCCCGGGGTAAGAGGCAGTATGATAAACGGGCCTCTCTCAGGGAGAAAGAGACCAACCGTGAATTGCAGCGGGCCATGCGTTATGACAGGAAATAGTACTATCACATAAGATTAAATAGAAATATGGGGGCGAAACGGATTCGACGGGGATGTGTAAGCTCATCGTTGCATGCCGAGCTTCTATTTGCTCGTAAAACTAATAGAACTTTAAATATAATCGCAGACGATTATAATTACGCAGTAGCAGCTTAATACCTGTAATACTGCCGTTCCACCGGACTTTGCCCGTAAGTCCGGATTGGAGCGCCGACTCAACGGGCTGGTCTCCTGATGGCCGACTGTCAGCCAGGAGATGAGATTTAACAGTCTAGCGTCAGATCCGCTTTGTTTCCACGGCATATCTGAGGCGAATCTTCAAGCTGGGAACTAAGCATGTAGATACGGGAGGGGAGCATTTGCGGACGCGGGTTCGACTCCCGCCGCCTCCACCATTTGGTAGTTTAAAGAAGTCCAGTAAAGACCAAAACCTCGATAGCCAGCAAGGCTTTCGGGGTTTTTTTTTCCTATGATGTCCAGTAAGATCCATTGAAATATGACGGTATATTAGACGGTATAAATAAATACCGCCAAGGGAGATACCGTCATGTCGATTACAGATACCGACATCCGTAATGCGAAACCAAAAGAGAAACCGTATAAGTTGACAGATGGGGGGGGCTGGTCTGGAGTGGATAACAAATTCTTTGGCGTCAGTCATTGATTGCATGGATTTATGTTGACTAAAGAGAAATACATTTAATAATGAAACGAGATTAAAGTGGGATTGTAGTTCTCTATTATAATGTGTTAGGAGTAGGGTATCATTTTGAAGTTAATAACATGTGTGTTTACTGTAGCCGTATGTGCAATGAATGCATAAGAGACTAATACCAAAAAACTTTTGGTTTACCAAATGAACCGTAGTGAAATTAAAAAACAAATATCGCTTGGCGAAGATAGTCGGCACCAATTCAAAGTAAACCTACGTAGTGTGGATTCTTTGGCCGCTGAAATGGCGGCTTTTGCCAATAGTGAAGGTGGCACCATCTTCATCGGCGTGGCTGATGATGGTTCGATACCTGGCTTATTAAGCAAAGATGTAAACCGTATTAACCAGCTGATCAGCAATGCAGCCAGTCAACATGTGCGGAGCCCCCTGACGGTTCAAACTGAGAATATTCCAGCTGATTCAAACAGAATTATCATTGCTCTGACAGTACCTAAGGGAATAGACAAACCATATTTTGACAAAAACGGTGTGATTTGGTTGAAAAGTGGTTCGGATAAACGGAGGGTGAATTCAAAGGAGGAATTGCGTCGTCTCTTTCAAAGTGTTGATCAATTTCATGCTGATGAGTTGCCCACTAAGGCTGATATCGATAAGCTGGATAAACTACGGTTCAGAGATTTCTTGCGAGACACGTATAATCAGCAGTTTCCGGAAGATCGACAAAGCTTAATCAAGCTTCTGCAGAATATGAATCTGGTTGCAGACAATGGAATGCTTAATCTTGCTGGAGTGTTACTGTTTGCAGAGAAACCAGAATGGATCAAACCGCAATTCGTGATCAAAGCAATTCGATATCCTGGCTCTGATATACACTCAACAACATATTTAGACACTGAGGATTTTACCGGATCTTTGGAGAAAGTATTTGATGATTCTCTCGCATTTATCATGCGAAATCTTCAAAAAATGCAGGCTGGGCATGGGATCAATTCACCTGGAACTCCTGAAATTCCGGTATCTGTTTTTGAAGAGCTTTTGGTTAACGCCATAGCTCACCGAGATTATCTGATCAGTGCGCCGATACGTTTATTTATCTTTGATGACCGTATCGAGATTATCAGCCCTGGCCACTTGCCCAATAATCTAACCGTGGAAAAAATTTGTGCAGGTAATTCCAATATCCGTAATCCCATACTGGTTTCGTATATTGCCAAAGGACTGTTGCCTTATAAAGGAATCGGTTCTGGAATAAGAAGGGCATTAGATGATTGGCCTGATATCGATTTTCTGGATGACAGAGGTGGTTGCATTTTTACCGTAACAGTGTACCGGAAAACTAAAAAAGGTTCGGGGAAAATGGTTGTTTTTCCTAAAGAACAGGTACTATCACAAGAAGGTTCGGAGAAAGGTTCGGAGAAAAGTTCGGAGAAAATACTGAAACTTCTGTCTGCCACCCCTCAAATGACCATCCTCCAACTGGCAAATCAGCTCGGAATAAGTACCAGAGCGGTTGAAAAACAAATTGCCAAATTACGAGAAAGAGATTTTTTGAAACGGATTGGCCCTGCCAAAGGTGGTTATTGGAAAGTTTTATAAAACTGGGTGATAAAGTCAGGCTTCGAGCCATATAACAAGACGCGACTTGAGATGTCTTGGGTCGTCATGGCGGTTCGATCCTCTCCTTGTCGCTGAGAAGATTCAGGAAACATCTTAGCCATACCACTCTACAAAACCCTTTGGGCTGGCAGTGCAAATCTTCGATCTGAGATTGCTCGATACTGTCGTGCTATCAGTAGTAGAACCTAACACGACTTTCGAAATGAGAAGCAAACATTATCTGGAAACATCAATAATTCAGAATACTCCATTTGCAGCTGGTTTTCTGGGAGATATTTTGATTTTTTTAAAGTGCCAGGATGCTCCTTTTAGGGTAAGTTTTTTGGACATGATCAAACTGGAACTTCACAGGAATAGTGTAAACTTTCAGATTTG
>DEIL01000262.1 GCA_002352445.1 Desulfobulbaceae bacterium UBA2775
TCCGTACAGGATGCGGGAAATCCCAGACCAGCAGAGAAATCGTACAGGTTCTGCAGGGCGCTGGTAAAAAGGTGGTTTCCGTACGTCACCCCATGCCCTATGGCGATCTGACCAAACAAGTTGTGCAGCGCTTTGCAACCTATGATGATTTTGAAAAACATGCCTGCACCATTGAGGAGCGGGAAGAATACGAACCGGTCGTTGATATGGGCGCCGTTATTTACGCGGGTGTAGATTATGAAAAGATTCTACGGCAGGCTGAAGAAGAAGCTGATGTGGTGGTCTGGGATGGCGGCAATAACGATACGCCCTTTTATAAACCGGATGTGAATGTTGTTGTTTTTGACCCTCACCGTGTTGGTCACGAAACCACCTTCCATCCTGGTGAAACCAATATGCTGCTGGCCGATATCGCAGTGATCAATAAAGTAGACAGCGCAGATCCCAGGGATGTTGAAACACTGAAACAGACCATTGCCGAACATAATCCCAGGGCTCGGATCGTATTAGCTGATTCCGAAGTATCTGCTGAAAATGGCGAGAGCATGGCAGGCAAACGCGTTCTTGTTGTGGAGGATGGTCCGACCTTAACCCATGGACATATGAAATTCGGTGCCGGTGTTATCGCCGCACAACGCTATGGGGCAGCGGAAATTATTGATCCTCGCCCCTATCTCGTCGGCAGCCTGAAGGGAACCTTTGAGACCTATCCCAATGTAGGTAAGGTGCTTCCGGCCATGGGCTATGGTGAGCAGCAGGTCAAAGATCTGGAGGCGACAATTAATGGTTGCGATTGTGATATTGTCGTGTCAGCAACGCCCATTGACCTGACCCGGTTGGTAAACATTGAAAAGCCCACTCTGCGTGTTCGCTATGCGTATAGAGATAACAGTAAACCCACCCTGGGTGAACTGGTGAAAGAAATGCTCGACGTTTAGCAGGCACTCGGCTAATCAGCTCAAAGGAAACCTATATGAGCCATAGTACCGGCAACGGAAAGAAACCAACCCTGCTTATTGCCCTTGGCGGTAATGCACTTATCCAGAAAGGACAGGAAGGAACTATTGCCCAGCAGTTCGAAAATCTCAGGATCTCGATTCGCCAGATCGCATCACTTACCAGCGAGTATAGAATCATCATCACCCATGGCAATGGTCCCCAGGTAGGTAATCTTATGCTGCAGCAGGAATCATGCGATGCAGTCCCCAGGCTGCCGCTTGAAATCCTTGTGGCCCAGACCCAGGGCCAGATTGGCTATATGATTGAGTCCGTACTGGATGAATCCCTTATGGAACAAGGAGCAGCTTTTAACCCGCTTGTCTCTCTGATCACCTATGTAGTAGTGGATGAGACAGATCCTGCATTTGCCAATCCCACAAAACCCATTGGCCCGGTTTTCACAGCGGTTGAGGCTGAGAAGTTGGATTATCCCACCATGGAAACCTCCAGAGGATTCAGACGTGTTGTGGCATCGCCAAAACCGGTCACTATTATAGAAAAACGGGAAATTCAGCGACTGATTGATTCCGGATTCATTGTCATCTGCTGCGGTGGAGGAGGAATTCCCGTGGTGAGAAATGGCCGTGCATTCAATGGGGTAGATGCGGTGATCGATAAGGATCTGGTCAGTGCGCTCCTGGCAACCGAAATAGGTGCTGACTTACTGGTTATCGCCACAGATGTTGAAGGAGTTCTCGCTGATTTCAATAGTCCGAATCAGCGACTGATATCCAACATGAGCGTCAATGAGGCGGAGGATTATCTTGTCGGCAATAAAAGCGGTAAAGGTTCCATGGGGCCTAAAGTTGAGGCCGCTCTGAAATTTGTCCAGAGCGGTGGCAAACGGGCGGTTATTACATCGATCGAAGCAATTTATGGAAGCGTGCAGGGAACGGCCGGCACTCAGATCATCCAATAAAATAACAGGAGCAGGGAATTATGGAAACGTCAGAATATATCAACCTGGAAAATGAATATGGTGCCGGCAATTATAAACCTCTGGATGTGGTGCTAACCAAAGGAGAAGGCATCTGGGTCTGGGATGTGGACGGCAATAAATATATGGACTGTCTTGCCGCCTATTCAGCAGTAAACCAGGGGCATTGTCATCCTAAAATTCTTGAGGCCATGATAGACCAGGCAAAGAAGCTGACCCTCACCTCCAGGGCGTTTCGAAATGATCAGCTGCCATTGCTTTATGAGGAACTGTGCGAACTGACCAATTCCCATAAAATCCTGCCCATGAACAGTGGGGCTGAAGCCGTTGAAACCGCAATTAAATGTGTTCGCAAATGGGGATATGAAGTTAAAGGGATTGAAAAAGATAAAGCCGAGATCATAGTATGCAGTGATAATTTCCACGGCCGCACCCTTGCTATTGTTGGATTTTCAACAGATGACAATGCAAGAGATAATTTTGGACCTTTTCCCCCCGGTTTTAAAATTATTCCATTTGGCGATGCAGAGGCCCTGGAAAAGGCCATTACTAAAAATACCGCCGCCTTTATGGTGGAACCAATCCAGGGAGAAGCCGGAGTTATTATTCCACCGGCAGGCTATTTCAAAAAGGTCAGGGAAATTTGCGATAAGCACAATGTGATCCTCATCCTGGATGAGATCCAGACAGGTCTTGGTAGAACGGGAGCACTTCTGGCAGAAGAGCATGAAGGTATTGAAGCTGATCTGACCCTGATCGGCAAGGCACTCTCAGGCGGTTTCTATCCGGTATCCGCTGTTCTATCCAATAAAGAGGTGCTGGAAATTCTAAAACCGGGCCAGCATGGCTCTACTTTTGGTGGAAACCCCCTTGGCTGCAGTATTGCACGGACTGCGCTCAAGGTTCTTATCGATGAAGGCATGATCAAAAATTCCAAAGAGATGGGGGACTATTTTCTTTCAGAACTTAAAAAGATTAAGAATAAAGACATCAGGGATATCAGAGGCCGCGGTCTGATGATCGCAATCGAGCTGCACGAAGGCACGGAAGGCGGCGCCAGGGCAATAGCAGAAAAACTGCAGAAACTGGGAATTTTATGTAAAGAGACCCACACC
>DEIL01000312.1 GCA_002352445.1 Desulfobulbaceae bacterium UBA2775
AAATAGGAGAGTTCTTTAAACGCATTTCTCATTAGAATGAGGGCTAAAATCTCAAACTGTTTGCCCACAGATCTGCTGAACGAACATGGGATAGTAAAAATCAGGCTGATCACTTCGAGTATGAGGACAACAGTAAAAGCGGCATGTACAGCCAAGAAGTGATTTTGGGGTATAACTGCTTCAAACGGAGCAGGAAGGAGATGCCAGCGATTCAATTCAATAGCGACCAGGCTGACAAGAAAGAAAAGCACAAGGGCAAAAGATATTTTCCTATGCATTTTCTCATGTTCCCAAAGATGGTGCAATGGGTCGAATATATAGGTTATTTTATCGTATAGAATGTTCATTTCAAGATTTGATAGCCGAAATAATACCAGACCTCCCGGCCATAAGAAAACTTTATGGGGAAAAACGCCGGCAAACTATAAAAATTCATTCATATAGTCAAATTTTCCGGTCAAGCGACCCTTGTATAAAATAATAGCCTTTTTAATTTCATAGGGGAGTTCAATTTCGTTGAAGTCTACCTTGAAATCCGCCGTAACAATACCATTCACAAAGGTTTTTAATTCCTGCGAAAAATCAGTCGAGGCTTCCCGGGGAAATTCGCATGGCAGATTATCAATTGCCATTACAGTAATGCCACCATCTTTTATCCCATCAGCATAACTGTCATTTTCAGCATAATAGGTATAGCAGGCCTTATCCGGCATTGTTGATTCTCTAGTAATTTCAACAGAACCATTGATATCACAGGTAATATCACCGATTACCTTCAGTCCTGATTCTTCACCCGGATGTGCATTCTTTTTCAGGTTCTCTTTTGTAACAAATCGTGGATACTTCTCCGTCCAGTAAACACAATTTATAAGTATTTCCAGGTATGGGAGATAGTTGTGAAACAGAGATTCAAATCTTTCAGGATGATCATAATATTCCTGCAGGTCGAATGCTCCCTTTAACGGTTTTACAATGTCCTCTTCTTTGAAGATTACCTTGTAAAGACAACTCTTGTCCGAACCATTTTTACCGTGCCCCCTCAATTGTTCCAGCTGATCTGGCTCAATAGTTTCAAAAGGCAGGAGATCAAACATTTCCTGGGCACCTTTTGATACATTGCCATACCCGAGAAATCCCACTGTCAACGGTGCCAGCTCTTTTGGAAGACCGTTTTGTGTTATAATCTGGCCAACGTTCCGGATATGATTTTTTGCCTCTTCCAGGGAATCGTACTGGTATGCTTGTTTTATTCCTTCAAACGGTGTCGCGTATCCGTTCAACTTCATTTTCCGGCCAAAGGCATGCAAGGTTTCTATCAAACCCGCCATTCCCGCATAGCTGCTAAATGTTATTAAACGGTTGTTTTTCCTGCCGGAAATGAGTTCATAGTCGACAAGGTTGCATTCAAGTTCCATCAACCTTTTCAACATTTTCATATTATATGGCTGACCTTTTATGGTATGGGAGAAAAATAAATACGTTTTTCCATGCTCCAGCAGATGAAGCGGGATTTCTTTTACTGAAAAAATTGCATCTGCTACCTGCAAATCTTCACCTATTTCAGCTCCGGCTTTTCGATATTCTTCGTCACTGAAAATTCTGATTTCAGATGGCTGAATGATGGTTTTTATGCCAAACTTTTTACGTAATTCTGACACATCATTCGGAACAAGAGGAACTCTTCTTTCCCATTCATTCTTATCTTCTCTACGAATACCAATGGTTTTTGTCATACCTGTCTCATCTAATGTTTTCCTGATTACCATGAAACTCAGCTACATTCTCCATCTTTCCCTCGCAGGCAGGAGGTAAGCGTAGACTCCGAGCCAGAAGCCTTGTTCGTGACTGGATCCCCGCCTTGCGGGATGACACCCTGTAACTCATATTTCTCTTTTGTTATCAATAAATTAAGTCTATTCGAATAAAATTGGCTGAGTTTCATACGTAATGAGGGATATTTTTGTTTTATGATCTCAGGGTATTGGAAGCAAAACCTGCACCAACAACTCTCTTTTTCATTTCTTATTCAGATATTTAACACTTTTTGAACAGTTGTAAACGAAAACAGAAGTGTATAAAAACAAAAAGCCAGGCAGAATCCGTAAAAACACGGTTCCTGCCTGGCTGGATTCCTGATCTAAAGATGAGGAACTAACAGATAACTACTCCCTATTTAAACTTCATCTCAAGGGTCTCTGTATGGTAGAGATGATTGATCTGGGTATTGTCGAAAACAGCGATGCCGAATGGAAAGCTTTTGCTTTTGTCAGCAAACTGCACATCCTGAGTCTCTGCATTCTCTCCTTCAGTTTTCAACGCCCGCATAACTTCCAGGGTCCACATGCCGTTCGCATAGTGGTTGCGGGCAAGAATATCCGCACGACCACCCTGCATAGGTGCGATAGTAATACCGGGAACGATATCACCTTCCTTGAAATTGTCCACAAAAGGTACTCTCTTGCTTGGTATGACGTAATACAGATCATCCTTAGTACTATTCAGATTCATAAAGGCAGGGGCCGATTTATCCGAATTATCATTATTTTTGTATCCACCTTTACCGGTATCTCCCTTACGGCCCCAGCCCTTATTCTTCTTGGGGTCGGTGTTATTGTCAACATACTGATCATCGAACATCCCCATGGGCAGTGAGCGCACATACTTGGCATGCCACATATCGATGGTCTGATCAGCGGAATCGGTATATTTCCGGCCGGCGGATGTATCACCCGGTTCATCCAGATGACAGGCAATCATACAACCGTCTTCTTTGAAACCTTTGGTACTTATATTCCAAAACATCGCCAGTTTATCTTCATAATAAGTGTTGTCATGACCGGTACTGTCTTTTTTGGCCAGTTTTTTCCAGCTGCCGTCTGCCTGTTTAACCCACGGAAACCGGGCCAGACTTTTGGTCGGATCCTTATAGGTGATCAGGAAGTAAACATTCTTATCATCATAAAGTGACTTGATGTTAACTTTTGTGCTCCCCATCCCCTCATACCCATTACTGGGCTCATATGGAAGCTCATCTACCGTAACGGTGATAGCTTTGGCTGCATCCCAGGCTTTTTCAGCCATTCCATCAAGTGTAATTGGCGAGCC
>DEIL01000233.1 GCA_002352445.1 Desulfobulbaceae bacterium UBA2775
TCCGAATGCTGTCACTATACGACATCTTCTTGTGATCGGATTATGACCATTGTCCTGAGGCTGTTAACCCCTTGCAGAGAAGTGTCACCATTGCAGCAAATGGGTGAGATAATAAGAAATCATGAATGATATCATAACAATCCAGGTAGGCGGCAACCTGCAATATAACCGATGGGCTCTGGAGCTCGCCCAAAATGCATGTTTTGATGGTAACTACTCCCCAGGAAGTGGCCCTTGCCGATGTGGGACGGGCTGTTGAACTTTCACAAAAATGAAAAGACCGGTTTTGGAGTTTGTAGAGAATATGTCGTATTTTCAATGTGCTCACTCAACAGAACGCCTTGAGATCTTCGGCTGTGGAGGGGGACAGAAGCTCAGTCAGGAAACAGGGCTACCTTTGCTGGGCTCAATTCCTATTGATATGGAAATCAGTAAAACCGGCGACAGTGGGATCCCCTTGATGATCTCTTCAACGACTTCTGAAACTGCGCGCATCTTCCTCGATATTGCCATGAAAACGGAAGAAAATAATTGTGACTCTTGAAATAATTGCTACAGAATCTTTGGGAGTCCGCGGTATGTGTTGTCTGATGACAGTCGGCGAACGACGCATTCTTATCGATCCGGGCCTCGCCCTGGGATATCAGAGGCACGGCTTGCTTCCCCATCCTATTCAGGTGGCGGTTGGAGTTAGAGTCAGACAGAACATTATACAAGAGTTAAAAACCGTAACAGATATCGTGTTCAGCCACTTCCACGGCGATCATGTCCCCCTGCTTCGGGCCAATCCTTTTCAGCTTTCATTTGAGCAAATTCCTGATCGTTTACAGAAAGTGCGCATCTGGGTTAAATCAAAAGAGAACCTCTCATCCCGAATGCAACACCGCGCCGCCGATCTCTTTGAATTATTAGGGACAAACATGAAGACTGCAGAAGGATGCTCGGAAGGCCCTTTAAGATTCTCTCGTCCAGTACCACACGGGCTGGCAGACAGTAAATTCGGATGCGTCATGATGACACGCGTCGATATGGGTACGCAGGTATTTGTCCATGCATCTGATATTCAGCTTCTTGATGAAACCACAATAGAAAAGATTCTTATGTGGCAACCGGACATCGTGTTTACCGGAGGACCACCTCTCTATCTTCAGAAACTGAGCGGCTCACTAAAGCAGCGAGCCTGGGACAATGGTCTGCTCCTGGCAAAAAATGTTGCGACCCTTATAGTTGACCATCACTTGCTGCGTTCAGAAAAAGGCATCATCTGGCTGGACAATTTAAGCCAAGTTGTGGGAAAAAAGGTTTACTGCGCAGCAGATTTCATGAATAAACCGCGCCTTCTGCTTGAAGCCCGGCGGACGGTTCTCTATCAAAAGATGCCTGTACCTGAAAACTGGCACCAGGAGTATCAAGCGGGTAAGGTTTCAATTGAAGAATTTAATGCTGACGGTTGATGAAACTTTTGTGATGAAGCTTCAAGTAGAAACTCAAATGTTCATATGATTTATCTCAAGCAGAATTTAGGCCTTGGCTTCGCCCTACAATACGCTACATTCTTACTTATTATGCTTACCTGGCTCAAAAAGCAAAAAGAGCAGATCTTAAGCCCTATTCTGGACTGGGTTCAGATCGAAGTGACTACCCACTGCAATGCAGAGTGTATCTATTGCCCTCATACCTTCGCAAGGAAAGACTGGTTGAGCGCTCATTTTCCGCTTACACTCTTTCATGACCTGCTCCCTTCGCTTAGTCATACGAACTTAGTGTTCTTGCAGGGATGGGGTGAGCCTCTCCTTCACCCGGATATCTTTGAAATGGGGCGTCTCTGTAAAAATCAAGGAAAAAAAGTCGGGTTTACTACTAATGGAATGCTGCTCAATAAAAAAAATATCCAAACCCTTGTTGATCTGCAGGTGGATATCCTGGGAGTCAGTTTTGCCGGCACCACCCCCTCCACCCATAACCGAATTCGCAAAGGAACCGATTTTAATACCGTGGTTGCAGCTCTTGAATACTTGCAGCGTATCAAGGCTGAAAGGAAAATCAAAAAACCGGCTGTTCACCTCGCATATGTTATGCTCACCTCCAATTTTGATGAGCTCAGCCAGATTACCAGCTTAGCGAAAAAAGTGGGTGCCGAGCAGGTGGTGGTCAGTAACCTGACCTTGATACTGGAACCACAGCTGTTTCAGGAGGCACTATTTAACAACCCAAAGCGGCTCAACGAGTACAATAGGACATTGGTT
The DNA here is from genome assembly GCA_002352445.1 of Desulfobulbaceae bacterium UBA2775. Lineage (GTDB taxonomy): Bacteria > Desulfobacterota > Desulfobulbia > Desulfobulbales > Desulfocapsaceae > Desulfomarina. The sequence goes on from DEIL01000233.1 coordinate 2,247, forward strand.
AAAATTAAAAAGGAGGCAGCCGCCAACAATATCCTGTTTGTATATCGTGGCCCCGCACTTGATGAGACCTCCTGCGTTTGTCCAGAAAATATCTGTCAGGCTTGTGTCATCAATGTAGTAGGTGAAGTGGGACCCTGTGTTTTTACCAACCCGATTCTATCGGGTAGCTCAGGTAAAGCAGCAGGCAAGCAGACGGTAGCCATTTTTAAAGACCAGCTGATTCCTCTTGAAACGTTTTCTTTCGGCAATATTAACAAAATAGGCCTTTCCAAGATCTGGCAAAGTAAAAAGTACTGGGAGTTCAGAAGAATATTTGACTCCGAGCCCGGTTTTTCACAAAAAAAGATTCAGGCGGAGATGCCACCTTCCTGCCGGACCTGCTACAAACGGATGGTATCTTCCTGATCTGGTTTCACACTCCCGCAATCAACTTACCACACTTGTTGTACCCGTTTGTCTGCCTACTGTTGATATTGACGAGCACGGCCTTATCTTAACAAGATCCAGATATCATGTTGTCCCTTTTATCATATCAAAACCTTCAAGATACTTTTCAATGGTCTTAATCTGCCGGAGACGGACTACCATGAAGACCTTGTTCCCTGGGTAAACATGGGCATTGCCCCTGGGGGCCAGTAATGTCCCGTTAGAAAATTGCAATACGTATCGTACGGATTTGTGGGTTGATTGCTTCTTGAAGGAACATGCCTATTTTGTTGTGGAAGGTAAATCTAACCCCGATTAACGGGAAAAAAAGCAGAGCATCTACACCCGCCAGGATGATGGGGATAAGTACCTTGGTTGTATATTTAACCACTTAATTCCAAAATGCATTCCTCAGTTTCTTGTTTTTTATGACAGGCTTTCTGGAGTAAGGTACTAATAAAATCTGGAGGGATTCAAAATGGCAACATATGAATGTTCAAAATGTGGAATGGCTGTTAATGCTACATGTGCAAAATGTGATGAACCACTTGTTAATGACAGTTTAAAGTTGGATGATAATAGCGAGGTGCAGATTTCAAAATGTCCAAATGGCCATGGGAAGATCAAATCTCCAATGTGCTGCGGGCAGGATATGACCTGTACGGTTAAATAGTTTATTGTGATACGAAAGCTCCCCAATGGCATATTCGTCATTCTTTGGGAATAAATAGGAGTCACATAATTCACAAATAACATTAAGTAGTTCTGAAGGAAACTCAGCTGAACTTCCTTTAGAGCTGCTTTTTTTTTAAAAAAAAATGCAACACTGCCGAACCTTGGATGGCAGGCCGGGATTTTTAGCTTCACTCCTGGTCTTAGCCTGAACGCGCTAAAAAACTACCTGCCGGTACAACCCTATGATAAAGAGCTTTTTTCCCTGACAATTGACAATTTACCGGCAAAACTGAGCGGGCCAACCCTGTTGCAGGGTGGACTGAAAGAGCTTGACGATGTTCTGCCAGGAATGTCCGGGCAAACAGCTATATTTTTATTCGCAGACGGTCAATATAGCCATGTCAGCGGTATCGCCAAGCCAGGCGCACTTGCAAAAACCCTTGCCAGTAAATATGACCTCTGTTTTTACGTCATTGATACCCAGGCGGAAAAAGAGGGGGATATAACCATTAGAGCAATCGCATCGGCTAACGATTGTTCCAAAGTAATTCCGTTTGCTGATTTACTCGGCCATCCTGAATGGTTAACCGGTGCCCTGTTTTCAGTTCAGGAAAAAGATGGAGTGGAAGTAGTTACGGACAAAGAAACGATAATTGAAGTCGCTGAAGGCAATATGATTATTGAATATGAGTGGAAAAACATTCTCTTTGATCCTAAGAAGGCCACAGTCAGGCCCGATGACTACGAAAATATTGCGACAATTGCAACTTTTCTGTTAGAAAATCCCGAGACACGTCTTATCCTTGCCGGTTATGCAGACAGTATCGGTACAGTGGCAGATAATAAAAAATTATCGGAGCGCAGGGCAGCAGTTGTTCGTGAATTTTTAATAAAAAAAGCGGACATTGATCCGAGCAGGATAACTATCAGAGGTTTTGGCGAGAAAGATCCTGTTGCGACAAACATGTATAAAGCAGGACGACAGTAGAACAGACGGGTTCAGGGAATCATTATCGGCATGTAGTAGTCTCCCCCCGGACATCAGGCTGTCGACGATAAGAATCAGGTTGAAAGAGGAGGCTTAACAAGCCTTCCTCTTAAATATGGCGCTTTACCTGGAGGTAAGTTTTATTTCAATCCGACGATTTTTCCTATATGCCTCCGGGCTGTCCCCGGTATCAATGGGATGAAATTTACTGAACCCGGTGGCTGCCATTCGATCTTCGGGGATTCCCTTTTGAGCAAAAAATCGTACAACAGAAACCGCACGAGCTGTGGAAAGTTCCCAGTTTGATGCAAAATAAGGGGATTTGATTGGTTGACGATCGGTATGGCCATCAATACGGATAATCCACTTAATATCTTCCGGGATAGTAGTGCTCAGCTCTTTTAAGATGGATGTTATTTGACTGAGTTGCTCTTTTCCCCCTTCCCCCAGACTCGCTGAGCCGGAAGGAAACAAAAACTCAGCCTGGAAAAGAAAGCGATCACCTTCAATCCTTACATAGGGGTTGTCACCCAATATTTTCCTTATACGACCAAAGAACTCAGAACGGTACTGCTCCAGATCGCTGACGCGACGGGCAAGTTCAATATTCAACCGTTTACCTAGATCCTCAATCTGTTTTTTCTGGGCCAGCTTCTCCCCTTCTGCATGACTAAGAGCCTGATTAATTTCCTCAAGTTGGATCTGCAGGAGCGTTATTTTCTGGTGTAACAGTACCACTTCGGCTCGGGCATCCGCGCCCAGTGTAATCTGTTCTTCCAGTGCCTGCTGCTGTTCTCCCACCAGGGCGGAAAGAACCTCTATGCGGATGTCACGCTGCTCAATATCTTTTTGTGCCAGCAGGGTTTTTTCCTCCTCGTCGGCCAACCGGGCCTGAAGGGCTTTAGTTCGATCGCGAAATGTTTGAACAACCTGCTTTTCAGATTCCAGTGAGGCAACGACGGTTTGGATCTCACCCTCCAGTTCTTCACGTAATTTGCGCAATGCGTCAATGTCCTGCTGCAGGCTGGCAATATTTCGTAACTGGATAGCAATGTAATCTTGATCTTCTTTATTTTTTCGTGTCAGAGAATCAACTTCTACCTCCAGATTCTCTTTTTCAACGGTAAGCCCGTCAATTCTGGAGGAAAGAAAAGATATATTTGTATTGAGTTCTTGATTTTTTTTCTCCGCCAACCCAAGCTGCTGTGAAATTGCGGCAATACGTTTGTGTAGTGATTCAAGTTCATTAGTCTGACCCGTGAGAATATCACTGAGTATAAATTGAGAAAAGGTAAAAATAAGAAGGACAAATATCAGAACCATAAGCAAAGCCGAAAGAACATCAACATAGCCAGGCCAGATATTCATAGACTCCTGAGAACGACGTGAACCGTAAGCCATAATAAAATCCTATGACACTTTGGTGGAATTTGATGCCCTGTCTGAAGCATCTTTCAGGAGATCGGACTCCAGGAGTTGTACCATTGCATGATTGTTTTTCCGCATTTCATGCACGAGCATTCCCATTTGACGTTCAAATCCACTCTCAAATGCACCGGCATCAGAGTCGTCCACTAGTTGTGTAACTCCAGAAAGCCATTCCTCCATTTCATTAAAAAACCGATTTTGGGCATGGTTTGCCTGAATATCAAGGAACCCGAGGATGAGCGAACCGCCAAGTCCGAACAGGGATGAGCTGAAAGCAGTTCCCATACCTTTTAATGGCTCCTGAAGACCTGCCCTCAATGTCTGAAACACCAGAGTAAAATCCCGGTTCCCCACATCGAGGCCGCCGACCACGTTACTGACAGCTCCAATAGTTCCAAGAAGTCCCCAAAACGTTCCAAGGAGCCCCAGGAAAACCAGAAGACCAATCATGTAGCGGGATATTTCCCTGGATTCATCAAGGCGACCACGAATGCCTTCCAGAACAGTGCGCAGTGACAGAGCAGAGAGGCTGAATCGATCCCTGTGTAAACCTTCCAGATGTTTGGCAAGCGGTTTCAATAGAAGCGGTCTTGCCGCGATGGAGAGCCCCGATTGGCCGGTTCGAAATATTTCTATCCACTTTATTTCAGGCCCGAGAATCAGAACTCGCCTGAAGCTTAGAAAAATACCAATTCCCAGTGCACCAAGAATCAACAGATTAAATCCCCAATTCGCCATATAAGCAGATTTGAGTGGTGTATAGAGCAACGCCAAAACGCCGGCGACTATGCCAAGGTACAAGACCATCAGCAGAAGATAGTACCGTGGATTACTCATACTGTTCCTCCAAAAAGAATTGCTTCCAACTGTTCCGTTAATTGACAATCTCGTAACAGCTATAAATTTCAGATAGCTAAGTAAAAAACCTACACGTTGACCACTTGTAGTGTAACGATAATATCAAATATTCACAAACCTAACCCGAACAAATCGGAACTTTTTTTAATACCTGGATAAGTGCCTTCACGAAATTGATTTCGTAGTCTACGCTTATCTCTGCCACAAAACCGCAGAAAAAAATCTTCCTTTTCTCTTCAATTACAGGTTAAGCTTAGCTAAGGGGCAAAATACAAGGTAGCGCAGCGTTTCACCGCCTCGGCTCAGTCCCCAGTGAATACAATAACTCCACGCCGATGGCGTCAACAGAGTTTTTCATCTCCAGTGAGAATCCATTTTGAAGACTGTAGTTAACACGGAAGTGACCTGCATTCTCAAAAAGGTTAAAATCATAGCTGACTGTGAGCCTGTCTGTTACGCGCCTGCCGACAACCAGAGAAACATCGCTGCCCTTCCCACTTTTTGTAAAATTGATCTCATCAACAAGCATCCCCCCCAACACGCTCAAATAACCTGTTCCCTCTGGAAATGCCCATTTGTCTCACGAAGGAGTCGAATAATCCCACAGCCGAATCATCCTCTGAACGAAAGGGTCTGTCCATCAGCATATAAGCCAAAATATCGCGATCCTCCATTCGTGGTATTGAGAAGAATTCCAGGTGATAATCTTGAACAGTCCCTGTGACATTAACCCCGACGATTATGTTAGTTGAAACCGGGCGCCCCTGCTTAACAGTTCTAACCGCCTGTATATCCAGAGACGGATTATCAACTTCCCCCCCATTAAATGAGATAATTCCACGTGAGATATCAAGCAACTTGTTTCTCAGGGAAAAGGAGCCGTCATGTACCCGGAGTTTTCCCCGGCCACGGATTGTGCCGGATTCTGAACCAGTAACATTTACATTTCCCAAAAGAAAACCTGTGAACCCAAATCCATCAACACGAATATCATCTCCCAACTCAACAGCAAGGTCGAACCGAAATGGGAAAATACTTTGAGGTTCTGTTTCGTTCACGAAAACTGTATCTCGGGATTGTGAATCGGGGTTGGCTATTTTTTCTGGTTCTATTCGTGCTTCTGGGATTTTCAGAGTACCAGTGAGACTTCCGCCTTTCGGACCAATTTTAAGATGTACGTCTGGATTTCCTGTGAGTTGTAACTCCCTCAGGTCTGCAAGTTGAACATCCTGTCCAGAGAAGGTTAGATCGGCAGACCAACCTCCCTGCCGAAAAATTATGGCGCCATCACCTGTCAGGTGTCCCTCTCCAGATCCGCCATTTTTTTCAGATTCTCGTTATTGGTTATCGGTGTCTAAACTTATCAGAGTGTTTTTTAGCCTTTAAATCCCTATCGTATAGGGCGCTCTTATATTTTGTTGATAAATTGGCTGTCGACAACAACTTAAGGGAGTATTTTAAGTTTATAATATCATCATGTTGTGCCTTCTATGCCGCTTTTTTGTCAAATAGCGGTAATTGCCGTGAAGTGATTATTTGTTCCTTTTTTCTTGTAGCAGCCATTTTGATCAGCAAGACAGCAATACTGCCGAGGGTGCATCGAGCCATGGTTGCATACTGGCTTCCCACTCGGATAGTTTCCAGGCCTGTTTGGTTTTTGAGAAGGTTAAAGGGGCGTCCACAGTTTTTGCGAATATGATGCGCCTGTTTTATCTGCTCAGTTTCATATGGGATTTGTTGGAACAGCCCGCTATCCATTTGAATATTTCGATATTGAGTGCATGTGGAGGAATGCCGGCATTCTCCAGACTCAGCACTTACTTAGATGTCCACAAAAAGTCAATTTCAATAGGGATAGCCGATGACCGCCGTGATGGTGAAGAATCGTTTTCAGAGCGACAATCTGACCTTACCGCAAGACCCTGTGGTGGTATCGCTCGTAATGCCAAACGCCTCTATCGAAGTGAACAACAAACATATTCTGGTTGTAATCGTCTTCCTGAAGATTTTTAAGATGGTTCTAGGTAGAAGCACTGATTACCTTGGGGGCTTGTCCCTCCTCATTTTTGCTGTATCACACCGTCTTCTATGTACTTATGCCATGCTCGTTTGCCATGATTGAATAGCACTTTTAAGGCTTGTCGATTGTACCGAACCGCATAATATTGTAGTTCCCTAACCAACCTTGACATATTGTATCTGTTGCTATAGCTTCTTGACGTTGTATCTGTTGCTATAACTTCTTGACGTGGGGATAGATTGTCTTATCGCCATCCCGCAGGTCTCATTTCTGCTCCCTATCAATATTATCTAAGGAGACTTCTATGAAAATTTACAAATTACTTGGATTCACTATCGTTATGGCTCTGGTCATGATGGTTGGTTGTGCAAAGACTTACAAAGAGGGTTCACATGCAGTTTCTCGTATACAAAACGTGGAGCAAGAGGCTCGAGTCGGCAAGGAACAGGTAAATTCGACTATTACGGCATTGGACGACATGTTCAACAATATGGAGGGAGACCTCAAGGAGCAGTTCAAGACTTACTCCAAGTCGATCGACAAGTTGGAATCACAGGCAAACCGTGTACGAAAGCGAGTCGATTCTATGGCGTCCACAAAGGCTGATTATTTACAGCAGTGGGAAGCACAGATGGAGACTATCGAAAGTACAACAGTACGCCAGACAGCCGAGCAACGTCGTAAAAGTGTTGAGGCGATGTTTACCAACGTAAAGAGTGAAATGGATGCAGCCGGAAAAGTATTTGATCCCTTTATGTCTAAACTTAACGACATACGAACCGCCATGAATATGGATTTAAACCGCAATGGTTTGAAAGCGATGCGCCCTATTGCCGATCAGGCTGTAGCCGACGCTAAAGTCATAAACGCCAGTCTCGACGGGGCAATTTCCGCTCTAAGTGAGGCAGCCACGGCCCTATCAGCAAGTGGTGGATGATTAACACGGAAGATGATAATCAAATCCACTCGGTAATAACCCTGGTTTGCCGCTGATCAGAAGGCATGTCTAGCGGGTCGTCTGTTAAAACCGGTCTCGATCTAGCCATGCCTGAACGAAGGGAAGTCAGGAGCATCGATCCTTACGGATGTAGAGATCCCTCGAAATTGATGCTCTGGAAGAATCTGGGATTCTTAAATGCTTTTTTCTGTTGCCAGGTTTTCGGGACATAATGACATTACTTAATTAGGTTCTTCTGGATTAAGCGAACTTTTCGGTATTGCCCAGTACTAAAGGACTTTGGCCGAGGTGAAGGAGCAAAACGCTATTTGAAAAATTATTTGTCTCTCCAAATTTGTTGAGATCGGAGAAAGCTCTTTTTCGAACCTCAACAATTGAGGGGCTCAGAGACAAAAGTACGCTTAATCCGGAAGAACCACATTTTGAACATCAGCTCGAAAGTATAAAGAAAAAGCTGAAAGAGATGCCTACACACATCCCCTGGGGAGAGCTTGAGGAGAAGGATAAATTTCAGCGTTTGCGACCGGAAAGAAAGCAGTTCCTTGATACGGTACGAATGGTTGCCTATCGTCCTGAAACTGCCATGGCCGCACAATTGAAAAGCAAAACCGTGGACACACCTGCGGCAAGACAGATACTACTGGATCTGTTTTCAACAGAAGCGGATATTATACCTGACAAAGAAAATAAAATCCTGCTTGTGCAAGTTCATGGTGCTT
>DEIL01000133.1 GCA_002352445.1 Desulfobulbaceae bacterium UBA2775
TGCATCTTTCATTATGGAAGAAAGTTATTTGTTGGAATGTCAGTTCGGTTCCTCCACCCCGATGTATATGAAATTTCTGGGAGCAAGGGCATTTCAATCAAACTCTTGCTACCACGCTTTTCCCTTCGGACCACCCATGTCCAAAAGTCATGGAGGCATGATTTCATATTGTGGCGGGTTTTCTGTGAAACCGGCTTGCCCTGGAGGGATTTCCAGTTCTGATCAAAAAGGAGATCATCGAGGTAACCGTCACTGATTTCTTTGATATTTTTGTTGCCCCATTGCTGGACGGCTCTGGCCAGAACATTCCGGTAGGATTGAACGGTTTTAACATTGATATCGGTATTGGCCTTGAAATCGAGGTGTTTTTTAAGCTGATTTTCAAACCCTAACGGATTGTCTTTGCGGTAATCCCGTTTATCGAAGCAGCCTTCATCATTCTTGAATTTTAATCCGGTCAGGAATCTTGAAGCCTTTTCGTATTCCTTAAATCGCCGGTAGATTTCCCTGCCGGATTTTACATTCAGACCTCGTTACATCAAAAATTATCCATGTCCAAAATACCCTGGGAATACAGTTGTTTCAGACAAAAAAANNTGGGTGGAAATAACGAGGTCTAACATTATATTTTCTGGTGCTAATGTGGGGATAGTCCAGACAGAAACAGCCTTTGCGCCGCTCATCGTGAATGAGACGACCTTGACATATCTCGCATTTTTCGCGAGTACCGATATAACCTTTCATGCAGAGTCCTCCGAGGTGGGATTCAATCTGCTTATCATGGCTAACAACTATCCATCTTGTGTTTTAACACCGAGCAGATTGCACTAAACATTGGGCAAGGATTGGAAATGTCTTGTCAATGTTATAGTAATTTTCTGCTTGATGGCGCCCATTTTTACCCATTGTTTCGAGCAATTTTCTGTCCAAAATGAGTCTTTCGACAGCATTGGTCCATTCTTCAGGTGTTGAAACAAGAAACCCATTTTTCCCTGGCACGACAATGTCAATATTAGCACCTACTTTTGAAGCCACGACAGGAATACCACAGGCCATATATTGTATCAGTTTGTAGCCACACTTCCCTCTTGTCCATGGTGTATCGGGCAAAGGCATAATCCCGACGTCAAACGATTTCAATAAACCGACCTCTGTCTCTTCAGACCACGGATAATAGCGAAACGGGAGCTTACCTTCTGGGCCTGGATCCGGGACGCCAACGACAGTCACTTGTACTGGAAAACGTTTCTGGAGGTCGATTAAAATCGATGCTACAGACTTGAAAAAGGTGTATGTTGTGGGTGAACCGATCCATCCAATCGTCAAGGACGCGCTTTCTATTTTGGGTGTAACCGGATATCGATTTAAATCGATGACCGTCGGGATGATCTCGACTATTTTGGCACCTGCTTTATATGCACGGCTAGCAATGTAACTGTTGCCTGCGATAACCACGGATGCGCGTTTCATGATCATATCGATTTTACTACCAAGGCCCCAACGTATAAGCCAGTTTCTATGCCTGTCATATCGATGAAAAATAGCGTCATCATAGTCAACAACAAAAGGGATATTCTGATGGTCCAATAGCCATTCCGCGAATGGCGGTATCCAAGGAAGAAGTTCCTGTTCAACCCAAAGCAGATCATATCGACCGGATGTTAACAACGGAAAGATTCGTCGAAAATAATTAAAAAACATTCTTTTCAAACAACGGCGATTATATTGATATAGATCAATAAGATAGGCTTCATCGTAAAGTGCATTAACATCAACATGAACACCATATTTGGCCAACATCGGAAGGTATTGGAGACATCGCATTCTACTGCTAGCACCCAATCGGCAATACCGGCTCAAAAGTAGTACCCGCATTACCGTCGCTCCAAATCGTAGCAAATTTCATAACAGGGCATCATCCAGCATAGATTCTCCTCATAAAATTCCATCATGTATCGGTTGAGATTGAATATTACCTGGAATATTTTTTTGATGCCATAGCGGCCATAAAAAGGGGGAGAGGATTTAAACACCAGTTTTACCTGTTTTAACTCGAAGTGGATCTGCCGTTGATAGGTCGGACACCGGCGCCGAAATAATTCTTCTTTGGCCAGGTAGGAAAACGAATACAATCCGAATGGCTGTCGGTGCGTATGATCGGAGTAATAATAGGGGTTGGAAAAATGAGGCACCTCGACGTGCAGTTCACCTTTAGGCTTTATTACCCGTGCCAGTTGGTCCATGATACGGTATAAATTGTCCAGATGTTCGAAACAATGGTAGGAGTAAACATTCTCGACAGAATACTCCGGGAACCGGGCAAGTGCGGATTCGATATCACCGACAATGTCAACCGCTTCATATTCCAGCATATCAATTCCAATGGCATCGGCATGGCGTTTACGATTCCCGCAGCCAAGTTCAAGATATAGCGGGCCTCTTGATTCGATTTTTTTCCAAACTGCATCCGATATCTGAACTGGATCAGTCACTATTATTTTCCCCACTTTTTTGATACGATCGGATAACTTTCTTTAAGAATTCTTTTTCGTCGGCTGACACCATATAACGAAAACCAGCCCAAATAAACACCGCCATTGTCAAAAAGTATACAACGGCACGCCATTTAACCGGTTGCAACAGGGCAAGGATGGAAATGGCGGTAAGGGCCAACACGACAGCCACCACTTTCCCCTTTGTTTTGAGCCGATGGCTGCCGAGCTGTTTTTGAGCAATTAGATACATGGCTATCGTATCGATTATAAAACGAAACGTCCATATGGCAGCTGCGCCAGCGATGCCTGCCCAATGGATGCCAAGAACAACCAAGGCAATATAAGGGACTAATTCGATGAGATGCAGCTTACCGGTTAGGTCCGGCCGGCCGGCACCTTGTATGAAGGCATAGGGGATTTGGCCTAAGCAGGTAAAAAATATACCGGTTGAAAGAATTCGGGTTACCATTGTGCTGTTTTGCAGGAACCGATCATCAAGCCAAAAGGCGAGTCCTTCGGGAGCAAATCCCACCAGCAACAGAACAATCGGAAATGTCCCTAAAAATACATATTTTAAGCCCTGCTCCAGCAACAACGCACTTCGTTGCCGATCAACCCCAAAGCTTGACGAGATGGCCGGGAACAGAACGCTCATCAATGCTCCCGACAAGAGGGTCAGTTTTGTGATAACTTCACTGGGGGTCGCATAGTAGGCAACGGCAGTGATGGATACCAAAGCGCCGATAAAAAGTCGATCCAAATAAACTAGCAGGGGACTGATAATATTGGTAACCGTCATCCAACTGCCGAATCTCATAAGCATCCAAAATTTTTTGGGCTCAATGGAAAAATTGGGGAAAAGGTCGGGAATGATCTTATAGCAAAATACAAATTGCATGCATGCCGCTGCAACTCGCCCGAGGCACAGAACCAAGATAACCACCTGCAAGTCAACAGAAAAAGGGATGACTGCCAAAGGCGCGGCAAAAGAATAAATGCCAAGGGGGATTCGGACGATATTGACCAGATCAAATCGCTGATATGCCTCTAAAATACCACGGAAGCCGACACTCACTGTAACGATTGGAATGAAAATCGCTAAAAGCAAAAAGGCTCGACAGGTCTCTTTTTTAAGACCAACGGGAATTATTAAAACATCATAGATCATCCAGTGGCTGCAGAGGAGAACCACCATGCTGAGCGTGATGGCGACCAGCAGCATCGCAAACAAGGCCGTCCAGATGGTTTGAGGAATATCTGAAGTCTGTTCTTTACCAAGTTTTTCAGCCACCACCACGGTAAGAGCTCTACCCAAACCCAGATCCAGAAGCCCAAAATAGCCGATTAGAACCCATGCCAATGTGAGAATCCCGAATCGATCAGTACCCAGGCCATCCACAATCATAGGAATGGAAAACACCGCTACGATCAAGGGTGAACCATAACCAATTAAATTCAACACGGTGTTTTTCGCCAGCAAGGGAGACTGGGTCAAGGTTTGGGAACGCTTCATTTTCAAATTCCGTCCGAATTTATAGGACAAGTGGCCGACCGTTTCAACATGCTCGTGTTTTATCGAATTTTTTCTTTTTCGCCAAGGGATTATTTTGTTGTCGTGAGCTTGGAAAGCTAAAATTATTTGCGGGATTGTCGGTTTTTATAGCAAGAGTGAGTATTTTTCGCTAAAAGAGGGGCTGCCTGATTCGACGCGACAGCTTTCCAAATTATGTTACCCAACTTATCACTGAACATATGGAAGGGACAAATAACCATCAGCACCGGCTCTGGGCGCTGTTGATGTGGGAAATATGGCGTGAAAAGTGGATGGTATGATTGGCATTTAGGATAACTATCTTGTGATTGCCAACGGCTTGGTTTTCAGATACAAGGACAAGAAACTGATTCATAACAATATAAAGGATTAATCGATGCGCGTCCTCATCACC
>DEIL01000239.1 GCA_002352445.1 Desulfobulbaceae bacterium UBA2775
AGTTTTCCGACTAGTCGGGTTAGATTGTATGGTTAACACGCGTAAGAATTTTAGAGTCTGCCAACCACAAAATCTTACGGTTAACACAATTTCCGAGGTATAATAATATCAAGGTGTTACGTGTGTTAACCATATCAGTACCTTATCGCCGAAACTCTGTCATAAAAAACAAGAAAATCAAAGTGCGGAAGGTATTGGTTTAATATCAAATAACAGGCTGTTAGCCTTTCAGGATGAAGGCTTTTAGGACAAACAAACTACACCTTCCCTAACAGTCTAATAGCTTTGTGTTGCGGAGCTTAACACACTGGAGTTTATATATTTGCAAAAACTCAAATTTCACTTTCACTCAACTGCTTAACCCGGGTCAGCGCATCCTCAAGTTTTGCCTGTTCTTTCGCTGTCTTGCGAAAGGATTTTTCGGCAGTTTCTTTTGCCGCGGTCAATTGTTCGTAAAATTCTTTTCGGGCTGTTTCATCGAGAGAAGCTGATTTTTTGTCCAACTTCTCCTCAAGATTTGTCGCTTGCTGTTGATGTTTTTTATACTGTTTTTCCACTTTGGCTGCTCGTTTTTCCACCTCATGAAGGTTATCCAGAGCTTGTGCAAGTTCACCGGCACCACCCTCTTCAGGTTCTGCATCGAGATCGATATCTTTTGCGGCCATGACCATAGCTGTTGGAGGAAGACGAGTCAGAACCCTTTCAAGGCTGTATCCTTTGGTATCGGTAAGCATTGACCGTTGTATTCTGAATGGCAGAAATACTATAGTTGAGGCGGATGATTCGGCTACCACGGTCTCCGGTGATGTGTCGGAGACCAGTACAGGCTCTGCGGGAATTCGAACATCATCGAGTTGCTGTTCAAGCTGCTCGATGCTCTTAGAAGGATCCGCGGCTTCTTCTACGGTTAGCAATCTGATGGAAGCGTTTGCCCAGAGTTCAGTCCGGGTCATAAGGTAGGCAAGCAGCAGCATAAGCCTGCTGCTTGCATCGTTGGACCACCAGACATCGATGATCCGATCTTTTTTTTCCGGATCATCGATATGACCGGAGCGTAAGGGGTTGATATGGAAGACAACAAGGTTATAACCTTGGCGAAATGCAATGCGGAGGTTATGGCCAAACTTCATTGCAATAAGCCCTGGAAACGAGGTCATTGTCTCACCGTACCAGTTACTGAGAATCATATTCCCTTTCAATGGACCGACTCCGTACCCCTGCAGGAGAACGGGTAGAGCAGTGGAAAAGTCAGGACCGGAGACGATCAGAGGGAAAATATTGAGTTTGGCTTCATGTATACTGCCGGCTAACTCTTTAAGAGCTTTTTCTTTTTCTCTGGAAACATGCGGCTCCTTTCCTTCAACGATCTCTACCGCGCTGATAAGTCCGCTGTGTCCTCCAATCCAGCCACCAAACTGTAATATCGCTGATCTTCGCTCATCGTCTCTGGTGAAAATAAGGATATGGGGTCTCCAGTCACGGTCATGTTCCGGCTCTTCCTGTACAGCCAGCAGCTGCTTTCGAATTATCTGCATACCATGGGAACGGCTGCTGTCGGCCCATCTGGAAGGAACTGCCTTGCCTTTTACATACTGATAGATGGCGGCAAGAATTGCTGCAGCCACAAGTCCATACTCTATATCGAGAGCAAAAATGATTGCCACACAGAACAGGCAGCCCAGCAGGCTTAAGTATTTGTTGAACCATTTGAAGCGGGGGCGGAACGACGGACTTTCCGAATGAGCCTCATACCAGGTGGCATAATTGAGCAAGCCGTAGGAGATAAGAAAGAACATCGAAACGATTCTTGCTACAATATTTAAATGACCGAACATGATGACGATGAATGCTATGGTTCCTGTGAGAAGAATGGCCCGGCGCGGGTTATTAGTGGAACCGGCACCCCTGGCAAAGGGATTAAGGTGTGGGAATATTTTATCGGATGCCAGTGATTGAAGGATACGCGGTCCGCCAAGAAAAGAGGCCATGGCTGAGGAGAGAGTGGCCGCAATGACTCCGGCATCAATTAAAAAATCGTAACGGGAAACATGTTTGATCGCCTGGTAGTCGGCAGCAAGGATCTCATTGGGCACAACTCCTGCGAAGACGATTACCACCGAAAAATAGATGACGATAGATATCCCTACAGCCAGAAACGTTCCAAGAGGCAGACTCTTGCCGGGATCTTTGAGGTCGCCTGACATGCTGACCCCCTGGGTGAAACCGGTCACTGCAGGGAAGAAAATGCCGAAAACAATCCAGAAAGGTTCCGGTTCTCCCGTTGGAGCCCAGTTGGCGAGAAACATCTCACCCTGCCACTGTGGAATACCGCCGCTAAAGAAAGAAAAAAGGGCACAGACCAGTAATACCATAACCAGATATTGGAAACGGGTGGCCCAATCCGACCCTAGCCAAGCCAGAATGAAGATAGCACTGACTGCTGAAAGGGCAATAAGTTTTGATGAAAGGAAAAAGTCAGGGCCGATTATTGCGGTCAGTGCTTCGGCGAAACCTATACAGTAAAAGGCTACTGATACCGATTGTGCCATGTAGAGAACGAGGCCGATGGCACCACCGAACTCAACCCCCAGGGTTCTGGAGATAAGATAGTAGTCCCCACCTCCCTTTACCTTGAGGTTGGTGGCAATAGCGGCCAGTGACTGGCTGGTGAGAATGGTAATAACATTGGCCACGGCAATAATAATAAAAGCTCTTCGAACCCCTCCGCTGCCGGTTACATAACCAAGTCTGAGAAAGAGAATGATCCCCAGAATGGTGAGGATGCTTGGCGTGAAAACCCCTGCAAATGTCCCAAGATTGCTACTTTTCTCTTGTACGTTATTTTTTTGGTTCACTTCTGGAGGTTCTGAAACAGGAGCCATTTCTTTTAATCCTCCTGGGATGAACTATGCCGGTTTATAGGTTTTGCCCAGCCATTTTGGCGGTCTGCCGCTGAAGAGTTCAATCCAACCGGTAAGTTTTTTGTTTCTGCTCTTATGGCCTAAGTTGATCAGGATCAGTGCGAAAATCATCAGGGGGAAGGGCGCAACCTGAAAGATCTGGGGCGGGATAGTAGTGAAATAGTCCTGGAAGTAGATGCCGAGAAGCTGCAGCATGCCGAAAAAATAGGCACCTGCTGCGACCCTGACGGGGTTCCATCCACCGAAAATAACGAGTGCAAGGGCAATCCATCCGATGCCTTCGCATCCCTGGGGGTGGCCCCATCCCGGCTTTACCGCTAGTGAAAAGGCAGCTCCGGCAAGACCGACCATTCCGCCTCCGATAACAGTATAGAGAACCTGCACCTTGAGTGGATTAATTCCCCTGGCCCAGCAACCATCGGGATTTTCGCCCACACTGCGAAGTATGAGTCCCTGTCTGGTGTGGTAAAGGAAGTAGTAGCATCCGGGGATGGCGAGCAGGCTTACATAAACTACTATGGAGTGAGAAAAGAACGCTTCGCCGAGAAAAGGGATGTTGGACAGAATTGGGATTGGTAGGGTTTCCAGCTGCGGTCCCTGCTGTCTTGCATAGGGATTGCCAAGAAAATAAGCAAGATCCCGGCAGAGAAAGGTTAAAGCAAAACCGACAGCCACCTGGGACTGACCAAGCCGAACACCGATTACGGCAAGGACAGCTCCAACGGACGCCCCGGTGGATGCGGCTGCAATGAACCCAAGTAGTGCAGACTGGCTTTCACTGGCAACGAGGAAACCACTCATTGCACCAAGCAGGATTGTTCCGTCAAGGGAGAGGTTTACAACACCTGCTTTTTCAGTCAGGGTTTCTCCAAGAGCTGCGAGTACCAGGGGGGCAGCCATTACCAATATGGCAGCTATAAGTGAAGGAATTGATACTTCCATCAGTGGCCTCTCCTTTTACCTTGCTGCAATCCATATACAAGCAGGCCACTCAGAACGAGGGCCCCCTGGATAACTCCGGAAAGGGAGGAATCTACCTGCAGTGTGATGGGTAGCTGGATCGAGCCTGCAGCCAGGCAGGCAAACAAAAGGCAGATTATTGGCACCGGTGCTACTTTATAACCGGCAAGCATCACAACCAGCAATGCCAGATATCCGTAACCACTGGATATAGATGGAATGAGCCGATGATAGACGCAGCTGACCTGAACTCCTCCGGCAAGACCGGCAAGTCCACCTCCAATAATCATTGCCATAAAACAGATCAGATTAGGACGAATGCCGAAAAGTCGCGATGCCTGTGGGTTAAAACCGGCGGCCTTGATCTTCAGACCGAACTGGCTTGCATTCAGGATCAGGCTAGTAAGAAGAAAAATGATAATCACTAGAACTATTGCAGCGGGTGCCACTCTCCATCCCTGCGGAACCCACATCCAGAGTTCCCTGGGAAAGAGGTCGGTGCCGCTCATTGAAGCCATTCCGGCCCGTTTCCAGGGTCCAAGGATGAGCCAGAGAACAGCTCCCTGAGCGACAAAATTAAGGCCCAGACCGCCAAAAATTTCATTGACTCCACCTCTGGTTTTTAAAAGTCCCGCTGAAGCCCCCCATAGACCTCCTGCCAGAAAACTTGAGAAAAGGGCTAGAGAGAGGAGTGCAGCGGGCGGTAACCCTGTATTGTCGAGCCGGAGAACGAGAGTAGCACCTATCGCACCGCAGATAACCTGTCCTTCCACGCCGATATTCCAGAGGCCTGCGCGGAAGGTGAAGAGCAGACCGCAGGAGCAAAGCAGGAGCGGGATCCATACTGAAAGGACATGATTGAACTTCAACCATGAAAAAATTGACCCCTTTGCCAGGGTTATACCAATTGTCAGGGGAGATATGCCAAGAAGCATAAGGAGCAGGCTGACAGCACTGAGCGCCAGTACAGATATCATAACGATACGCCGCATTTGTAGAATAATGCTCATTGCTGTTGATTATCCTCTCCGGTAACAGCTCTTGAAAGCTGTTGGTAGTTTGTCGCCTTCGTCGGTGTATCAAGCGTGATGGAGCCGTTGTAAAAGACCAGAATGCGGGTTGACTGCTCCATAATCTCTTCAAAGTCAGGAGAGGCAAAGATGATAGCTCCCTCAGCTTTTAACCGGGCATGCAGATGTTTCCATGTCCAGGCCGCAGACTGGACATCCAGCCCCCGGGTTGGACTTTCCATAAGAATCAGCTGTATATCGGCAGGGATGAGGGAGAGCAGTAATCGCTGCAGATTGCCACCCGACAGATTTTCAACTTCAGTTTCCGAGGTTCCCCTGATGCTGTAGGTTTTTATGGCATCCCGGGTTTTCTCAAGCCCGCTTTTTGAGGTGATAATCGGCCCACTTTTTTTTGACAGGATATGGTGCTCTCTGATGGTCAGGCCGGGGATAAGGCCTTCTGTCAATCGGTCGGCCGGGATAAAGGCACGGGTTGTCACTTCCCGGCAACCGGAGATCCTGCCCGATTCCGGCTGCAGTAAACCAAATGCCGACCTGAGGAACACCGACTGGCCGCTTCCGTCAACACCGGCTAGTCCCACTACTTCCCCTGACCTGATTGTTGTTGAAACTGAATTCAGGCCGGATCGGCCTACATGTGAGGTGACTTTGTGAAAATTCAGCAGTGGGTCACCGGCAATATGTTTTACTGCCGGAGGCTGACTTACAGGAAGAGTGTCGAACATGGTGTGGAGCATCTCTTCACGGTCAAACGGACGTTTCTGGTAACCTGCCATTTTACCATGACGCAGAACTGTCACCTCATCACAGAGCAGTTCGATTTCTTCAAGTTTATGGGAGACAAGGAGAATCGCCACACCATCATTCCTGAGCCTTCGTAATGCACCAAAGAGGAGCTCCTGTTGTTTCTCGGAAATGCCACTGGTGGGTTCATCGAGGATGAGTATTTTTGCGCCGTCCCGAATCAATCTCATTAACTCAAGCTGTTGACGTTCTCCAACGGTAAGCTCTTCTACTTTGCTTTCAGGATTGAGATTAAAACCAAAATTAGTGCATAGCCTAGACAGGGCGGCTCTCTGGTTAACCGGTGAAAAATCTGCAGTTCCGACCATAAAATTATCAAGTACCGACAGCTGGGGGAAGTCCAGCGGCTCCTGATAAAGCATGCCGATACCGATTTTTCTGGCATCTTTGGGACTATGCAGGTCAATACTTTCGGAATGGAAAAAAAAATCTCCCCCACTTTTGCTGATAAAGCCGGTTAAGATCTTCATCAAGGTGGATTTACCCGCACCATTTTCCCCAATTATTCCATGAATGGAACTGTTATGTACCTTCAGGCTGACCTTATGGAGGGCTTGAACCTTGCCAAAGTTCTTGCTGATGTCTGCGAGTTCGATCATTAAACTAAAGTAGGTGAGGCCTTTAACCCAAAAGATTCGTTATCTCACGGCAGAGTTCACAGAGGGCACAGAGAAAAAGCATTTATTTTTATCTCCTCTGTGTTCTCTGTGAACTCTGCCGTTTAAGTTTTTCTTGTCTTTAATGATAAGAATTTTACAGCAACGAAGCAGGTAAGCGAGCCTGCGAGACTCCGGATGAAGAATCTTCGAAGTCTACGCTATCTACGACGCCATCATTACTTAGAGGCTCCTTCCATACCTTCAAGCAGTTGCGGAAGATTCCATATCTGGTCATCTGTTGCAGTAATTTTATCTTTAAGAAAGACTGTTCCGTCCTGGAAATTAAGTGGTCCGGTAAAGAGATTAAGGCTGCCATCTGCCAAAGATGCCTGAAAATCGGCTAAGCCCTCTTTGACCTTTTCTCCCAGTGAATCACCAGCTTTAAAACCAACAGAGGACGTTTTCATATTGTTTATCGATTTCCAGTCCGGATCCAGCCAGAGAAATTCCTGTTTCCACTTGCCGCTCATAGCGTTACCTATCATCTGTGTATAGCCTGGTATCCAGTTGAAGTAGGGCACTCCAAGGCAGGCCTTAGGTGCTGTAGTGCAGGCTCCGACATAATCATATGGGATAGCCCACACATTTTTGCCTTCTTTTCGCTTCTGTCCAGCTACCACCAGGGCTTCAGTAGTATCGATGCCGGATATAATCACGTCATAGCCGGAATTTATAAAGCTGTTTGTAACCAGAGTGGGATCGGAGGTGACCCCGGGGATATTGAACCAGAAACCGATCCAGGAAACTTTAAATTTCAGATCTGCAGCATCTTTTTTTCTTATCTTAGTCCAGGCGTAGCGGGCACCAAGGTAGGCGGCGGCAGTAAGACGCCGGGTTTCCGCATTGATCAGTGGGCCGAGGTAACCAATTTTCCCGGTTTTGGAACTCATTGCCGCTGTGAAGCCTGCCATCATTTTACCGTATTCCATGCGGCCCATAAGGTTGCTGAGGTTTACCCCGGCTTTACCCGTGACGACATCATCGCCGGAGATATGGATAAATTTTATATCGGGGTGTGTCATCGCTGCCTCACGCATCCCGTCTTTCATATCATCAGAGTTGCCGATGATCAGTTTGGCTCCCTTGGAAACGAGATCATCAACCAGCATGGGGACGGTTATACCCGGTCGATCTGCCGGGTTGACTTTATCAATATAGATCATCTTGGTTCCCGGCAGTACTTTTTCCATCTCCTGTCCTGCTTCAAAATGGGCCTGGCTCCAGCCATGATCATTGGCGGGGCCGACCATTAAAAGTCCGAAGGGGTATGTTGATTCTGCACCAAATGAACTGCTCAAGGAAAACATCAGAAAGCAGAGGATTACCAGTGATTGAAATAAAAAGATGAGACTTTTCATAGTACGTGCTCCTTTGATTGGATTTGAAGGTGTAAACATGTGCTGGAACCATAAACAATATTTAATAGAGATTCACTTAAAAATCGCAATAAAGAGTTGACTTGTTTTGTAGAGAAGCAGGTGGCAAAATATGAACAGCCTGCTATGATGTGGAGCGTGATTCTATATCCCGGAACGGAGCACCAAAATGAGGAAAATAAATACATTTCAGATCTATTCTGCTTAAGGGAAAATAATGAATGAGATTGTACTGATCAATATAACCGGCAGGGACAGAAAGGGATTGGATTCAAAATTTATTTCTATCCTGGCTGAATATGATGTCAGTGTACTTGATATCGGCCAGGCAGTTATTCATGAACATATCTCCCTGGGTATCCTGGCTGAAATCCCTGTGAAGGAAAATTTTGCCGCCCTGTACAAAGATGTTCTGTACGCAGGCCATAAGATGGATCTCTCTATTGAAATAAAACCTGTTGAGGGGGATCAATATGAGAAATGGGTCGAGGCTAGAGGAAAGGAGAGGCGAATTATTACTCTCCTGGGGGAAAAACTCACTGCGGATCAAATCGCCAGAGTTGCCACGGTGATTTTTGAAAACAACCTGAATATTGATAATATCACAAGGCTTTCCGGAAGGATTTCCATCGCCAACCCTCAGGCTAAACTGCGGGCAAGTATACAGATGATAGTGAGCGGTAAGCCCAATAATGTAAAGGATATGCGGGCTAAGTTTATGCAGATTTCCCGAGAGACAGGTATTGATATTTCCTTCCACGTGGAAAATATCTACAGTGGAAACAGAAAGCTTGTTGCCTTTGATATGGACTCCACCCTTATCCATGCCGAGGTTATTAATGAACTTGCAAAACTGGCAGGAGTCGGGGAGCAGGTCGCCGCCATCACCGAATCGGCTATGCGGGGTGAGATTGATTTTAAGGAAAGTTTCAGAAAAAGGGTGGCTCTTCTTAAAGGGTTAAAAGTATCCGAGCTGGAAAATTTGACTCTGGCTCTGCCGCTGTCTGAAGGGGCAGAGCTGGTTTGCAGAACCTTGAAAGGACTGGGTTACAAGCTTGCCATTCTCTCCGGTGGTTTTACCTTTGTGGGAGATTTTTTGAAGGAAAAGCTTGGCTTTGACTATGTATATGCCAATGAGCTTGATGTCTTAAATGGTGAAGTCACAGGTGGAGTCTGTGGCGAAATCATAGATGGAGAGAAGAAAGCACAACTGTTAAAAGAAATAGCCGATCGGGAAAACATAACCCTGGCACAGACTATCGCGGTGGGGGATGGCGCGAACGATTTGCCGATGATCAGCTGCGCCGGGCTGGGAGTGGCTTTTCATGCCAAACCCATTGTTAGAGAACGTGCCGGCAATGCGATTTCAACCGTTGGCCTTGATGGCCTTCTCTATCTGCTCGGCATTCATGAGAGGGAAATTAATCAAGAAATGGTTGGGAAATCGTGATTACGCCTTCTCAAGTATTTCTATTACCTCAAAACATTTACGATAAGCTCTCTTCATGATTCTTTCAGCTTCTGTGAGTATTTTTTCCTTAAATTTTTCATCTTCAATGTCCTGCATATTTATAAGAACATTCTGGTAGGCACCCCATATGCCGGTCTCCAGAGCTTTGGCACCGACCTGGGTATCTGATTTCGAGGCGGGGTTGCCATATTTGGCCACTTCAATGAAAGCGTCCCAGCCCTTATCGCCAAACTGCATGGTGGACAGGGGCACATTGATTGCCGTCTGCAGCCCTGCCTGCATTTTTGCGGTGCGCTCCTGCTGTTCGGTTTCAGTTTCTTTTGGCATTCGCAGTCCTTCCATATATTCATTGAAAGCTGAGGTGTCGGCATCGATCATCGGAATCAATTGCCGGGTCAGTTCATGAAGTGTCGGGATGATCTTCATCATATGCGGTTGCACATCCTCAAACCTTCTTACCCCATGGGTCAACTTCGCAACCATAGCGCCAAGACCAACTCCTATGGCAGCGACTGCCGCAGATGCAGACCCTCCACCGGGGGCAGAGGAGCGGGAACCAATTTCTTCAATAAAGTCCCGGACAGAAAGAGTGGCAAGAGGCTCTTCAGGTTCTTCATTAACAATATATTCTATAATCCTCTCCTTCGGGATAAACGGGGAGATTGAATTAAGGCCTAACCGTTCAACCACCAGCCTGATCTTTTGCTCTTCCTCATAGATAAAGAGGTTTTCTTTTTCTATATAGTAATCGGCGGCCAGAAGAAGAGATTCCAGTGGAACGATTCCTACTATCTCTGATCCTGTGACAGCAAGTTGCAGGGCTTTGGCCTCTTTTCTCACCTCTTCAAACAGGATATGAATGGGTGTAACCCGAAAATTATTGAGATTAACTGTTACCTGGGCCATGTTATACTCGTTGACAAACCAGCCCATTCCCTTTACGTCCATCAGCCGGCCAGGGTCATCAGTTCCTCTGCCGGCTTCCCGCAGGTTCAGAGCTATGCGGTGTGCCTGGTTGGGGGTGCCCAGGAGATTGACATTGTAGGCGATAAGAAACATGCGTGCACCTGCAGCGGTTGCTCCCCATGAAGGCACGAATTCATCAGGTCCATAATCGGGTTTCCATTTTGGATCTTTAAGTTTTTCCTGCAGCCCTTCATATTCCCCCTGCCGCACATCGGGAAGTTTGCGTCGGTAGCCATGCTCAGCTGCCTCCTCATAGAGGTAGAAAGGGACTGCCAACTCCCCGGCTGCTTTTTCGGCAAAACGTCTGGCCACATCAACGCATTCGTCCATGGTTACTCCGGTTACAGGGATAAACGGGCAGACATCCATGGCGCCAAAGCGTGGGTGTTCGCCACTGTGGGTACGCATGTCGATTCGTTCTTTGGCCACCCTTGCAGCTGCAAGTGCTCCTTCAATTACACTTTCGGGATCGCCGACAAAGGTATAGACAGTTCTGTTGGTTGATCTTCCCGGATCCATGTCAAGGAGGGTGCAGCCGTCGGTTTTCTTAATTGCATAACCAATAGCATCTATTACTTCCTGATTGATACCTTCAGAAAAATTAGGTACGCATTCAATAATTTTTTTCATATTCTTTCTATCCTTTTTTCTTCTCTCAGGAGGCCTTTTCCCCACGTTTATATACGTCTACAACAGGAGACACTCCGGCATGGTAAGCAAGAATCGCTGGAGATTCACCGTCAAGCAGGAGGAAATCTGCCTGCTTTCCCTTCTCCAGACTTCCGGTACTCTTTGCCTTACCGATAGCGTAAGCTGAATTCAGGGTTGCTGCCGTCAATGCCTCAGCTGGGGACATGCTCATTTTCAAAATGGCAAGGCCGATAACAAAGGGCATCGATTCTGTATAACTTGAGCCGGGGTTACAGTCTGTGGCCAGCGCAACAGGGAGACTGCTCTCAATCATCTGGCGTGCTCTGGCGTACGGTTTTCTCAGACTGTAGGCGGTGGCAGGGAGCAGGTTGGCAACAACTCCTGCCCGGGCCATTTTTACGATGTTTTCATCGTTTGCTGCGAGCAGATGGTCTGCAGAAATTGCCCCGAGTTCTGCTGCAAGCGCTGCTCCTCCAAGATCATGCACTTCATCAGCGTGAATTTTGATGCCCATGCCAAGTGCTTTTGCTGCCTGCAGCAACTGTCGACCCTGCTCAATGGTAAAGACACCTTCCTCGCAAAAAATATCGCAATGGCCGGCAATATTCTGTTTATGCACGGCGGGTAGCATCTCATTGATAATAAGATGGATAAACGCATCCGGGTTTTCTTTATAGTGCGGAGGAATTGCATGGGCTCCAAGAAATGTTGCTACAATGTCCTGGGGTGTTGTTCTGGAAACCCGGTCAATTGCTCGCAGCATTTTGAGCTCATTCTCTGTGTCAAGGCCATAGCCGCTTTTAATTTCGAGAGTAGTCGTGCCAAAGGATAGAGCAGTCAAGGCATGCCTCAGACAGTTCTCATAGAGTTTATCTTCTGTGGCCGCCTTTACTGCCTTTACAGAGGACAGGATACCCCCACCCTGTTGCAGAATTTCAAGATAAGGTGTTCCGTCAATTCGCATTTCAAATTCACTTTCTCTTCTTTCTGCAAAGCAGAGATGAGTATGTGGGTCGACAAAACCTGGCACCATACATTTGGATTGGCAGTCGATTACCTGATCAATGGCTTTGGTTTCTATGTTGGCTAGAAGGTTGTTTTCTTCCCCAATCTTTTTGATTAACCCGTTTTCAACAAGGAGAGCTCCATGGCTGAAATGAGTGGTGCTGCCTTGATCTTTTCCCCCTGCCGGTACACCATTGTCAATCGGTGTATAGATACGGCAATTTCTGAACAATTTTACTGACATCCTGGGACAACCTCCAAGGTTGATGTTTTCATAAAAAGCTCTTCTACCGCCTTCTCCACAACATCATGGTCCGCCTGAAATGGAATAGTGATCTGATCCCCGTTATCATTGTTCTGATTGTACTGAACAGCCACCTCCATGGCATTGGGATTTCGGCTCCAGTTACGTCGGGCAACTCCGCCCATTACATCCCAGGACATCGCTGAACGGAGGATTTCGTCAACCCGCCCGCTGCCGTCCAAAACCATGCCGAATCCACCATTGATTGCCTTGCCGATCCCGGTTCCACCACCATTGTGCAACGCAACCATCGACATACCCCGGGCTGCGTTGCCTGCAAAACAGTGGGTGGCCATATCGGCACAAACATTACTTCCGTCTTTGATATTTGCGGTCTCGCGAAAAGGAGAATCGGTACCCCCTGGATCATGGTGATCCCTGCCCAGCATTACAGCTCCGATTTCACCTTTTCTCACCATATCGTTAAATTTCAGGGCGATAGCCACACGGCCTCCGGCATCGGAATAGAGTATTCTTGCCTGACTGCCTACAACCAGCTTGTTTTTTTTCGCATCTCTGATCCAGATATAATTGTCCCGGTCTTCAGAGCGTCGGTCCGGATCAATACAGGCCATAGCAGCCTGGTCGGTTTTGTCCAGATCTTCAGGTTTTCCGCTCAA
Organism: Desulfobulbaceae bacterium UBA2775; assembly: GCA_002352445.1. Classification (GTDB taxonomy): domain Bacteria; phylum Desulfobacterota; class Desulfobulbia; order Desulfobulbales; family Desulfocapsaceae; genus Desulfomarina. The sequence continues at coordinate 12,769 of DEIL01000239.1, forward strand.
ACATACCCAGCGAAAAGGACCATAACCATAGTCGAAAATCGGACCCATGATATCTTCGAAATAAGAGGGGTAGATAAAACCATCTTTAGCATCCACTCCGTTTTTGGCAACCTCGGTTACCCCGGCATCAAAGACAGCCTTTAAAAATGCATTGCCGTAATCAAAAAAATAGGTTCCCTGTTCGGTCAGTCTTCCGATAACCCGGCAATGTCGGCGCAAACTCTTATCAACCAGTCGTTTAAACTCTTCTCTATTGGAACCAAGCAGTTTAGTGCGTTCCTCAAAAGTTAATCCCTGGGGACAGTATCCGCCATCGTATACCACATGGCAGGAAGTCTGATCGGAAAGAAGGTCCACTTTAGTCTTTTTTGCCGCCATATATTCCAGGAGATCTACAATATTACCGTGGTAGGCAATGGATGTATTGTCTTTGGCGGTTACTGCTTCAGCAGCCATTTTCAGGACTTCATCCATATTGTCCGAGACAATGTCAACCCATCCCTGTCGGTGTCGAGTGGTTATCCTGGAAAGATCAACTTCAGCTGTTATGGATACGGCACCGGTGATTTTTGCTGCTTTAGGCTGGGCACCGCTCATGCCTCCAAGCCCTGAGGAAACAAAAAGTAATCCGGCAAGATCTTCATCGTCAGTCACATTGCACATCTGACGTCCTGCGTTGAGCAGAGTGTTATAGGTGCCATGGACAATGCCCTGGGGTCCGATATACATCCATCCGCCGGCGGTCATCTGCCCGTAGGAGGAAACACCCATCTGGGCAGCAATTTCCCAGTCATCCGGATTATCATATAAACCAACCATCAACCCGTTGGTGATGATAACCCTCGGATTGCCAGGACTGGACTTAAAGAGGCCAAGGGGATGACCTGACTGCATAACGAGGGTCTGGTTTTCAGTAAGTAGTTGCAGGTATTTTTTAATGAGACGCAACTGCATCCAGTCATGACAGACACTGCCTGTTTCCCCATAAGTGACAAGCTCGTAAGGGTAGAGGGCAACATCAAAACTGAGATTGTTGTCAATCATCAACTGAAAGGCCTTGCCTGCCAGACACTCACCTCTGTATTCATCGACAGGGCGTGGGTTGATGATCCCTTCAGGCCTGAAGCGATAGCCGTAAATCCTGCCGCGAGTTCTGAGTTCTTCCAGGAATTCGGGGACCAATACGGTATGATGCTGCTCGGGAATGTAACGAAGGGCGTTTTTCAAAGCGGTCTGGGTCTGCTTTTTATTAAGCCGGAAACCACGATCAGGTGCACGTCGAATGCCCTCCTGAAAGGAAGTTTTCTCAGGTAATTCGTCATCAAGACGAATTGTCATGGATTGAGAAATGTCTATATTGGTGAGCATAATTTTCTCCTTCTGCTGCAATGATTTTTCTAAATACTTCACTAATATACTTCACAATAAATGTCTATACAACTGTTTTCATTTATAAGTAAGCGAAGGAGCATAATTTCAGGTTAAATACTGTAGCAGTATCTTGCTGTATCCCTGTTTCTAGCGTATATTAGCCAAAGTATCGAGGGGTTTTCCCAGAGTAATAACTTGTAATGCTAAAGAAATAATTGTATATACAATTAATCTTCTGGACGATTACCAACCAGGAGGTTGTCCGAGAATAAGCATTTTCTCTCAAATCGAGGTTTTTCAGAAAAATAAGCACAGCCATATACGTGATATTACGAGCATTATTTTTATGAAAATAACGGAGAATTGGGGCAAAATGTATTCTCGGATAGCCTCCTAGCTGAAGCACTGTTAGAAAAGCATACAACTGGAAAAGATATGAAAGAACTTCACATTTTACCCGGCAAGATGACACTCCAGCAGTTAAGGATTGTTTCGAGGAATAAAATCCGAATTCAGCTTGATCCCAGCTGTAAAGATGTAGTGAGAAAATCTGTGGAAACGGTGGAGGATGTGATCAGCTCGGGAAGGGTGATCTACGGTATCAATACAGGTTTCGGGTTATTGGCAAATACCGTTATCCCACATGAAGAGCTTGAACATCTGCAACGCTCGATTGTCCTCTCCCATGCTGCGGGGATAGGAGATTTTATGGATGAATCGACAACGCGATTGTTGATGGTTCTGAAGATCAACAGTCTGGCCCGTGGCTATTCCGGTATTCGTCTGAGGGTTATTAATGCATTGATTAAACTGGTCAATGCCGGAGTCTATCCCTGCATCCCTAAAAAGGGCTCCGTCGGAGCGTCCGGAGATTTGGCACCCCTGGCGCATATGAGCACCACTTTGCTGGGTGAGGGAGAGGCTTATTTTAAAGGACAGCGAATGTCGGGCAGGGAAGGCCTCAAAATAGCCGGGCTGGATCCGGTTGTACTTGGACCAAAAGAAGGTCTGGCTCTTCTTAACGGCACCCAGGCCTCTACGGCATTTGCTTTGCAGGGGTTGTTTGCTACAGAAGACCTTTTTGCCGCAGCCCTTGTTGCAGGCAGTCTCAGTGTGGAAGCAGCTCTGGGAAGCAGACGGCCTTTTGAGCATTCAATACATGAGGTTCGTGGCCATCAGAGTCAGATCGATACCGCCGCTGCTTTTCGTCATTTGCTGGAGACAACAAGTGAGATAGGTATTTCTCACAAAGAATGCGAAGGTGTGCAGGATCCTTATTCCCTGAGATGCCAGCCGCAAGTGATGGGGGCCTGTCTTACTCAGATTAGAAATAGTGCAACAGTTCTTGTGACTGAGGCAAATGCGGTTTCGGATAATCCACTGGTTTTCTCCGACAGTTGCGATATTGTCTCAGGAGGTAATTTCCATGCTGAACCAGTTGGTATGGCCGCGGACAATCTGGCACTTGCCCTTGCTGAAATCGGATCGATTTCTGAGAGAAGAATCGCTTTACTCATTGATACCCATATGAGTAAGCTGCCACCATTCCTGGTGGAAAAGGGCGGGCTCAACTCAGGTTTTATGATTGCCCAGGTAACATCGGCTGCTCTTGCCAGCGAAAATAAATCCCTTGCCCATCCTGCATCGGTTGATAGCCTGCCTACCTCGGCAAATCAGGAAGATCATGTCTCCATGGCAACTTTTGCCGGTCGCAGACTTGCGGATATGGCAGAAAATACTGGAGGGGTTCTGGCTATCGAACTTCTTGCTGCCTGTCAGGGGTTAGATTTCAGAGCACCACTGAAGAGTTCAGCGCCGCTTGAAAAAGCAAAGAGCATGCTCCGTGAACTGGTACCCTTTTATGACCAGGATCGGTATTTTGCGCCTGATATTGAGAAGGCAAGTGGCCTGATCACCTCCGGAGCTTTGAATTCACTGGCTGACAAAGATCTCTTGCCTAGCCTGTGAATCACCTCAGGGATAACTGTATATGAATAAGAATATCAATCCATCCCTTCCTCGCTATCAGCAGGTAAAAGAATATATTTTGTCTCGAATAGACAGTGGTGAACTGCAGGCTGAGATGAAAATCGAGTCTGAGAATCGACTCGTTGAGTTGCTCGGTGTTTCAAGAATGACAGTGAACCGTGCACTTCGAGAGTTGAGCGGAGAGGGTAAGCTTACTCGAATTCAGGGTGTGGGGACATTTGTTGCCAGCCAGAAGCCTCAATCCGCTCTACTTGAAGTTCAGTCAATTGCCCGGGAAATTCGTGACAGGGGAGGTGTCTACTCCTGTAATATCCAGCTTCTGCTGGAGGAAAAAGCCAAACCGTCACTGGCTCTATCCCTGGGACTTCAGCCGTATGGTACAGTGTATCATTCAATTATAGTACATATGGATAACGGGATCCCTATTCAGCTCGCAGACAGATACGTTAACCCGTCAATCGCACCAGATTATTTAGCGCAGGACTTCACAAAAATGTCCCCAAATGAATACCTGTTAAGTCTTTTTCCTATTTCGGAAGTAGAGCATGTGGTGGAGGCTGTGATTGCCGATGGCTGGATACGGGATCTGTTGAATATCAATGAGGCGGAACCGTGCCTGGTTCTCCATCGTACAACCTGGGTAAAAAGTGGAATAGCCACAAAAAGCAGTTTTTTTTATCCCGGTTCCCGTTATATAATTGGTGGTCGGTTTGCTCCGTCAAATCGGGGGAGTATCCGGGTCACTTGAAAAGCTGAAGGAGATTCTTATGGGCAGCAATCCTGTATTATCAATTCTTGGAAGACGACTCAGGCTCGCTGTGATAGGTGGAGGGCCGGGATCTTTTATTGGTGGAGTGCATCGAATGGCTGCCAGGCTTGATGATCTGTATGAGCTGGTTGCAGGTGTACTGTCATCTGACCCTGAAAAGTCAGTTTCTCGAGGTAAAGAGCTCGGTTTTCCTGAAGATAGGGCATATGGTGCAGTTGTAAAAATGGTTGATGCTGAAAAACAACGGGAAGATGGTGCAGATGTTATTGCCATTATGACTCCCAACGATAGTCATTTTGAATATTCCATGGCAGCTCTGAAACGTGGATTTGATGTTATCTGTGATAAACCGATGACCAATAGTGTTGAAGAAGCCCGAATCCTCCATGCCAAAGTAGTTGAAAGTGGAAGAATATTCTGTCTAACCCATAATTATTCCGGTTACCCAATGACAAGACAGGCCAGGGATATGGTTTCTTCAGGGGAACTGGGAATTATTCGGCTGATCCAGGTTGAGTATGTACAGGGCGGTAAGGCTGATGAGAGTAAAGCTGATTCAGTCGTCGGACCTCGTTCCTGGAAGTTTGATCCTCTGAAAGGAGGCCCTTCTCTTGTAATGGGTGATATTGGAACCCATGCACACCATCTTATTCGGTTTATTACCGGCCTGGAAGTAACTGAAGTTTGTGCTGAAGCAGGAGCGATAGTACCCGGTAGAAAGGTAGATGATTATGCCGGTGCTCTCCTTCATCTGGAGAAAGGGGCCAGAGGAAGTTTCTGGGTTACACAGGCTGCTGCCGGTGTTGAAAACAGCCTGAGAATCAGAGCTAGCGGCACAAAAGGCTCTCTCGAATGGAATCAGGAAATTCCCCAGACCCTCACTTTCAAACCTCTCGGGGCACCTGTCCAGATAAGAACACCAAACGGGCCGGGAACTCTTCCTCTTGCGGCACGGTCCAGCCGCATTGCAGCAGGACATCCAGAAGGTTACCCTGAAGGATTTGCCAATATATACAAAGATGCAGCCGAAGCGATTGCTGCCGGGATTTCCGGGGAAAAAGCTGATCCCCTGGCCATGCATTTTCCCAATTCCGAGGATGGTCTTGCGGGAGTACTTTTTGTCGATGCAGTTATCCGGTCGACCAATAATAACAGTAGTTGGGAAAAAGTTTACAGGTAAAAACGGGAATCACCAGGTAGATTTTCAGTGAATCCTTTTTTCTGTTTTCGGATCAAATAATATTGCCTTTGATAGATCAAAGCCGAGTGCCATGCTTTCTCCTGGGAGCACGGCTTTATCCGGATGAATCCGGCAGGTGGTTTTCTGGTTATTGATCTGAACAAAAACAAGAGTATCCGGTCCGGTTGGTTCTGTGATTTGAACCGGACATGTGAGTTTGTAGACAGAACTGTTGCCCTGATCTGTCGAGGAAAATGCACTGATCTGTTCAGGGCGGATTCCAAGAACAACTGTTCTCTTTGCCAATGTATGCGGATTTACACAGAGATCTTTTAGCGGCATATGGCATCGTTCTCCGTTTTGAGCATCAAGAGGGAACTGAAGTTCACCATCATGTTCAATGATTTCACCTGAGATGAAATTCATGGAAGGAGATCCTATAAAGCCGGCAACAAACATTGATGCGGGGTTATTATAAATTTCCCTGGGCATGCCGAATTGCTCAAGAACACCGTCTTTCATGATTGCAATGCGATCAGCAAGGGTCATTGCCTCTATCTGATCGTGGGTGACATAGACAATGGTTGTACCAACTTTCTGATGCAGCATTTTGATTTCGGCGCGCATTTCGACCCGAAGTTTTGCATCAAGGTTTGACAACGGTTCGTCAAAGAGGAAAATAGACGGATCTCTTGCAAGTGCTCTTCCCATGGCGACTCTCTGACGCTGGCCGCCTGAGAGTTGGGCGGGTTTTCTATCCAGAAGGCTCTCAATCTGGAGCATTGCCGCAACTTTTGTTACCTGCTGTTCAATCTGTGGTTTTGGTATTTTTCTGGTTTCAAGCCCAAATGAGATGTTTTTTCTTACATTCATATTGGGATAAAGAGCATAGGACTGGAAAACCATTGCTATGTCCCGATCCTTTGGGGCAATAGAGGTCACATCCCTGTCGCCTATTTTGATTGTGCCTGAAGAAATCGTTTCAAGGCCGGCTATGAGGTTGAGAAGTGTTGACTTGCCGCATCCTGAAGGACCGACGAGGACAAGAAACTCGCCATGGGCAATGTCGATTGATATATCCTTGAGTACTTCAACAGTACCAAATTGCTTTTTTACGTTTTCAATTGTTAAGGAAGCCATAAATAAATCTTTATCCTTTGACAGAGCCTGCAGTAAGACCGCGCAGGAAGTATTTCCCGGCGATTATATATACAGCCAGGGTCGGCAAAGCCGCAATAATTGCTGCTGCCATATCCACATTATACTTTTTCACACCGGTGGAAGTGTTTACAAGGTTGTTCAACGCCACTGTGACAGGCTGAGTTTCTCCGGATGAAAAGACCACACCAAAAAGAAAATCATTCCATATCTGGGTTGTCTGCCAGATTATGCATACAACAAAGATGGGTATCGAAACCGGGAGCATAATCTTAAAGAAAATCCTGAAGAAGCCCGCACCGTCAATTTTTGCAGCATTGACAAGATCCTGGGGGATTGTGACATAAAAGTTCCTAAAGAAAAGGGTGGTAAAGGCCAGACCATAGATAATATGGACAAGTATCAATCCCTGTATAGTCTGGGCCAGGCCAATTGTGCCCAGCATTTTAGCCATTGGCAGAAGAATGATCTGAAAGGGGATAAAACAGCCGAGCAGCAGGATGGAAAATAACACTTCACTTCCCCGGAATTTCCATTTAGAAAAGACATAGCCGTTGGCAGCGCCAATGAATGTTGATATGAGAACAGCAGGCACAGTTATTTTCATTGAGTTCCAGAAATATCCTTTTATTCCCTCGCAGGTCACTCCAATGCAAGAGCTGTCCCATGCTGACTTCCATGCATCAAAAGAAATTTCCCTGGGTAAAGAGATCAGGTTTCCTGTTCTGATGTCATCCATACTCTTTAGAGATGTGAAGATCATAATAAGCAGGGGGATTAAGAAATATATCGCTGTAATTATAAGGATGACATATATGGCTGTCCTGAAAAAAATCATAGCAACTGATTTATGATTACCTTGTGATAAAGAATAGTTACCCATTGTCACGACTCCTTAGCTCAGAATAAAGATAGGGTATGATAATGGCAAGCACAGCTCCAAACATCACCATTGAGCTTGCAGCACCCATCCCCAGTCTGCCCCTGGTGAAGGCAAAGGAGTACATAAAGGTTGCGGGAACATCAGATGAATACCCGGGGCCGCCGCCGGTTAATGCCACAACAAGATCAAAGCTTTTTATGGCGATATGGGACAGGATCATAACTGTACTGAAAAAAACGGGCCTCAGACTTGGTATGATAATTCTGGTATATATCCTGGGCAGGCTTGCCCCATCAATCTGGGCAGCTTTGATTATGGAATCATCAATTCCCCTCAAACCTGCAAGGAATAAGGCCATGACAAATCCTGTTGACTGCCATACCCCGGCAATAACCACCGTGTAAATCGCCATGTCTGAATTAACAAGCCAGTCAAAATGAAAACTTGAAAAACCCATGTCCTGCATCAGTTTTTCAACACCGTGACTGGGATTTAAAATCCATTTCCATACCGTTCCCGTTACAATGAATGAAAGTGCCATTGGGTAGAGGAAAATGGTTCTTAACGCACCTTCGATGCGTATTTTCTGGTCAAGGAAAATGGCGAGAAGTAAGCCGAGAATCGTGCATATTGTAATAAATAAAGAACCAAAGATAAGCAGGTTCTTGCTTGCAACCCACCATCGGTCATTTGCAAAAAGTTTTATATACTGAACAAGCCCTTCAAGTTCATATCTTGGGAGCATCTTGGATTTTGTAAAAGATATCCAGGCAGTCCACAAAATAAAGCTGTAGACAAAGAGAATCGTGCTGACAAATGTGGGCGCAAGCACCAGTTTCGGCAGGAGCCTGTCAGATATGTAGGAGGTGGTATTACGAAAATTTCCTGGAGACTGCAATTTCATGATGTACGATCTTTCAAAAAAATCTGAAGAGGGGGCCGGCAACCGCCTGTATGGCAGCGGTTGCCGGGGTTATTTGAAAGTCATGGCACTTATCCAGGCATTCTAAAATTCCGATTTATTCGGGTTAGATTATTCTTTTGCTGATGCAGTCGCCGCAACAAGTTCTGCTGCGGCTTTCCCGGCTGTCATATCTGAATTGTAAAATTTTGTGACTACATCATAAATTGCGCCCTGGATGGCTGGTGATACAGCCATTCCATGGGCCATACTCGGTAAAAGCGTACCGTTGGCTGCGGCTGCCGCAAATTCATCCATCGATCGCAATGCGGTGTCGTCAAAACTAGCTTTTGCGATCCCGGTTCTGACAGGTATCGATCCCTTATTTACGTTAAAAACTTCCTGGAATGTAGTCCCGAGAATCAGTCGAGCCATTGCGTTCTGTGCAGCTTGAGCATTTTCATCATTTTGTTTGAACATGATAAAACTGTCTACATTAAAAAGATATGTTCCAGCTGATTCCGGTACAGGCATGACTACATAATCCGATCCGGGATTCTTTCCGGCTGCAGTGAATTCACCTTTGGCCCAGTCGCCCATAAACTGCATTGCAGCCTCACCATTTATTATCATTGAGGTTGCCATGTTCCAGTCTCTTCCCGGAGCATTTTTATCGGTGTACTTTTTAATCATCTTGAATGTTTCAAGAGCCTTGATCATTTCGGGACTGTTTAAAGCTTTCGGGTCTGTATCTACAAGAGCTTTTTTGTAAAATTCAGTTCCTGCCTGCCCAACCACAATGGATTCAAAGACTGTGGCTTCCTGCCAGGACTGTCCGCCAAATGCCACCGGCAGAAAACCCGCTGCCTTGATTTTTTCGGCTGAAGTTTCAAACTCTGCCCATGTTGTAGGGATTTTAGCTCCGGCTTTCACAAAAATTGAGGGGTTGCACCACATCCAGTTAATTTTATGAACATTAACCGGAACAGCCACATAATTTCCCTCATATTTCATCACATCTGTAACTACCGAAGGAACGAGTTTGTCCCAGTTCTCTTTTACAGCAACGGCATCCAGGTTTGTAAGAAGTCCTTCCTCGGCCCATTCCTGGATTGCAGGCCCTTTAACCTGCGCTGCAGTAGGAGGATTTCCAGCCATTGCACGGGTTTTTAATACTGTCATGGCATTTTCACCGGCACCGCCCGCAACAGCCATGTCTTTCCATGAATGGCCTTCTTTTTCAAGAAGGTCTTTTAATACTGCAACTGATTTTGCTTCCCCACCCGAGGTCCACCAGTGAAGAACTTCCACCTCTCCTGCGAATGCGCTTGTTGTCAGCATACAGGTTAAGGTCAGTGTTGTTATTTGGGCCAGTAATTTAAAATTCATCCGGATCCTCCTTAAAAAATATTGAAAATTATTACTAAAGAATCATCACGACATAGAAGATTGGCACATTATGTTGCCATTCCTCTACACTATCTACCATATTACCCTGTTTATAGTGAGGTAAATGTAAATTGTAAGCATTGATTCCGGCAGCAAATATAGCAATGTTTGAATTTCGACCTTATCATGGTAACAAAAGGAAAAGGAGAATATTCATGAAGCGTTCGGAAATAAATGAAGAAATTGAAAATGCAAAGAAACTGTTTGAAAGAATATCTTTTAAACTCCCTCCCTTCGCATTCTGGACTACAGACGAATGGGCTGAGAAGGGGAGGGACGTTGATGAAATCGTAGATAACATGCTTGGTTGGGATGTAACGGATTTCGGCGGTGGAAATTTTGATAAAACCGGCCTTCTTCTTTTTACTATCCGAAATGGGAACGCTACCCAAAAGAACAAATATCCAAAAACCTATGCTGAGAAGCTTATGGTTATAAAGGAAGGGCAGGTTGCTCCCATGCATTTTCACTGGAAAAAGCAGGAAGACATTATTAACAGGGGCGGCGGAAATCTGGTTCTTGTTCTCCACCGGGCGACGGAGGATGAAGAATTATCTGATGAACCTCTGTTTGCATCTATAGATGGTGTTAGAAAAAAGTTTGAGGCTGGTTCGGAAATCATACTTCAACCGGGGGAATCGATTTTTCTTGAACCTTCTATGTACCATACGTTTTATCAGCAGAAAGGTACCGGTCCAGTTGTCATCGGTGAGGTTTCCGCAGTAAATGATGATGAAAATGATAATCGGTTTTTTGATCCTATTGGTCGTTTTCCTGCCATAGAAGAAGATGAAAAACCCAAACATCTGTTGTGCACTGAATATAAACAATGGCTCAATATACACTCATAGGCATAGGGGAAATCCTCTGGGACGAATTCCCGGGCTCAAGGCGACTGGGTGGCGCTCCTGCCAATTTTGCTTTTCACGCCTCAGGACTTGGTGCCATGGGGATGGTTATCAGCTCTATTGGCGATGATCCGCAGGGGAGAGAAATTGAAGTTCTGCTGGAGAAGAGCGGGGTTCCATCCCTATTGTCTAGAGATCCGGATCATCCAACGGGCAGGGTCAGTGTTAAAGCAGATGAAAAGGGGATGGTGGATTATATTATTCATGAGGATTCAGCATGGGATTTTCTCGACTATGACCCTTCTTTTAGTGATGCAGCCCGGCAGGCTGATGCGGTTTGCTTTGGAACTCTGGCTCAAAGAAATCAGACTTCAGGTAAAGCCATTAAAAAATTTATCCGGCAAACGAAAGAAAATTGCCTGAAAATCTTTGATATCAATCTGAGGCAACAGTACTACTCTAAAAGAATCATTTCAGAGCTCTTAAACTTAGCCGATGTCGTAAAATTTAATCATGAAGAACTCGATATTGTCACCAGGATGTTTTCGTTGGGAGGGGAGGAAGAGACCAGTTGCCTGGAAAAACTCATTTCAATGTTTGGCCTTGATCTGATTATCTTAACCAAAGGAAACGAGGGGAGCCGTATCTTTGCCGACAGAGGTAACGATTCAGTCTATAAACCGGAGCCAATTCAAACGATAGACAGTGTAGGAGCCGGAGATTCCTTTACAGCAGTTGTTGCCCTTGGTCTTCTAATGGGATTCAGCCTGGAAAGAATTAACAGGACAGCTAGTTCAGTTGCATCTTATGTCTGTTTAAAAAGGGGAGCAACTCCCGTTATCCCTGCAGAGTTGTTTCTTGAGAACACAGGCTGAAGGTAACAGCTTCAGCCTGTGTCAAAACTATATTAAAATAGAGTGTAATGAGTTGAACCACCAGCGCTCAACATTTTTATGTCCATCCATCTCCATATTTGCAGATCTTCTGGAATGAATTCGTATAGTTGAGCATGTATAGAAACATGCTTTGAAATACTATGGGTTGCAACTGCAACCTATTTACAGGCTTCCTGAAATTTGTAATATTTTGATTCAACCATCAACATTGTCACCAGCTACTCTCTTTTCTCACCGGTATTTCCGGCAATTTTTTAATATCCTCTTTTTTCAAATTGAGGAAAATCTGCTCATCTTCAATGTTCTCAATTGCAGTAACCGGTATACTGACTTGTTTTTGATCCCATGGTAACCCTTTTCTTATAACCAGATGAGTGATCTGCCAGGTAGAGTGATCAACGATAAATTCACTCACCTCGCCAATACGTCCGTCTATTGCTCTTACTTTGGAATGTAGATCTATTGAGGTCTTACCAACATTCATCGACGGCCTTTTAACAGTGAAAACCTTACGCTTTTTCACTAGATGAGGCCATAGTTCAATAATTTTCGGATCGCTGGTATAGCCGCTGACCTTTACCTGGGTAAAATCGTTTGCTTCAGCTATGTCCAGTCCACGTACTTCAGCTTTGGTAGCGTTCAACAGTATCAATTCCGGTGTAGTCTCTTTTATCCATCTTGAGGGTACCAGATATTTTTTTTCATGTGATTCCATATCCTTGACAGCTACATCGGTAACCTTCTTTTTTTTAGTATCGACGATTACGCACATTAAACTGCCGATGCGACCGTCACTACAATGAACCACTGCCTTTAAAGGATATTTCATTTGAGTGCTCCTCCCTCAATACAGAATCTGATTAAATAAAGCAAAACTCAACTTTCTGGACGTGGGTCAGACAGTAATTAAGCTGCCTCCTTTATCATCTGCCAGGTGGCAGGCCAAGAAATGATCTGGAATTATTTCCTTGTATTCTGGCATTTTATCTCCACAAAAATCTTTGGCGATGGGACAACGGTTGTGAAATACACAGCCCCTGGGCGGGGATGAAGGACTTGGTACCTCGCCCTCGAGTATTATCCGCGTACGATTCCGCTCCCGGGTTGGATCCGGTATCGGCACTGCGGACATCAGGGATTGGGTATAGGGATGTAAAGGATTATCGGAAAGGTTTTTACAGCTTGTCAGTTCCATAATCTGACCCAGGTACATGACCGCAACCCGGTGGGAAATATGTTGAACCATGCTCAAATCATGGGCAATAAACAGATATGTTAAACCCAATTGATCCTGAAGATCCTGAAATAGATTGACAATTTGTGCCTGAATTGAAACATCCAGGGCGGAAATGGGTTCATCACAGACAATAAAATCAGGATTCAGGGCCAGGGCCTTGGCAATGTTGATACGCTGCCGCTGGCCGCCGGAAAATTCATGGGGATAGCGAACAGCATGATTGGGATTAAGCCCTACAAGTTCAAGAAGTTCCATAACTCTATCTCGAATCTCTGCCGGGCTGCCGGTTTTATTGACAACCATTGGTTCCGCAATAATTTTTGCAACTGAATGCCTGGGATTAAGGGAATCATACGAATCTTGAAAAATCATTTGCATCCTGGGTCGTAAATGACGCAGTTCATTATCATTTAATGCAGTAATTTCAATATCTTCAAGAAAAACTTTACCCGAGGTGGGTTTAAGTAAATTTAAAATCGCCCGGCCCGTAGTTGATTTTCCACAGCCACTTTCTCCAACCACTCCAAGGGTTTCACCTTTCATAATATCAAAGGAAACATTATTAACCGCTTTAACCGCACCGACCTGTTTGCTCCAGATAATCCCCTTTGTTATTGGAAAGTGTTTTTTTAGGTTCTGAACCCGCACCATGATCTGATTTTCCGTGGTACTGTCTGGTTTTTGTGAACGTATATGCTCAGACATGTCCTCTTGGCCTCCTGTTTTCAACATCAAAAAAACAGCTTACAACATGATTTTCGCCTACCATTATCTGCTGAGGGATTTCTTTCCAGCAGCGATCAAATGTATAGGGACAGCGCCATGCAAACTGGCAATGGTGAGGTTCTTCCATCAGATCCGGAGGCATACCATCAATGCTCGTAAGCCGGGAATCTTCATGTCCTTTTACGCTGGGTAAGGCATTCATCAGGCCAATGGTATATGGATGTTGAGGGTTTGCATAAAGATCCTGAGCTTCGGCTATTTCTACCGGAGCACCGGCGTACATGACCAGCACCCGATCAGCCATTCCAGCCACAACGCCCAGGTCATGGGTAATCCATACCACTGCAATTTTGAACTCTTTTTGCAACTCTTTGGTTAAATCAACAATTTGTGCCTGTACAGTGACATCCAGGGCAGTGGTTGGCTCATCAGCAATCACAATTTTCGGATTGCAGGCCATGGACACTGCGATCATGACCCTCTGGCGCATGCCGCCTGAAAACTGGTGGGGAAAGTTGTCATACCGCTGTCGTGCCCCCGGAATTCCCACCCGGTCAAGAAGTTTGATGGTCTTTTCTTTAGCCTTTGCATGACTAAGCCCCAAATGCTCCATAGTTGACTCCGATATCTGTCGCCCTATTGTCATAACCGGATTCAGAGCGCTTAAAGCGTCTTGGAAAATAAAGCCAATTTTGCCCCCCCGAATTTTGGAAATACCTGATCGGTTCAATTTAAGCAAATCGACCGGCTCTTTTCCGGCGCCATAAAACCAGGCCTCTCCATTTTCAATTTTGGCAGGCGGCATGGGTAGTAAATGAAGCAATGACAGCATACTGACACTCTTGCCGCTGCCACTTTCACCTACGATGGCAAGGGTTTCACCTTTCTGAAGATCAAAAGAGACATTGTTGAGAGCATGTACCACACCATCGAATGTATGAAATTTGATTACCAGATTTTTAACACTCAGAATTTTTGTCATTCATTACTCCTTCACTGCCTTTTGCCATAATGTTGATCCTGTTTCAGCGTTTAGTTCTCCGTAAACGTGGGTCAAGAACGTCCCTCAGCCAATCCCCAAACAAGTTCATCCCCAGCCCGGTAAAAACTATGGCCAACCCGGGAAAAGTCGCAATCCATGGATAAATTGTCAGATATTGACGACCAGAAGCCAGCATATTACCCCAGCTGGGTGTACTGGGCGGAACGCTCAGTCCTAAAAACCCAAGACCTGCCTCGTAAAAAATCATACCTGACATTTCAAAGGTGGCAATGGTGATCAAAGGACCCAGCAAATTTGGCAGAATATGGCTATAGAGAATCCTGGTTCTTGTGGCGCCAATACTGAGAGCAGATTCCACAAAACCTGATTCACGCAATCGCAGTACCTCACCCCGCGTAATCCTTGCGAAAATGGGAATATTTGTAAATCCAAAAATAAGAATAACGTTAAAGAGACTCCGGCCTAAAATTGAGGCTATAAACACCACAAATACGAGGTACGGCAAGGCGAGAATCATGTTGACGCCTCCCATGATGAAACTATCAACCCGGCCGCCGATATAACCTGAAATCAGCCCAATAGTCATCCCCAGAGAGCATGCTATAAGAACCCCGAAAAATCCAACAGTCAACGATACCCGGCTGCCGTAAATAATTCTGCTTAACATATCCCGACCAAGGTTATCCGTTCCTAAAATATGGGCCATAGTCCCTTTCTCAGACCAGGCCGGTGGTTGTTTGGCTGCCATCAGATCCTGTTTCAGCGGATCGTAGGGTGATAACACAGGGGAAAATACTGCTGTCGCGACAACTATTAAAAACATGGCCAGGCCGAGCATACCTGCCTTATCACGATAAAGTAACCGCCATACATAAACAAATTTGGACCATATACCGCCTTCAACTTCTTCATCAATCCGTGACCCAGTGGATTTTATTATCGCTTCATTATCCATATTTACTATTCTCCGTATCTGATTCTTGGGTCTGCCATTCCATAGGCAATATCAGCCGTCAAGTTGAGTGAGACCACAACAAGACTGGTGAAAAATGCAATTGCCTGTACCAGGGCAAAATCTCTGTTGCCAATGGATTCAGCAAGGAGATTACCAAGGCCCGGCCAGGAAAATATGGTTTCAATATAAATGGAACCGCTTAAAAGGTAACCGAATTGAACCCCGAGAATACTGATCAAAGGAATGGCGGCATTACGCAGGATATGTTTGATATAGATACGCCGGTCAGCCAGTCCTTTGCTATATGCCGTTCGTACAAAGTCTTCGTTTTTAATTTCCAGCACGGCTGATCGGGTAAACCGTACTAATTGCCCCATGGTGAACAGCCCCAGGGCAAAGGCCGGCAGTATTACAGATTTGGTCGGCAGGGCAAGGCCCATGAACTGCCGGGTTTCTCGTCCAAAAGAGGGAAACCAGCCCAGGCCGACAGCAAAAACCATGATTAAAATCAGGGCCAGCCAGAAATTAGGTATGGTCTGGCCTATAAGCCCTGCTCCTCTGGCAAGAGTATCCCAGATGCTACCAGGATTAGAACCTCCAAGCAGCCCCAGTGGAATTCCAACAACCATGGCAAAGAGCAAAGCCATGGACGCAAGCTCCACTGTAGCCGGTAATCGCTCGAGAATAAGCTCCATAGCTGGTTGGTGATGGCGTAGGGACATACCGAAATCCCCTCTAACTGCCTTACTTACAAAATCGGCAAATTGTACCATCACAGGACGGTTAAATCCCAGTTCCTCACGCAATTCTTCAACCTGCTCAGGGGAGGCGTTACGCGATACCATCAGCGCAACAGGATCTCCGGTGAGCTGAAGCATAAAAAAGACAATAAACAGTACGCCGACCAACATTATAAAGGATTGAATTAAACGGGAGAGAATATAGCGTTGCATATGATCACACCTTTGATGGCGTCGTAAAAACTCTTCATCCGGAGTCTCGCAGGTTCGCTTACCTGTTTCGTTGTAGCATTTTTTCCATCATTACGATGTACTCTAGTACGCCGTAATAATAGAAAAATTACACGTCTCACATATGAATCTTTTTACTTAGCCATCTCAAATAATGCATTTTTATGAGATGGTCGCCTTTAGGTTTTGGAAAATCTTGTATTAACGGCGTTCATCCATAGATGATGAACGCCGATACAGTAATCGCGAGCGATTATTCCAGGTATGTACCTTTGAGGTAATAATTTTCAGCAGCACGAGGTTTATAATCTTTAACTTTGGGATTCATTGCCTCGAAGGTAATTGGCTGATAGAGATAAATAAACGGCGGGTTTTCCATCATATAGCCCTGCAATTCGACATATAACTTTGCCCGGGCATCATCGTCCACAGTTGTACCGATTTTTTCCAGCAGGTCATCAATTTTCGGATCAGACCAGGCAGAATAACTGGCCTTCATTCCTCCTAGAGCACCTTTTAAACGAGGCAAAGCTTCCCCTGTAGCCTCGGACCAGCTGTCGCCAAACAGTGGCGGCAATTCCTTTTTTGCTTCCATATTCCAGTATTTGCCGGATTCCATAAGATCAAGGTTAGCTTTAATACCCACGGCTTCAAGGTAGCCCTGAATGGCTTCACAAACTTGTTCAAAATTGGTGTACGCACCTATGGGAGCAGCAAAATCAATTTCAAAGCCATCGGGAAATCCTGCCTTGGCCAGTAATTGTTTCGCTTTTTCAGGGTCATAACCAAAGGGCTTATTGTCTTTATCATAACCCCAGTTCCCAGAGGTAACAAAGCCGGCAATAGGATGGCCATGACCGTTAAGAAGAGCTTTGATGATGGCATCCACATCCACTGCATAGTTCATTGCCTGACGTACCAATGGGTTTTCTGTGGGTTTACCTTTGCCCGAAGTCAAGTTGTTAAATGTGATATAATAAACCCTGTCGACCGGATAGGTTTTCAGCATGACATTTGACAACCCTTTTAAGCTGTCTGCTTCTTCCGCACTCAAACGCGTTACAATATCAATTTCTCCTGTCTTAATAGCTGCCACTCGGGTGGCGGATTCAGGGATTGGCCGGAAGATCAGGTTTTTGACTTTTGGAAACCCTTTTTGCCAATAGTTCGGATTAGCTTCAAAAATAATCCTGTCACCTTTTTTCCACTGTTTGAACACAAATGGACCGGTGCCCACAGGATGTTTCTGAAAACCATTTTCACCTACCTCGGCATGATATTTGGGAGGAACCATTGCCCAGTATTCCGACAGCATTCGGAGCATCAGAGGGTTAGGCCCTTTGGTGGAAATTGTCACAGTATAGTCATCAATCTTTTTAACCGACTCTGCCATAGCCCATTTATCTTTCCACTGCATTTTTGTTCCGCTTCCGCGCTTCCATGAAAACACCACGGCATCGGCATTAAAGGGTTCACCATTGTGGAAAACAACATCCTTGCGCAATTTAAAGGTGTATGCCGTTCCATCCTTGGAAACCGTCCAGCTTTCAGCCAGTGCAGGAACCGACTTGCCGGTATCGTCGGTCCAGACCAGCGGATCATATATCTGCCAACTTACATTGTGGGCATTACGTTCCGAACTCATGGGTAGATCAATAGCATTGGGCATGGCACTAAGTCCCACTCGCAATGTACCCTGGGGTGCCGCAAACACAGTACATGGAAGGCTTAACAAAACCAGCATAAGCAGTGGAAAAACTAATTTTAACTTTTTCATCCTAATCCTCCTATTTTTGATGAGATTAATCTCCTGTGGAGAGAATATTTAATACCTGTCATAAATTATTACTTTTTCTAGTCAGGCATTTCGGTAAAAATAATTCCAGGGGGCCTCCAAAATACTCGTCGGAGGAGCTTACTCTTAATTGGAAGGAAAGCTAAATAGCCCACTCCAGGCCAAGATCACGCAGTTTCCCCGTCCTGGGGACCAGTAATATCATCCCAGCCCATCAGATCATAATATTGGCCACGCATCTCGGTAAAGGCATCTTTATCAACACATCAGCCCTTGGCAAAGTCCATCAGGAAGCCTTTCAAAAAGGCGCTGGGGGAGGGTATCATCCTTTGAGGTAAATTCTTGCTGCCAAAAACAACTCCCATTCCCCCACGACCGGCAGCATGATTGAAGTCACCTATCAGACATGCAAACCGAACCAGTTTTTCACCGGTGATCCCACACTGGAGAATGCTGATGTTTTTATCCCCATGTTCATCTGACAGTGCGTCGTGGGCTTCTAAAACAGCTTTACCATAGAGATGTGCTGCATTTTTTATTTCGACATTATCTCTATCCACAAGGAGATATCTGGGGCCGGCAGCTTTCCCGGTGACCACAATACCATCATAAAGAACAAAATATCTCATATATGGACAGACACAAGTTGTGTGTCGAATTCTGTGCTTATCTGCAGGTCGGTCCTGTCTGTTACACCGGACCATTTTACGCGGGACACTTGAGGGGAAATGCGTCGATTGACTGGATTTATGTTTAAGAACAAGAACCAGTTCGTCTTATTTTGAACAATGCATACTCAACGATAAGCATCAAATTCTCCGGCAAAATATATCGTATACTAACTAATTTGTCAATTGAGTTTTTAATGGTAATGTCCTATCTCTATTGAAATGTACTACGTAAGACTTTATGGTTTAGTTGGTAGAATATATCGGATCCTATGCTTTTTGTGTGTCTTTGCTGTAAGTTTTAGTCTAAAGAAATGATGAAAAAAAGAGGGGTTGCGATGACTAATATCAACGATGAACGATGCAGAAATCTTTTGATAGCCTTGAGGAAAATAATCCAGGCTATAGATCAACATTCAATCAGTTTGAAAAAGAAATTTGGCTTGACAGGGCCTCAGTTAATTATTTTACAGTCGGTGTTGACCAATGATCTACTTTCTGTCACACAGCTTTCAAGAAATGTGAGTTTAAGTCAGGCCACCGTGACCGACATTACAAAACGCCTTGAAACAAAAGAATATATTACAAGAGAACGAAGTATGGAAGATAAACGGAAGACTAATATTGTGCTCACAGAGAAAGGGAGGACTATCTTGAAGGAAGTTCCCCCGTTTCTTCAGGAGCAGTTTACCGAACGATTTTCCAAGTTGCAGAGCTGGGAACAGTTGATGATCGAAAGTTCTTTTGAACGTGTGGTCTCTATGATGTCAGCGGAAGATATTGACGCATCTCCAATGATGATAATTGGTTCAATGGGTTTTAACCCGAATAAATCGGAATTTTAGAATGCTTGGATGAGTGTCATGGAAATATATTCAACCATATAATTTTAATTAACCTTCCTGGATCTCTCGGAGTCTATGCTTACCTGTTTTTTATTACAAGAGTTCTGGAATAATATCTAAAGAGGTATGATGAATAAGAGGAGGAGGATATGGAGATAAGAATATTAGTTGCCATTGGCAATACCGGTTTAGACGATGTCACGGTTGATTATCTTGGGACTATCTTTGAGGGTAGTGGTGATGTTGGATTTGATCTGCTCAGCGTAGTAAAAATCGAAGGTGTAACCGAGAGCCAGCGGCTACTTGGCGATATTGCTTCGGTAGCACTTTCTCATCCGATAGCATTGAAGAAAAAAACAGCAGCTTCTACTCATTTATCTATCTTAAAAACGAAATTTCAGACTGCTGGTTTTGCTGAGGAACAGATAGACTGTCAGGCTGTTTTCTCCTACAGCGGTGTTGCTGACACCCTTTTGCTAAAGGGGCAATCCGGCATCTATGATGCTATTATTTTGGCCAAAAGAGATATCTCCGGTCTCCAAAAAATGCTTCTCGGCAGTATCTCAGCAACCCTTTGGCAAAAGGATCATTCAGTGCCTCTATGGATTGTCAGCGGCAAACCGGCTAACCGGAATTTCCTGGTACCGGTGGATTCCTCTTTGCATACTTTAGATGCTGTCGATCATTTAGCATTTATTCTGCAGGGAGATAAAGAGGCTGAGATTTCTTTATTTCATTCAAGCTCCATGTTGGCAGGTCAGCCTATCGCTCCTAAGGAGAAATTTTATGAAAAATGGGGCAAAGAGTGGTGCGAACAGCATCTCAAAGGTGACGCGGATGGTCATTTTCATTTTCATGCTGCAGAACAGATTTTGAAAGAGAGTAACATTCCAGCCAATCATCTCCATCGCATTCACGATGAATCAGGCATTGAACCTGCCCAGAGGATCATCAAGGCAATGAAAACTCATGCCTACTCCACCATTGTCATGGGGCGTCGGCTTGATAGAGAAAAAAACATCTTTAAGGGTGTAAGTGACAGGGTGTTGGCCAATATAGATAATATAGCACTTTGGGTAGTTGGCTGACTCTAGGAGGTTGTCCGAGAAAACATTTTGCCCAAACTCTTCGTTATTCACAAAAAAATAATGCGCGCAATATTACGCATATGGCTGTGCTTATTTTTTTGGAAACCTCGATTTTGAACAAAATGCTTATTCTCGGACAAACTCCTAAGGTACCTTGAAAAATTATTTTTCTAATGCCTCAACCTTGAACGAAAGTTTCTTGTCGAATGGATACCTTCACAGGCGGATTACAATACTCGATCAATCACGCCATTATGATCACCGGTTTTGTCGCCATGATGATGGTGGTCATTGAGTACCTTAATGTCTTGTCTCAGGGGATATGGCAAAAGGGTTTGCGGGGTGGTCGCTGGAAACAGTACCTTCTTGCTTCGTTCCTGGGAGCTACTCCTGGATGCCTTGGTGCTTTTGCCGCAGTATCACTCTATTCTCACCGTGAAATTTCTCTGGGTGCCTTGGTAGCAGCCATGATTGCCACCAGTGGTGATGAATCATTTGTGATGCTGTCAATGATACCGGAACAAGCCCCGCTTATTTTCGGGATTCTGCTTCTTACCGGTCTTGGTGCCGGCTTTGTAACAGATGCGTTGTTTTCGAGGAAAATTGACAGGCGTGTTTCCTGCAGCCATGAATTTGAAATTCATGAGGAGGACACATGCCGTTGTTTTCCCTGGGGACAACTCAGGAGACAATGGCGTCATTGTACTTTAATCCGCACCATTTTATGCCTGTCTCTGCTGCTCTTTCTCGTTGCTGTTGTCACCGGGGAACTGGGACCGCCAATATGGAACTGGATACGGGCTACCCTGGTTGCTGTTTCTTTTACGGCGCTTTTTATTACCGGTACTGTGCCGGATCATTTTCTGGAGGATCATCTCTGGAAACATGTGATAAAAGTCCATTTGCCAAGAGTGTTTTTATGGACATTTGGTGCCCTGTTGCTGATGCACTTATTGTTGGACCAGGTTCATTTTGAGATCTGGCTCCAGGAGAACCAGCTTATTGTCCTGCTGCTGGCTTGTCTGGTGGGCCTCATTCCTGAATCCGGGCCACACCTGATTTTTCTTACCCTCTATGTGGAAGGCTCGATTCCTTTAAGCATCTTTCTGGCCAGTTCCGTGGTACAGGATGGCCATGGTATGTTGCCTATGCTGGCCGAATCCCGCCAAGAGTTTTTTAGAGTAAAGTTCATCAATTTTGCTGTGGGTCTACTCTTCGGGTTTATCGGTTATCTTGGTGGGTGGTAATATGGGAGTTTAAATGATGGAAAAAAGCAAAGACAAAAGAAGGCCGCCGTTTAAGAAGGTTGTGAAAAAGAGTTGCCTCACATTCTGGGCTATGGCTCCGCTGCTTCTTGGAACTATCGGTCTGGTTGGCCTTTTTCAGGTCCTGGTGAGTCCAGAAATGCTCGCCACTCTTTTCCATAATAACCCCTGGGTAGATACACTTATTGGTACCTTGTCCGGTGCTGCCGCAGCCGGTAATCCTGTAGTCAGCTATCTGCTCGGCGGCGAGTTGCTGCAACAGGGAGTATCCCTTTATGCGGTAAGCGCCTTTATCCTCTCCTGGGTTACACTTGGTTTTATCCAGTTGCCCGCAGAAGCAAGTATTCTTGGGGCTCGTTTCACTTTCTACCGCAATATTCTTGCCTTTTTTTTCACCATGATCATTGCTGTGATAACAACCCTTACCCTCAGGCTGTTCATATGAAAAAACAACCTGAAAAACCCTTTGCCTTTCGTGGCAAACTATTTTTCGCAACAGTCTTTATTGGTTATAGTATATTCGCTTTTTTAAATTTCAGTGGTGCGATTGCAGCTCTGCAGAAAAGCGGCATGATTCTCTTTAAAATACTGCCTATACTCGCTGTTGTAATCCTGATGACTGCCACCATTAATTTTTTCCTGCAACCAAAACAGATTGTCAAGCATCTGGGAAAAGAAAGTGGCGCTAAGGGTTGGTTTGCAATGCTGCTTGCCGGAGTGATCAGTCACGGTCCCATGTATGCATGGTACCCACTGATTGATGATCTGCGCCGTCATGGGATGCGCGATGGCTTGATCGTGGTTTTTTTCTATGCCAGGGCTATAAAGATTCCTCTCCTTCCCATGATGATTGATTACTTTGGATTACTGTTTACTCTCATACTCTCATGTTATATTTTGCTCGGTGCAATCATTCAGGGATTGATGTTAGAAAAATTACCAAGAAGTTATATAAGATGAACTCGTAAAAAGATCGATTGTAGCTATAGATGGCTAAAAGGAGCGAAGAAAATGTCATTAATCGTGGCTGAGAATCTCGAAAAAACGTATTACGCCGGCGAGATAGTTGTAAAAGCCATTCGTGGGGTTGATTTTACTATTGAACCAGCTTCTTTTGCCGCTTTTGTCGGTCCATCCGGTAGCGGTAAGTCAACTTTATTGAATATGGTTGGCTGCCTTGACCCTCCCACAGGAGGAACCCTTACGGTTGCCGAGCAGGATATCAGCTTATTAAATAAAAAAGAAGCGGCTCTTTTCCGCGGCAGCACTATTGGCTTTATTTTTCAGGATTTCAATCTTATTCCAGTCCTCACAGTAGCAGAAAATGTCGAATATCCATTACTCATGGTACAAAACTGGCCCAGGCAGAAACGAAACCAGCGAGTGCAGGATTTACTGAATGCCGTCGGTATGATTGATCAGGCTGACAAGTTTCCCAGCCAGATTTCCGGTGGGCAGAAGCAGCGTGTTGCAGTGGCCCGAGCCCTTGTGACCAATGCCCAACTGGTTCTTGCCGATGAACCAACCGCCAATCTTGATCGAAAAACAGCTCATAAAATTATCACCCTTATGAAAGATATGCGTGACGAATTCGGTACTACTTTTATCTTTTCAACCCACGACCCCAGGGTTGTAGAGAACGCCGAAACCATTTTCACTCTGGAAGATGGCAGGCTGCTGCAGGGATCAGGAGGCAACCATGTTTAATATCTTCAAACTGGCCATCCGTAATCTTCGTCGCTATAAACGACGCACCCTGCTCACATCGATATTGATTACTCTTGGGGTTGTGGCTGTACTCCTCTTTATTTCTGTGTCGGGCTCTTTCAAGGCGATGATGGTGGGTCAGATTACTGATTCCATGCTGGGTCATCTCCAGATCCATAAGAAAGGCTATCTGGCCTCTATTGACAGTCTGCCGCTTGATCGGAATCTTAAAGGCAGTCAGTTAAGTAAGGTGAAGGAGATTCTCGACAGCACCAGTGAGGTGGATGCCTATTCCATGCGCATCAGGCTTGGTTCCATGTTCAGCAATTTCAAAGAAACCACCAATATCCGGTTAAACGCTGTTAATCCAACGCAGGAGATACAGACGGTACCCATGCTCCTGGATCGTATCATTAAAGGAAGAAAAGAGGGTTTGCTGGCAAAAGGGGAGATTCTGGTACCTGAACTCATTGCCAAAGGAATGGAAGTTAAGATCGATGACACCATTGTTCTGGTTGCAACCAACAAGGACGGCTCGGTTAATGGTCAACCCTTTGTGGTTCGTGGTATTCTGGAAGGTATCTCCGGGCCGGGCGGCAGGGATGGTATTATCCATATAGATGATGCCAGAAGTCTGCTGCGTACAGAGGGTAAGGAAGTCAGTGAGATTGCTATTCGTCTCAATGATATTGAAGATATGGAACAGGTCTATTCCAGCATGACGGCTACACTTGGACCGCTGAAAAACAAGATGGATAAACCGGTTTTTGAGATTCATACCTGGCAGAAATTGTCGCCGTTCTTCAATATTGCCCGCATGATTGATTTGATGACTCTTTTCATAAAGGTGATGCTGGTGGCTATTGTCCTGGTGAGCATCATGAATGTCATGATTATGGCCGTATTTGAACGTATAAACGAAATCGGTACCATTGCCGCTATTGGTACTGTGCCAAATAAAATACTCTCCCTCTTTATTGTTGAAGGATTCCTGCTTGGGCTCTTTGGCACCCTGATTGGTGTTATTATCAGTCTTATCATCATTGGTGGCATGAACGTTGTTCAGTTAAGCTTCGACTTTGGCCGCCAGAAAGGTTTATTGCTGGCGCCCACTATCCAAACGGGGGATGTTGTCACCGTGGCCGTCATCGTTATTCTTATTTCAGTTCTTGCAAGCTTGCAGCCGGCCTGGAAGGCTGCAAGGATGGATCCGATTACTGCGCTGCGACATGTCTGATTTACTATGTTTGACAACCTCGTAAAAAGGTCACTCGA